>NZ_BLKW01000004.1:1875646-2188254 GCF_010723305.1 Mycobacterium botniense | reverse complement strand
GCAAGAGTTGTCCAACGCGATGTACAACGTGGAAAAGCCGGGTATCGCGGCGGTGACGGCGTGAACGTGCTCAAATCAGCGGCGCAGGGCGCCAAGTCGGAAAACGCAGACTCAAAGAAGTCCTCCGGTCTGACCACGTCGATGAACGACTTCGGATACGGCCCCGAGCACGCCGCTGATGTCATGTCGAAAATGGTGTCGGCCGTTGGGATGGCGAAAAGCAATTTCGCCGATTTCGCAGGCGCATTGCACACAGCTGAGCCGCTGTTCGCCAACATCGGGAAAAGCCAGGGACTCAACGCTGAACAACTGCATCACTTGATGGCTGACCTGTACGGCGTGACCGCGCAAATGACACAGTCCGGCGACTCGGCGCAGCACGCATCGGAGCTTATCGCGCACGCCATGCAGAAGATGCTCAACCCGACAGCACAGATGCGTGACATGATGGGCGCTCTCGGTCTTGACGCGCAGGACATCCAAGATCACCCAGGCGAGCGCGGACTCGCCGGCACCATGCAACTTCTGCAGCGCGCCGTGCAGGAACACACCAAAGACGGCAAAGTCAATCTTGATGTGCGCTACCAAAGCTCGCAGTTAGCGAGGGCCGAGGAGCAGGCGTTCAACGGGCTGTCACCGGCAGCGAAAGCGGTCGCCCAGCAGATCAAAGACGGCACATTATCGTACAAGGACTGCAAATCGCGCGGCGGCCTCAACGTCGAGCTGGCCAATGAGGTCAGTCAGTGGAACACGCTGCACAACAAGCTGGCCGGCTTCAGCAGTCTGATCAAGTCGGGCATCGGCGACCAGATCGGCTACGACCAGGCGTTGAAACTGCTCACCGGAGACCAGGAAACCCTGCAGGTCGCGCTCCAGACGACCGGCGAGAACGGTGCGAAAGCCAACGAGAAAATCAAAGAGATCGACGGCACCGTCCGCGAACATGACGGCACCGTAAAGGGTTTCGTTGAAACCCAGACCACATTCAACGCCAAGCTAGACCAGGCCAAGTCCGCGTTCGGGGCGGCCGCGATTGCGATCGGTAACGACTTCCTGCCCGCCGCGACGACCGCCCTGAACGTCGTCAAGGACGTAGCTAACGCCCTAGCGCAGCATCCAGGCATCATGCATGGCGTCATCGACGCGCTCGGCGCGCTGGGCGGCGCGTGGGCGATATTCAAGGCCGCCAAGATCGCCGAAACCGTTCTCGCGCCAATCGCCAGCGGGCTCGGCACGATCGTCGCCGAGGAGGACGCGGCCACCGCCTCGACGGGGCGCCTCAGCGGCGCTTTGGGACGTCTCGCCAAGGGGGGCGCCTTGGCTCTCGGCGCGCAGCTTGGCGGTGACGCGCTGCAACACGCGACGGGTCCCAGCGGGTTCTGGCACGGCGCGGCCGTGGTCGGCACCGATGCCGCGACCGGTGCCGCCCTCGGATCGGTGTTCGGGCCTTGGGGAACCGCCATCGGCGGCATAGGCGGCGCGGGCGTAGGGCTCTACCATCAGCTCGCCGGCCACTCCGGCGGTGGCCTGCTGCGCGCTCCTGGGCCGAAAGGCAAAGACTCGGCGCTGTTTTGGGGCGCAGACGGCGAGCACGTCCTGACCGCTGACGACGTGGACGCGATGGGCGGTCACGGCGCGGTGTACGCGTTCCGGCGCGCGCTGCACCGTCAAGGCGGGGGAGCCATCGGACCCGACGTGCAGGCCGCTTACTCGATGATCGGCACGCCCTACAGTCAAGCCACACGCCACGACTGCTCGGGGATGGTGGGCCGCGTCATCGCCGGCGCGCTCGGCATCCCTAACGTCGGATTGCCCACCACCGTCAACATGGGCCAATGGCTGGCGTCGCTGGGGTTCCGGCCCGGCATCGGCGGCCCTGGCACGATCAGCGTCGGCTGGTACGACCACGGCGGCGGCAACGCCGGGCACGCCGCCATGACGCTGTCGGACGGCGAGAACGCCGAAGCCGGCGGCTCGCACGGGAACTTCGTTGTCGGAGCGGGCGCTGCGGGCGCGAACAGCCCTCAGTTCGACCATCACATGTTTTTGCCGATCGGCGACCTGCAAGGCCCACCCGGCTACAGCGCAGGCGGCGGCTTCGGCGGGGCGCCGGAGGTTTCGGCGGCGGCGGCATCGGCGGGCCGGCATCCCGGCCGGCGCAACGCAGGACCAGCCCGGCGGCCAGCCGGGCTACACACGCGCGACGACGAAAGTCGCGGCCGCGCGGGAACGGCTGCGACATCTCGACAACGAGATTCACGACGCCGAAGAACGCCGCAACGAACTCAAAGCAACCGCCAAGCAGTCCGAGCGGGATCGGCTCGACCACGAGATCGAGCACCTGCACACCGAGCGCGATCTGGCGCAGCGCAAGCTCGAAGACGCCGAGCGGGGCGCTTTTCACCCGCTGCGCGGTGGCGCGAACAGTTTCGGCGGGTTGCGGTTCGGCGCACCGCTCGCGGAAGGCTTCGGCCTCTCCGGCGGGGTCAAAGGCTTAGGGGAGTGGCTTGTCACCTTCCTCGCCGACCTGGCGATCGGCCCGATAGAGGGCGCCATGCTGGGCAACGCCATCCGCTCCAGCGCAGTGGGCGCCGACTACGGCTTGGACGCTGGATTGGACTTCGGCGCTCCCGGCGGTTACGCAGACCTCGGCGACTACGGCACACCGCTGCCGCCTAGCAGCGCCGCCACGGCCGGATGGCGAGCCGACGGCGATACGGCCCCACCGGCCGATGGTTCGCCGACCGGCACAGGCGCCGCGTCGGCTGCGCCCGAAGCATCTTCCGCACCGCCGACGCCAGCACCACCGACGCCAGCACCGCCGGGGCCAGCGTCACCGGCGCCGGCGATGTTCCAGCCCCCGCAGCCGGCGCTGACCCACGGTCCCCTGCCTCAGCTCGGGCCGTTCCCAACGCTGCCCGGCGTGGTTGACAAGGCCGCCGGGATCCCGGCGCCTCAGCAGCCGGTACCTCCGGCAATCGAGACATATCTCCGAGTTATTACCGGCCGGGCGTCTGGGCCACGCTTGAGTCTGCCGGGAATGCTCGGCGGCCCAGCGACAGCCCCGCCGAATCGGCAACAGCTCGATCTGTCAAACGTGTTGGGCGCCAGCCCGCCCACGGCACACGCGCCGATACCGATGCCACCGCACCCGATGGGGCCCCCATCCGGGGCGGTGAATCTCGCGCCGATGGATGCGCCGCGCTTCGCTGCCGGCGGCCCGGCCGGCACCGACATCATCCCAGCGTGGCTGTCGCCGGGCGAACACGTGCTCACCGCCGACGACGTGCGCGCGATGGGCGGCCAGGACGCGGTCTATGCGTTCCGTAATGCCCTGCATCGCAATCACGGTGGTGCGGTCTATTTGGTCGGCGGCGGTGACCCGACGCAGCCGCCGCCGCCGACGCCGAAACCACCGGCCGCGCCGCAACAGAAGTCAGGCGGGCAGCCTCATTTGCCGGTCGGCGCGCCGAAATCGCCGGGCCCGGGCAACAAAGGCACCCAGGCCAGCGAAGTGTCGGCCGAGGACCGCTCCGCGCACACCCCGGAAGGTGTCGCCAAACCCGGCGCATCCCAGCGGCTTCCCGGCCAAGACCTGCCCCCCTCGCCGGGGCTCGGTTTCGGCGGCGGCATCATCGGCGCCGCCGAGTCGGCGGCGGCTTCAGCTGGTTCGATGTTTCCCGGCGGCAGCGCGGCCGGCGCCGGGATGCAGGTCGCCTTCCAGGACTTGAACCGCACCGGCGGCTACCTCGGCCAGCTGGGCGGCATCGCCGCCGAAGGCGTTCTCAGCACCTTGATCCCGTCCGATAGCCCGCTGTCGCAGTGGGGCAAAACACTGCCTGGCCGCCTGTTGACAGGTATCGCGGGTGTGCGCCCATCAACGCCGAACACCGCGGGACAGACCCAGCAGCCGCTCACCCCGGCCAGCGGCGGCGACGTGCACAACGGGGACCGGATCGGCTCGCAGTTCAACGCGCCGATCGTCGTGCAAGCCAACAACCCCGACGAGTTCCGTCAACGGTTAATGACCGAGCAAACCGCGCAGTCCAACACTGCCGGACGCCAATTCCCAAGGCCGTACGGATTGCCGCGATGACGACCTACCCTCTGATTTACGCCACCAACGACGCCACGATTCTGCCCCAGGGCGCAGCCGATCTGCTGGACGGCGCAATACCCACTATCAAGTTCACCAGCCCCGACGGAAACTCGAAGTTCACGCTGTGCGGGCCGGAGGCGCCGTGGCCCGGAATCCAAGACGGCATCCTCTTGGTGGACGGATTATCCGGTGTCACACCAGGTTTCAAGCACATCGACCTCAAAGGAGCGCGGCAGCCCGGCGTCACCTGGACCTACACCATGTATGACACCTGCAACTTGACGATGCGTTTGCAGGCGCATGCCACCACCCCGCAAGGCATGTCGCGCCTGGTGTCGGAGTGGATCGGTGCGTGGAACCCGAATCTGCAAGGCTCGCTGGAATATTGGACGGTTGACCGCGGCTATTGGTGGTTCCCGGCCCGCTGGGGCGAGCCGTGGGCGGATCAGATCAAGCAGCTGCCGCGGCTCGTGCTGCATCAGGAGTTCACGCAGAAGATCCGCAACGATCTCGCGTTCTGGCTCGGTGTGCCGTGGACAGACACCTTCCCGCGTGACACGTCGGGGTGGACCGGCTCGGGCTCCGGCTGGTTGCAGTTGGGCAACATCGGTGACCAGGACGGCTGGCCCGCCATCCTGTGCTACGCGGGAACCGAAGACGGGGCCACGTTCAGTTTCGCCAACGGCCCCGGCTCGACAACGATGATCACGTTCGGACCACTGAACGCCGGTGACATTGCGCTGATCAACACTTTATCCCGGCTGCCGCGCGTCGTCGACCTCACCCCGCCACGGTCGCAGGCGCCGCAGTCGGCGTCGCCGTCGCTGCTCGACACGCTCATCAACTTTGTCAGCGGCAACAACGTGCCGCCGCTGCTGCAGCAGTTCGAGTCGGCGTTTGGGGCGCTGCCGCAGACCGCCCCGCTGGCGTCGCTGATCACCGGCAACTACACCAACCCGATTCCCGGTGTGGCGCAGCCACAATACGCGCAGCCAGCGGCTATCGCGTGCTCGATCACCGGCGGCAACCCGGCATCGAAAATGGTCGCCTCTATCACACCGATGAGGGTGTGGCCGGAATGAGCAGCCTTGACCAGCAACAGGTTACGCTGACCGGGCCCGATCCCGTCGCGGCGATGTCGAGTGCGCTGCAATTGGCCCGGCCGCACGAATCCGTGCCGATCAACATGGATGTGCGGCTGTTCGACAACTATTACCGCACCGAATACCAGTGCGGCGACTACATCGAAGTCACCTGCACCTTCCCGCGTCTGAAACTGCCCGACGGCACATTGACGCTCAAAGGACAAGACCCGCTGGCCGAGCTTGCGATCACTTGTCAGACAACGGTCGTTCCCGTGGTGATCGATTTCGAAGGGGAGCCGGCCGCTGGTCGGGCGCATCGACGTCGCGCACGACAAAATCAACCCCGACGGCGCCGAGACCGTAGAGTGCGAACTGGTCGGCGACTTAACGATGCTGGACCGGATTGTCGCATGGCCACAGCCATTCCTGCCTATCGAAGTGCAGCCATCCGAAGCGGTCCTCATCGGACCGGCGATCACAGTGTTCAAAACGCTGGTGGCCGAGAACTGTATGCGGCTGCAACTCGGCCTCTGGGAGCTGTTCAACACGCTCGGCTCCCTCGACTTAGATTGGCGCACCTGGTTCGGCACCATCCTCATGCAAAACAGCATCTCCCTCAGCGAGTTCATGCAAATGGTCACCACTCCGGTGTGCGTGATACCCACCGACCCGCTGACAGACACATCGCCATGGATCGAGGTCAACGGTCGCATGGACACGCTGTGGCAGCTGATGCGACAACAGCTCGCCGACAACGGTATCTATCCCAGCATGGATTTGTGGATGCCCGGCGAGCCGCAACCCGAAGGACTGCTGTGGGATTTACAGGCGCCCACCCTGTGCTTCAACTTGCGCAACTACCTTGGAGTTACGGGTCCGACGGGCACTGTGGTGGACGGCGCTGTCCAGGATTTGGTGGACCTCGAAGGCTCGCTGCTGGGCGGCGTTCTCAACCCCTTCCTGAACCCCGACAACGAGTACGTGCCACCGGGTTCCGACATCGTTATCGCGCCCACGCTCGGGGTGAATTTCGTTCCACCGTGGGTGGTGTTCAACGCTGACGCTGACGACTCGGGAATAGTGTCGATGGATGTCGCCCACCACCATCCGGTGTGCTGGCAGGTCATTCTGGGCGGCAAGTCACCCAAGTGGCTCAACGATTTCATAAACGCCAGCCTGGAATACCTGGTGGACATTCTGATGATGACCATCGGGATCACCGGCATCTCGAACAGCATTTTTGACGGGCTGCTCGACAACGCGTTTCTGGCGTTCGAGCTTTTCGAGTGGTTCGACCGCAGAGTTGCGCTGGGGCCGTACGGGTTTCCTGAGCGGTTTTTCCCCACCCAATCCACATACGACATCGACACGATGTTCGCGGCCATTTCGGCGGGTTGGGACACCAACGGATACCCGGCGGCGCAGTTAACGTTCTACCACGGCATGCCGTGGCGGCTGTTCAAAGACGTTTTCCCCGGCCAACTGGCGTCGCTCATCCGCCGCGGCGTCCTCTACACCGATTATCTCGACGAGATCAAAGTCATCGACAACGCAGAGATACGGTGCCGTATCGATGTCCAAGTTGGCGACGGGCGCCGCGAAGAAGCGCCTATGACATTGATCCAACGCAAAATAGTTGACGTTGAGCAGGGGTTGATGCTTGCGCTCGGCGCTCCCCCCAACGGCTAAAAAACAGGAAAAGGGCAGCGGGTGTGAGTATTTACGGCGAAGCCCCGTCCGGGGCTGTTAACGGAACCAACACCGTTTTCACTACGTCGCAGCCGTTCTACCCTGGCAGCACTCGGGTCTACGTGAACGGTGAACGCCAACACGACGGCGTTGACTACAGCGAGGATCCGCCGTCAACTCTGACATTCGCGCAACCGCCGGCGAACGGGGCTGTGATCCTGGTTGACTATGACATCACCGCGCAGGGTGCGAATTATCCGCTAGGTCAATGGAATTGGAACCCTGAGGGTTACCCCGCCGGTTCGGTGCTGTATTACGGGCCGGTCCTGTGGCCGGCGGGGATAGACCCCGGTTCGACGAAAACCGCTGTCATGGTGTTCGGGCCGGGCGGCGCACAAGCAAACGGGATACCTCCGCTGGCCGCCGGCCAGCCCGGTCCCCCACCACAGTTGGCCATCGGCAACGTCAACACGCTAGCCGCGGGCAGCAGCGCTACCGCCGACCTGCGCGAAACAGCGCCGGGTGGCCCCGGGATCCCGTCCGCGTACGCGCTGGACCTCGGGCTGCCGCAAGGTTCACCGGGCACCGTCGGCAGCTTCCTCATCGCCAGCGCCGAAGACCTGGTGGGAACCCTAGTCAACGGCGCGACGCTGCTGTTCAACTCGGCGACCGGAAAATTCTACCCGGCTCCGCTGCCATTCCTGTTCGCCTACAACGTCACCGGGATACCCACCACCGGAACCTCGGGCGGCCAAGTGCGCACGTTGTCATCGCTGACGATACCTGCCCAGACCCAGCCGTATCTTCCGCTGGTGTTCGCCTCCGTTGAGGTCGCGGGCACCGTGAACACGAAGGTGGATTTGGTGGCCCGGCTAGGCGGCGCACCAAACACACAGGAGGCGCCGAGATCGGCCGCGGATTCGGCACGCTGGGCGCGGCGCCCCGGCGCCTGTGATCATCCCCGAGTTCGGGGCTTTGCTCAACGGGGCTCGGTCGGTCAAGTCGGCGCCGGAACGTCCGCCACCGTGTATTTGAACGCCGAGCAGCAAGCGGCGACAACTGACGAATACTCCACCGGCCGCTGCGTGTTCACCGTGGTAGGGGCGCCGCTGTCGTCATGACCAGTCCAGCGCCGAATTGGACGACACCGGACCCGTCCGTACACTACCCGCCAGGCAGCTCGCTGAATGTTGCGCCGTTCACCCCGCAGCAGATTGAGGCGATCGGCCAGCAGCTCATAGAGGGATTCCTGCGCTGGGTTGTCCAAGCGTTGATCGGCGTGGTCACCGGCCAAAACCTCAGCGGTGTGCTCGCGCAGCTGTCGTCGTGGTCGAACACCTTGCAGTCCGACATCAACGACGCCGCAACCGATGTGCAGCAGGCCATCGACAACGTGGTCCAGTTGTTCGGCGGCTCCGGCACCAACAACCCGGTGTCGCAGATCCTGTCGCAAGGCAAAGACGCGATCAACCAGCTGGTCAACTCGCTGCAAGGCTTGTTGACCGGAAACCCGTTCGGGGACTTCGCTAACGCGCTGCAGGCCATCCCCGGATTGAACATCGCCGGCCAGCTGCGCCCCGCAACCGGTGTTGTGCTCGCGGGCGCGCACATCGTCGACATCAACCCCGAACTGCTGTGGGCGCCCGGCTTCGACACCGCGGCGTCGGTGTCGGCGCGCGCCCCGCAGATCACCTGGGACGGCACCACCGGGCGCACCAACCCCGGTTCGCTGCTGATCCAACCCGACGGCGCATACCTCTACTCCGATGTCGGCAACCCGATCCCGGTCACGCCCGGCGAGCAGCTCGCCATGTCGATCTGGGCGAAGTGGGCCGGTCTCGTCTACACCGGAACCAACCCAATCCGGCTGGAGGTGCTGCAGTACAAGTTCGCCGGTATGCAGGTGCCGCAACGCGTGTCATCGGTCGTGCTGGCCGAGTTCACCAACCCGCCAGCGAGCCAGTCGGTGTGGCAGCAGCTTTCGCAAACCTTCACCGTCCCGATTGACGGCAGCGTTGACACGGTCTTTCTGCGCCCCCTGGTGGACGCGATTGCGACTGCGGGGCAGGTGTGGTTCGACGACGGCTCGGTGAAGAAGGTCAACACGATCCCCTCGAGTCTGCTGTCCGGCGTTCCCGCGTCCGCCATCCAGGGGATTCAGGGCATCGAAGACATCGGCTCGACGATCCAAAACATGTGGGACAACCTCGCCACCACACTGGCGAACGCGCTCAATCTGTCGGGGGTGTCGAGCAGCGGCAACCCGCTGTCGACGGTGACGCAGGCGGTGCAGAGCGCCGCGCACGTCACCGTCAACGCGATGACGTTGGCGCAGAACGCCACCAACACGCTCGGCATTCAGGACAACCGGGCGGTCTCGGCCGGCCTTGAGGAAACCGTCGAGTCCAACATGAGCCTGCAATCGCTGGGCTCCGGTTCGGCTCCCTCGACGGTGACGGCGACCCAATCCGCGTCGGCCGGCGGCTTTCTGCGCGCCAGCCAGGCGAAAACCCTCGGCTTTCACCAGTGGTGGGGCTACTACTCCGGCACCGTCACAGCGTTCTACCTGAACTTCGCCAAGATGGACAGCTCCGGCAACATCACGCCGCTGTTCAGCTCCGGCGACCTGCACACCAACCTGTCGACGACCGGGCAGTGGAACGTCTACACCTTCCCCTACGCAGACGAAATCCCGGTCAACCCAGGCGATGTCATCCTGGTCGAATACCAGGTCGTCGGCTCCGGCACCGTGTACATCGCCGGGCTGGGCCAATCTTGGCAAACCGACCACCCGAGCGCGAACACGAAACAGACCGGCTTCACCCGCAACACCGGATCCAGCGGGCCCACCGCGCTATCGAGCGGCATCACCTACACCGGCAACACCCCATACGTCGGGCTCGGGGTGAGCAACGTACCGCCGAACTACCAGCCACCCGTAACGAGCACCTACGCCGCGGCCGGCCAATACACCTTCACGCTGCCGCCTTGGATGGTTGCGGGCAACAAGCTCGACCTTGTCGGCGTCGGCGGCGGCGGCGCCGGCCAGGGCGCGGAAGTCTTCATCGGAGGGCAGGGCGGTTCGGCCGGCAGCTGGAACGTGGGAACCCTGGTTGTCGGAACCGATATTGCGCCCGGCGGCACGATCACCGTCACCGTGGGTGCCGGTGGGCCGCAGCAGATTCAATACTTCACCGCCGGACTTCCAGGCACCGCGACCACATTCCAGTGGACCGACCCTGGGGGCACCCAGCACACACTGACCTGTCCCGGCGGCGCAGGGGGATCGGGCTTCCTCCCAACCAGTCAATTCGGCGCCTCACCCGGAAACGAAACCTACAACGGCGTCATCTATTACGGCGGGGGCACGGTGTTCGACAGCTTCGCCGGCAGCGCGCCCGGGGTGGTGGCGGCGGTGCGGCGCCGTATTTGTTCGGCGGCGCGGGCGCTGATGGCCAAGCATGGATTAGGGCGTACCAGTCATGACGCTGCCGTTCGGGGACAGTGTTTGGTCTGCACCGCCCTCGTCGACGGGCTGGTGGCCGGTGATCGACGCAGCAGTCACCGTCCCGGCCATGTCGGCGATCGCGAAGATGCCCGCGCCCAGCATTCAGGACTCCATCATGATGGTGGTTCCCGGAATGCAGGCCGTCGCAACGATGCCCGCACCCACGGTGGGGGTCATCGTGCCGGCCCCGGCGATGGCCGCCACCGCAACCATGCCTGCGCCGGCCCTCTCAACGAGCGGCACGATCACACCACCCGCGATGGCCGCGGCCGCCTCCATGCCGGCGCCCACCGCGACCGTCTCGTCGTCCACGCCGTTCAACGAGACCAACACTGCGCGCACCAACCAGCCCGTCCCGGCCGGCACCAAAGGCTGCTACGTGACGCTGATCGGCGGCGGCGGTGCAGGCGGTAACGGCGGCCTGTCCGGCGGCGGCGGTGGCGGTGGTGGCGGCGGCCGTATCGATCGGGTATGGATCCCTGTCGCTTCCCTGGGCTCCACGTACTCGGTCGGAGTGGGTGCCGGAGGGGCGTCGTCAGGTGGCAACGGCACCGCGTCGACGTTCACCTCGGGCGGCGTCGCGCTGTCGGCCGGGGGCGGCCAGGGCGGCTCAACCGGCGGCACTCCCGGCGCTGGCGGCACATCGTCGGCGACCGGGGTTTCTGCGACCACACACACCGGAACCGCCGGCGGCTGGGGCAGCACCTCTTACGGAGACGCCGGAACCAGCGACACCACCAACAACGTCGGCTGCGGTGGTGGCGGTGGCGGCGAGGGCTTCTTGGGCGCTGGCGCTGGCGGCAGTGGCGGCAGCTCGAATACCGTGACCGGCGGTTCGGGCAGCAGTAGCAGCGGCGCGACACCAGCCAACGCGGCCGCCGGTAACGGAGGCGCAGGCGGCGGCGGCGGCTGCAACGGCACCGGCGGTAACGGCGGCCTGTACGGCGGCGGCGGTGGCGGCGGCGGTGGCGGCGCCATCGGCCTCAATGGGTACGCCGGTGGCTCCGGCGGCGGCGGCTACACGCTCATCGAATGGAACTAGCCCGCTGACAGCGGCTCTCAAACGAAAACCCCTCCCGCACAACACGTCCGCAGAAAGGCGGCTTCATCAGCATGGCCGTAACCGCTCACTTCTACAACAGCTTCTTCACTGCGCTGGCGCAGGGAAAGATCAACCTGACATCGGACACACTCAAGCTGGCGCTCGTCGGCTCCGGCTACACACCCAACCAAGCCGCCGACCAGTTCTGGTCGACGCCGCAGGCGTATGAGATCAGCGGCCCCGGCTACACCGCCGGGGGTGTGGTGATCGGGTCGATCGTAATCACCCCAGCAGGTTGGGATTTCACCGGCGCCAACGCGCAATGGTCCAACGCCACATTCTCCGCGTACAAGGCAGTGCTCTACGACGCCAAAACCGGCTCAGCCGCAACCGATCCGCTGATCGGCTGGGTCGACTTCGGCGGGGTGCAGTCCCCGTCCAACGGCGTGTTCGCGGTGAACTGGTCGGCAGACGGCATCGGCGTCATCACACCCGCCTGACATGAGCGCAACCGGCTGGCTGACCGCCTTCGCGACCGGCGGCCTCGCCTCAGCTGCCATCGGCGCCATCCTCGAATACGTCGGCCACGCCATCCATCACGGCCACAAGGACAACAAATGAGCACCCGCGCTCACCCTCTCTACAGCCTGTCGGTGCTCGACAAATACCGCACCCAACCGCTGCCGCCCGGCTATCCCGAGCACCGGCGCACCCTCTACGCCCCGGTCGACGACGTGCACGGCGCATTGTGCTATCTGCTCAACAGCGCCCAGCACTCCTGGTTGTCGCCATGTACGGATTTGACGACCCGCAGCTCGCAGAAATACTGCGCAGCAAGCTCGTTCAAGAGCACTGCTACGTGCAGCTCACCCTGGACAGCTCGCAGGCCGGCGGCGTCCACGAACGCCAGCTGCTCGCCCAGCAGGACTATCCGGCGTCGTCGATCGCTATCGGACGAAGCGAACACGGCCGCATCATGCACATGAAAATGGTTGTGGTCGACAACCTTTGGGTGGTTCAGGGCTCAACCAACTGGAGCGACGCGGGCGAACGCTTGCAGGACAACGAAATGAGCGTCACCGCCGACCCCTACGTCGCCGCCGAGGCCCGGGGCCGCATCGACGCCATCCACGCCAACATGCTCGGCAAACAGAAAGGTTCCTGATGCCCGCACCCAAGAAAGCAACCGCGGTCAAACAGGTGGCCGCCAAACACCGCCCCACTATTGCGCTTCCGCTGTTCGGCACGGTGCCGGTGCCGGAGCTCGACCAGCTGGCCTACTACGGCGGTGTGGCTGCGCTGGCAGCGCTCGAGCTGATCGAGTGGCCGATCGCCGCCATCGTCGCCGCCGGGCACGTCCTGGCCCACAACCGCCACAACAAAGCGCTCGCCGAGCTCGGCGAAGCACTCGAGCAAGCATAGGAGACCGCCGTGAAATACAAGCTCGGATTGAAGCCCGTCCACACCCATCCGCGAATCCGGCTGTGCGACTACTACACCAGCGACCTGCCAAGCGTTGATTCGCTGAAGTTCCCGCTCGGGCACGCCGGTCTGGTCAAGCCGCGAATGTACCTCAACGACCGGATCGGTGACTGCGCAATCGCGGGCAGCATCGAGGAGATCCGCCTGGCGAACGCGCTGCGCGGCGTCACCGTCAACTTCACCGACGACACCGCGGTGCAGAACTACTCGGAGATCACCGGATACAACCCCGCCGATCCCGGCAGCGACCAAGGCACCGACGTCCACGAACTCTACGAATTCCGGCAGAACACTGGCATCGTGGACGCGGACGGCAACCGGCACAAGATCGTCGCCTACGCCGGGCTGACACCGGGGGACTGGGACGAAATGCTGATCGCGTTGAGCCTGTTTGAAGTGGTGGGTGTGGGAATCCTGGTTCCCGACTACGCGGAAGCGCAGTTCGAATCCGGGCAAGCGTGGCATCTCATCCCCGGCCGTCACCGGGTCGAAGGCGGACATTACATTCCGGTGTGGGGCGCCTCCGACCGCCACACCGCGCAGCTGCCCACATGGGGCGGTGACGGCGCCATCACCGCGCCGTTCTTCAGCGCCTTCAACACCGTCGCTGTCGTCGCGCTCACCGAGGAAATGTTCACCGGCGGCAAGAGCCCCGCGGGTGTCGACTTCGACAAGCTGTCCAGTGATCTTCGCAAGCTGGACACCGGACCCGTGCTAGCCCCGACGCCGCGACGGCGTCCGCGCAAAGACAGCGACGAGCTGGCGCCGCGTCCTGGACCGTGATCCGAACTGGCGCGACCGTGCTCGCCGCGCATCTGTTGTTGCTCAGCGCGATGTCCCCGCAATCGAAGGCTGACGCTGCCACTGTTGTGGCGGTGGCCCGTACCGCGATCGGCAGACCCTACCAGTGGGGCGCGGCGGGTCCGGATGCGTTCGACTGCTCCGGGCTGGTCGTGTGGGCGTACGCGCAAGTCGGCATCACGCTGCCGCATTCGAGTCAGGCGCTCGCGGTCGGCGGCCAGCCGGTCGACCGCCCCGACCTGCAGCCCGGCGACGTGGTCACCTTCTACCCCGACGCCTCCCACACCGCGATCTACAGCGGCGACGGCAACATCATCCAAGCCGCCACCTACGGGGTGCCAGTAGAAGAAGTGCCGATAGTCCAAGGCGGCCCGTTCCACAACGCACGCAGATACGTCTAAGGAGGAAAAACAGGTGACGCTGTACGGAGTGGATTTATCCAATAACAACTGGGGTGGCCAGCCAGCGGCGGCCATCGTTTCGGCCCTCAACGAGATCATCTCCGAAGGTTTCACGTGGATCGAGCACAAAGTATCGGAAGGAAACTACTACCGAGACCCGTACTGGCCGACCGTATGGGACTGGGCGCAGCAGACCGGAAACCTGGTTGTCGGCTACCACTATGTCACCACCAACGATGCGGCGCAGCAGGCGCAAACCTATCTGGCCAACGACCCGAGTAACGGGGCGGCGCCGTGCATGCTGGACTTCGAAGCCAACTCCGGTGACATCACCAACTTTTGGGCGGTGTGGAACGCGTTCGTCGCGGCGGGTGTCAACATGCGGCTGTCCTATATACCGCACTGGTATTGGCAGCAGATCGGCTCCCCCGACCTGTCCGGTGTGGTCGGGCTGGTGTCGTCGGCCTACTACGAAGAGGGCAACTACGCCAGCGCCGAATACGCCGACGCGGGCGGCGACAACGGCCAAGGCTGGACCGGCTACGGCGGCGCCACCCCCGTCATTTGGCAATTCACCGACGCCGCGCTGGTTGCGGGAATGTCCGTGGACGCCAACGCGTTTCGTGGCTCTGTTGATGATCTGAGATCACTACTAGGTATAGGAGGACTATTTATGGCGTTGACCGACGCTGAGCAGCAAGAGCTGCTGCAAAAGGTACGAGAGGTCTGGGACCAGCTGCGCGGACCCAACGGTCAAGGCTGGCCTCAGCTCGGCCAAAACGCGCAAGGCCAAAACCTCACGCCGGTCGACGCGCTCGCGTCGGTCAAGAACTCTATCGAAGGGAAGCAATGATGAGTGACGCCAACAGCTTGCAGGCCGACGTCTCTGGGGTGAAAGTCGATGGGACACCGATGCCGTGGCGCAACGTGCTGGCGCGGCATCCTCGCAACATCGGCGATATCGTCAACGACCCGGCGCGCGGCCCCTGGAACTCTACCCACAACGGTCAGAGCTATCAGGGCACCTATGACGCGTTCGAGCAGCAGGTCACCGTCGCCGAGCAGATCGCGTGGACGCACGTCTTCTCCGACGGCATCGAACGCGACTCCGGGGACGTGCTGATCGAGTTGATGGAATTCGCGATCCAGTGGCGCAAAGCCAACGGTCTTCCGACGAGCGCGAAATGACCGGGTGGGCGGACCTGCAGGCCGGCATCTCCGGTGTTGTGAAGGTCCGGCACGCTGTGCTCACCGTGGGCGGCACGTGGGAGTCGGCGCCGGGCACCCAGTACCCGTCGATGGTGGTCGCCGGGCTAAACACCTACGTCGATGACGGGTTGTGCTACGAGGTTGCGGTGCCCTACCCGGCGTCGTTCGGCCCGGTGGGCGGTTCGGCCTCGTCGCCGAGCTACCAGCAGTCGGTCGCTGACGGCTACAACTGGATCGCGGAATGGCTCGCCGCCAACCCGTTGCAGACGTTCGTCCTCGGAGGCTACAGCCAAGGCGCCGAGGTGGTGTCACGCGTCGCGATCGACATCATGGACGGCCCTCTCGCGCAGTACGCCCCGAATTTCGTGGGCGGCTACACGTTCGGAAACCCGTGCCGCGGAGCCGGTTTCTACGCCCCAGGTATCGCCGACCCAGGGGGGCACGGCATCTCGTCGCTGAACATGACCGAGCTGCCGATGCGCGACGGGCAGGTCGTGGGCCGACTACGTGCATAGCCCGGCCAATGGCGACGCCGGCCTCGACATGTACGCGAGCGTCCCCAACGGCCAAGTCGGGCAGGACATGACCGACGTCTACACCGTGGCCACCGGCCTGCAGTTCAACGACCTCGGCGCACTGACCACCGACATTGTCAACGCACTGGTCATGGCCGTCAAAGATCTCGGTCTGATCCCGGCGTTCACCGGCGGCATCGCCGGGCTGGCGGCCGCCGGACTGGGCGCGCTCGAGGGACTGCTGATCGGGTTGATCAGCGGGCCGCAGGCCAACGCCACCGGCACCCAGGCCGCCGTCGAGGCCGCGCTGCAGGGCATCGACTTCCTGGCTGCGCCCGGCGGCCCAACCGCACCGCACATCAGCTACGTCGGCGAGATCGGCGGCTACTCAAACCTTGTCGCCAACGCCGTGGGTTTCCTGCACAACATCGCAACACTCACAGCCGCCCGCGCGGCGGCCTAAACCCCGAAAGGTCATCGAAGATGAGTATCAAACTCCCGTTTAAGCCGTCCAAGGCAGCGCAGGCCGCGGTCGCGGTCCTGGCCGCCACTGGCTCTGTCGGTACCTACGCGCTGCATGAGTTCGCCGGCATCCTTCCCGAGACGTGGGCCGGCGCGATCAGCAGCGGCTTGGCGGTGATTGCCGCTGTGGCGGGCTTCATCAAGACCGCAGAGCCGCTGATCGACGACCTCGACCAGTTCGCCTCCTGATGGGCGAGCCGACCACCCTGATCGGGCTGGCCGGGCTCGTCGTCATCACGGTCGGCGGCTGGGGAAAGCATGGATCGACAGTCGCAACCATGCACGCGCAGTCGGCGGCATCCGCGACCAGCTCGTCAACGGTCACGACTCGAACCTGCGGGAAGATCTGGACGAGTTCCGGGCCGAGGTCCGCGCCGGTTTCGATGACGTGCGCCGCGATATGCGCGGCATCCGCCAGGACATCGGCGGTGTCCGCGGCGAGCTGCGTGACGAGCGCGAAGCACGGCTCGACCTCGAGCGGCGCATCGAAACGGCGAAACGCCGCCACCCCGAACAGATGTGACGTGACCTCATGCAGGCGCGGTCGCCGCTGACTGAGCAGATCACCACCGCGCTGGCGCAACTACGCGCCGCGCGGGATCAAGGCGAGATCGAGCGCGAATGGACATGGCAGTCGATGCTTGACAGGCTGCTCGACCGTTACAGCCAAGGATTCAGGTGAGACCGTCCGATAAGGCGTGGATCGTGCTGGGTGCTGCGCTGGCGGCGGCTGTCGGTGTGTGGGATGCGCTGTGCCCGCCCGATGAGATGTTGTCGGACGCCAGCCGCCGCTACGCCAAAACGCATCCGCTGCTCACCTATTGGGTGATCGGCACGGTGGTGCTGCACCTGATCGGCCGGCTGCCCCACGCCGTCGACCCGATACATCTGGTCGGGGAGGGGTTTCGATGGACTTCGCTGCGCTTCCACCTGAGATCAACTCGGCCCGCATGTACGCCGGCCCGGGCCCGGGCTCGCTAATCGCTGCGGCACAGGCGTGGGAGACGCTGGGTGCTGAGCTGGAAGCGGCGGCCAACGGTTACCGCGCCGCCGTCACCGGACTCGTCAGCGGCGCGTGGCTGGGCCCGTCGAGTCAGGACATGGCCGCAGCGGTACAGCCATATATCGCATGGATGGAAGCGACCGCGCAGCAGACGCGGCAGATCGGCGCACAGGCACTTGCCGCTGTGGAAGCCTACGAGGCGGCGTTCGCCGCGACCGTGCCGCCTCCCGTGATCGCCGAGAACCGTGCACAGCTCGCCGCACTGGTTGCGACCAACCTGCTCGGCCAGAACACCCCGGCGATCATGGCCACCGAGGCGCAGTACGCCGAAATGTGGGCGCAGGACGCCGCCGCGATGGTTCAGTACCAGGCGACGTCATCGGCTGCGACGTCGGCGATTACGCCGTTCACGCCCGCACCGCAAACCGCCAACCCGGCAGCCCCGGCCATCCAGGCGGCAGCCCAACCAGCGACCACCAATGGCGGTGTCGGGTCGATCATCAGCCAGATCGACGGCATCCTCAACCCGAACGGCGTTCCGATCCTCGGGCTCGACAGCAGCACCCTCCTCGGCCAGTACCTCGAGCAGTCCGTGAGCGGCGGCTACCCGATCAACATCGCCCAGCTCTTCGGAAACTTCATCGCCTACACGGCGATGGGGGCGGCCGTCAGCTCCGCGACGACCAGGCCCGCTGTCGCGACACCGCAGCCTGTCAGCGTCAGCAGTGCGACACCGTTCGTGTCGACCCAAGTAACGGCCAACATGGGTGGCGCGTCGACGCTCGGCAGGTTCTCGTCGCCGAGCTGGACGACGCAGCCCTGGAACCTCGAGGGACGCGCGCCGAACGTGTCGGTAGCGACACCGGCCGCGCAGAGATACCAGGCGGGAATCCCTGTGCCGCCGGCCGTCCCAGTTACCAGCGCCGGCAGAAGCGCACAGCGGCGCGTCCGCGAAGACCCCGAGTACGGGCACGTGTCAAAAGTGCTGCCACCGCGACACCCGGCAGGAGGCTAGCCGCGACATATGGGTCGACGGATTCTTCCTCGATGGAGGCCAGGCTTTTACGTGGTTGGCCTGGACGGCAAACTACCGCCCGGCGCGGCGGGAGCAATCCATCGGGGGATGGTCGTCGGCCCGCGCCGGAGCGGTGAAGACCAGGGTCAGCGTGGCGAGGATAGCGAGAACGAATTTCATACCGGGCCTCTTTTTTCACGTGGCGGCGGTCGGGCAGCGGGCGGCAAGCGCCTCAGTCGTCCAACGGGTGGCTTGGTCGAGCCCCCATCCGCTGATGCGTTGGACGAATTGGATGGCGTCGGTTTTGGTGCCGCCGTCCCAGAGGACGTTGCATGTTGAGGTTGCGAGTTGGCCTTCGGTCCAGCCGTTGCCGATGGTCGGCGGTGGCGCGAACCGTTGGGTGGGAGCTGAGGGCGCCACCGCTGGGGTTTCGGTGACCGTCACCGTCGGCGGCGGCTCGGCAACAGGCGGGGGCGCCGCGACAGTTGGTGTGGGCGCGGAAGTCGGCACCGGAGCTGCGAGAGAATACGAGGGAGCTGCAGCAGCAACGGCCGGGGTTGAGGGCGCCGAGCGCGGCGCGTTGTCGCGGCGCGTCAACCAGACACCTGCCATCCACGCTGCTGCGGCAACCGCGACGGCCATCAGCCCCACGAAGATCTTCACGGTTCCCCACGCGTAGGCCCGGTCGTCGGCGTCGCTCCACAGATCCTCATCGTCCTCGTCGAGGTCGCTGTAGGCCAGCGGAAGGTCGGGAGTCGCGGTGGTTCTGATGGCCGCGGTTTCCGGCTCGGGCGTGGAAGCGCCGGATTGGGTTGGGCTGGTCATTTCGCGCCCGCTTCGTACTGTGCGTTCATCGACTGAACCCGTAGGTACAGCTCGACCCAACGCGCTGCTGCGGCCTGTGCCATATCGCGACGTGCCTGCCTCGCCTTCTGGCTCATGTCTCCCTGTGCGCCTGCTGGCAGCCTATCCCACAGCGCCCAGGTGGCGTACTCGTAGGCTGCGTCGTGGAGCGCTCTTAGCGCCTCGCCGTATCCGTCGTAATCAAACTCGGCGAGGGAATCTAACGCGTCTCTAGGTCGCCGGAGGTCGATGTGGACGCGGTCCACATCTTCGAGGGTTTCCGCAGGTCGCCGCATGCCGTCCACACTCCTTACATCATTGTGTTTCCGCAGCTCAGAGCCGGTTTCGGGGCTATTCCCGTCGGGTTCGAGTCCCGTTAGCTCCACTTCGGGCGCACCTCACGCGGTGGCCGCTGGGGTGCACCGGCCTGCTTGTGCGGCCGCCAATCAATCCCGAGGTACTCGAGGTAGATCTGCGCGCACGCGGATCCTTTTCGAGCCGCATCAAACAGCTCGGCCGGGTTTGAGGTGAAGGTCAAGTCCACATACTGGGTGAGTGTGGTGTCACGTTGCGGCACCTGCGGGGCTCGACCCCCGCAAATCGTCGCCGCGTAATCGCTTAAGTGAAACACGACCCCGTCACGCTCGCAGGTTTGTCCACCTATTTTCGCACCGACCTCGACGTCGACACCCAGCTTCACGGGTCCGACACGAACAGCAGCTTCGATCTCGGTTTCGGCGTCGTGCATCGTTATTGCCGGAAAACCCCATACACCGGCGAGCGGGTCTTCGTCATCCTCGGGGCGCTGGACAATAAGGAATTCGGATTTATCGTTGGTGATCACCAACGCAACCGAACGTTTCTGCGGCGTCCTCACCATAATGCGTTCCGGGAGCAGTTGTATGCGACATTATCCCTGTGGCTACCCCCATGAAAGTGGCAATCCTCGATGATTACCAACAGGTCGCGCTGCGTATGGCCGACTGGTCGGCGGTGGCGGCACGGGCCGAGATCGTGGTTTTCCACGATCATCTGGCCGACCCGGACGCGCTGGTCGAACGGCTGGCGCCGTTTGACGTCGTCTGTGTGATGCGTGAGCGAACACCGTTGCCGCGCAGCATCATTGAACGTCTTCCCAATCTCAGAATGATCGCCTCCACCGGACCGTTCAACGCCTCCATCGACCTGGGGGCCGCCGCAGAGCGCGGAATTTACGTCAGCACCACCGGGGGCTACATCGAGTCCACGGTCGAGCTCACCTGGGCGCTGATCCTGGCCGCGGCCCGGCGGCTTGTCGATGAGAGCCTGTCAGTGCGGTCTGGCGGGTGGCAGACCTCGGTCGGCCGCCAGCTCGCCGGCTCGGTGCTGGCAGTACTGGGGTTGGGCAGGATCGGCACACGAGTGGCTCGCGTCGGCCAGGCGTTCGGGATGCAGGTCATCGCATGGAGCGCCAACCTGACGCCGCAAGCCACTGAGCAGGCCGGGGTCAGCTATGTGCCCAAGGACGAATTGTTCAGGCTCGCCGACGTGCTGACCATCCACCTGGTGCTCAGTGAGCGCACCCGCCACCTGGTGGGTGCTGACGAGCTTGCGCTGATGAAACCAACCGCGTTGCTGGTCAACACCTCTCGGGGGCCTATTGTTGACGAGGCGGCTCTGATCGGGGCGTTACAGTCACACAGGCTCGCCGCAGCCGGTCTGGATGTGTTCGATATCGAGCCACTGCCCGCCGGGCACCCGTTGCGCAGCCTGGACAACGTAGTCGCCACTCCACACCTCGGCTATGTCGCCGACCGGGTCTACCGGACGTTTTACGGGGAGGCCGCCGCCAAGATCGCGCGCTGGCTCGATGATGTCAGCCGTGCCGGTTGACTTTACGGCGCAACATGGCACGCCGGCGGCAGATGCCAGGGGTGTCGCGGCACGGTGAAGGGAGCCGGTGTCGACCATGCGGCACCGCCGGCGTGACTCGAGACGGCCAGCGACCAGTAACACGACGGCCGCCAACACCCAGCCCAGCAGGATGTCGATCACGTAGTGCTCAGCCGAGTAGACCAGGGCAAAGGCCATCGTCAGCGCGTAGGCCATCAGCAATGGGCGCCAGTACCGGTGAATACGCCGCCACAGGAACATCGCGACCATCGCGGACAGCGCGGCATGCAGCGAGGGGATGGCCGCCACCAGGTTCACGCTGGCCTGGCCCGAGTCGATGAGCACACCGGCGGCGTGCAGATGCAGCGTCGCCCAACCGCGGGTGGAGATCCGCTCCACGAAGTGGTGGGCACCGGGCCGGCCGGAATGCATGGCGCCCAGCAGCCCGCCATCCGGGACGCCCGCAGGGCTGCGGAACATGCACCTGGGGTTGGCCGGGCCCCCCGCGACGTCGGCGACGCTGCAGCGGGCGGCGGCCCAGGGTGGGGCGGCCGGCAGCAGCACATATATGGTGAGCGCGGCAAACGACAGCGAGACGAACCGCCAGACAAACGCTTTCCACTCGTCTCGGTTGCGCAGCCACAACAGCCCGGCGACCACGTAGGGCACGATGAAAAACGACATGTAAACGGTGCTGATGATCACTTCCCACCAGGGCGGGGTGGGCATTTTGAGGTGCTCCTGCAACCACACGGTCGGCACTGCGCCGAATAACCAGCGATCCGCTTGTGGTTGGAATCGCCACAGGGTCGGTGTGCCAACCAGGGTGGCTGCTCCCCGGCTGAGGTCGTAGAGCAGCAGCACCAAGGCAAACGGGAGCCAGTCACGAATGACCATCAGCACCTTGCGGCGGCGCCCGATACTGGCGCTCATCAACCCGGTGGCGATGTAGACCAGCAAAAGTTCCCGGTTAAAGGCGAGACCGCCCGTGAGGGTGCGATACACCACGACAACCGCCCACGTCGTCACCGCGGCGCGGCGCACCACCGTGAGCCGGCGATCCCGGCGCCTGCCGTCGCCGGGGGCGGGACCGGCCGGGTCGGCTGGGCGGGGCTCGCGGGGAGTGCGCCGGGCCGGTGCAGGCCGGGATTGGGGGGCGGCCACCAGCGATGTTGGATCGGTCGTCAGTGACACCTGAGCGGACTCCCCACCCACGACGGAACACGCACGCCCGTACATCTTGCCAATCACCCGGGCAGGCCGGCGCCCGACATGCCGGAAAGTATTCAACCGCAGTTTGCCGCCGTGTTACCTGAAGTGCGCGGAAACAGGATGAGCCGGGTGCTGCGGCGCCGCCGCGGGTTGCCGGCGCCGATCCCGGCAGCCGGGGTTGCCGGCTGGTGCAGGTGGCGTGGCCGGGCCGCGATAGCGTGCTTGGTACTGTCCGGCGACGCGGCACGACAGGCAGCCGGGCATCCGGAGCCCGCGCGAGAAGGACCAGCCAGGTAAGGAGATTCGAATGGAGATCAACGGCAAGAAGGTGGTCGTCATCGGTGGCGCGTCGGGGATGGGCCGCGCCAGCGCCGAGCTGCTGGCCGCCCGCGGCGCCCGGGTGGCAATACTTGACCGCGAGGCGTCGGAGGGCAAAGAGGTGGCCGCCGGTGTCGGCGGCGAGTTCTACCCGGTGGACGTCACCGACTTCACCGGCACCGAGGAGGCCTTGCAGGCCGCGGTCGAAGGTCTCGGCGGGCTGCACGTCGCGGTGACGACCGCCGGAGGCGGAATCGCCAAGCGGACATTGACGAAAGAAGGTCCGCATGATCTCGAATCCTTTCGCTCCGTGGTGGATCTCAACCTGATCGGCACTTTCAACATCAGCCGGCTGGCGGCGTGGCACATGAGCAAGAACGAACCCGAGGACCCCGAAACAACCGGGGAACGCGGGGTCATCATCAACACCTCCTCGATCGCGGCCTTCGAAGGCCAGATCGGCCAAGTCGCCTACACCGCAGCCAAAGCCGCGATCGCCGGAATGTGTCTGACGATGGCACGCGATCTGGGGTCGCTGGGCATCCGGGTGCTGGCCATCGCCCCCAGCCTGTTCGCCACCGGGCTGACCAAGGGGATTCCCGAGGACTACGCCACCGCGCTGACCAAGGACGCGGCGTTCCCGCGTCGGCTGGGCCGGCCTGAGGAGTTCGCCAAGCTGGTGGCGGCCATCGTGGATAACCCCATGCTCAACGGCCAATGTCTGCGGCTCGACGCCGGACAGCGTTTCGCGCCCAAATGACCGCGCCCGCCGCCGGCCGCGGGGCACGGCGGTGACCGCAGCCGCGGCTGCGCGGCAAGCCCGGCTCGACCGTCGCCCGGCGGCTTTCGCGCGCCACCATCTCACTACACTCAGTGCACGGCCGGCTCGTCCCCGAGGAGGGCACCGATGGGTATCGCCCTGACCGACGATCACCGCGAACTCGCCGAGGTGGCCCGCGCGTTTTTGACATCGCAAAAGGCGCGCTGGGCGGCGCGGTCGCTGCTCGACTCGGCTGACGAAACCCGCCCGCCATTCTGGCAGCATCTGGTGGAGCTCGGCTGGCTGGGCCTGCATATCGACGAAGAACACGGCGGCTCAGGCTACGGGTTGCCCGAACTCGTGGTGGTGGTCGAAGAGTTGGGCCGGGCGGTGGCGCCGGGGCCATTCGTGCCCACCGTGATCACCTCGTCGGTGATCGCAACGGAAGGAAACACCGAACAACGACAGCGGCTCTTGCCGCGGCTGATCGACGGAACCCTCACCGCGGGCGTCGGGCTGGACGGCCAGGTGCGCATCACGGACGGAACCGCCGACGGCGAGGCGGGGATCGTGCTGGGCGCCGGGCTGGCCGAGCTGTTGCTGATCGCCGCCGGTGACGACGTGCTGCTACTGGAGCGCGGCCGCGCGGGCGTGTCGGTCGACATCCCCGCGAATTTCGACCCGACCCGCCGCTCCGGTCGGGTGAGCCTGCGCAATGTCAGCCTCACCGCCGGCGATATCCTGCCCGGCGCCCGCGACGCCGCGCTGGCCCGTGCGCGCACACTGCTGGCCGCCGAGGCGGTTGGCGGTGCGATGGACTGCGTCGACGCCGCTGTCGGTTACGCCAAGGTGCGCAAGCAATTCGGCCGCACCATCGGCACCTTCCAGGCGGTGAAACACCACTGCGCGAACATGCTGGTGGAAGCCGAGTCCGCGGCGGCCGCGGTGTGGGACGCGTCGCGCGCCGCCGCCGAAGACGAGGAGCAGTTCCGCCTTATGGCAGCGGTTGCCGGTGCGCTGGCATTTCCCGCCTACGTGCGCAACGCCGAACTCAACATCCAAGTGCACGGCGGTATCGGCTTCACCTGGGAGCACGACGCGCATCTGCATATGCGCCGCGCGCGGGTGCTGGCTGCGTTGTTCGGCGGTGACGCGCCTGCACGAGATGTCTTCGAGCGCACCGCGGCCGGTGTGATGCGCCGCAATAGCCTGGACTTACCGGCCGAGGCCGAGGAGCTGCGCAAGCAGATCCGTGCCGATGCCGCCGAGATCGCGGCTCTGGACGAAAAATCGCAACTCGACAAGCTGATCGAGACCGGCTACATCATGCCGCACTGGCCCAAACCGTGGGGTCGTGCCGCCGGCGCGGTCGAGCAACTGGTGATCGACGAAGAGTTCCGCGCCGCCGGTATCAAACGCCCGGACTATTCGATTACCGGATGGGTAATCCTGACGCTGATCCAGCACGGGACTCCTTCGCAGATCGAGAGGTTCGTTGAGCCGGCGCTTCGCCAGGAGGAAGTGTGGTGCCAGTTGTTCTCCGAACCCGACGCCGGATCGGATGCGGCCGGGATCAAGACGCGCGGTACCAAAGTGGCCGGGGGCTGGAAGATCAACGGGCAGAAGGTGTGGACCAGCGGAGCGCACTACTGCCGACGCGGCCTGGCCACCGTGCGCACCGACCCGGATGCGCCCAAGCACGCCGGTATCACCACGATGGCCGTCGACATGAAGGCGCCGGGCGTCGAGGTGCGCCCGCTGCGCCAGGCCACCGGCGGCGCAGACTTCAACGAGGTGTTCTTCAACGACGTGTTCGTCCCCGACGAAGACGTGGTCGGTGAGCCCAATGCCGGATGGACGGTGGCTCGCGCGACGTTGGGCAACGAACGGGTCAGCATCGGCGGCGGAGGGTCATTCTCCGAGGGTGTGGCGACGCAGCTGGTGCAGTTAGCCCAACGACACCGAGATCGGCTGGCGGGAGCCACTGTTCGTGTGGGCGCCTTTCTCGCCCAGGATCATGCACTGCGGTTGCTGAACTTGCGCCGCGTCGTCCGCAGTGTTGAGGGAACGGGTCCGGGACCGGAAGGCAACATCACCAAGCTGAAGCTCGCCGAGCACATGGGCGAAGGCGCGGCGATCTGGGCTGACCTGGTTGGGCCGGAGGTCGCGTTGACCGACGGGCCGGGGGCGCTGGTCGGCCGGATGGCGCTCGCCGCCCGCGGGATGGCGATCGCGGGCGGCACGTCGGAGGTGACCCGTAATCAGATCGCCGAGCGGATTCTCGGTATGCCGCGAGACCCACTGATCTCCTAGCGCAGCGGACGCAGAACAATTCCGGTATCGAAGGTTTGGGTACACACACGGATGTTGTCGCGGCAGTGTCCGCTCAGCCTAGTTGGCGGGGGCGAAGACCGGCACGAACACCGCGTCGGGACCGCTGCCCTGCCGTTCGAATCGAACCTCGACCGGCATTCCGCAAAAAACTGAATCCGGTTCGCAGTCCACGATGTTAGCCGCCAGCCGCAGGTCTTGCTGCTCGGCCAGTTCGATGATGGCGATGATGTAGGGGACCGGAACGCCGGGGTTGAACGGGTGGAAGTTGACCGTATACGTGAACACGGTGCCGCGCCCCGAAACCGGTCGGGCGACCAGCGGGCTGCCGCACTCACAACATTGACCGACGGGAGGATGCACCCAGCGGGCGCACTGGTCGCAGTGCTCGATCAGCAGCTGTCCGCTGGCCCCGCCTGTCCAGAACGGCTGCCCCCGCTGATGGTCCGGAAGGATGCGTGCGGGGGCAGCGGGCGAATCCGGCTCGGCGGCCACAAACACCCGAGTGTAGTTTATTAACCCTGGTTCATGAGCAGCTGGGCGTACGGACGGTGGTCATGCGGTATTTCGAGAAGGCTGCGATCCTGTCCGGAGTCGGCATCTCGCGAATCGGGCGCCGCACCGGCATCCCGGGCCTCGAACTGACCCTGGAGGCCGTGCAGGCGGCGATCAGCGACGCCGGCTTGACTCCCGGGGATATCGACGGAATCGCGACTCTCGGTGATACCGCGGCGGCTGAGGTCACCGCCGCGCTGCACCTTGCGGCGGTCGACTGCACGAGCGGGTTCGACACCGGCGGGCTGCTGACCCCGGTGATGTCGGCGTGTCGTGCGGTCGCCGAAGGGCGGGCTCGGCATGTGCTGGTCTACCGGACCGTACAGATGATCGGCGGCAGTGTGCCGACCTCAGCGTCCGCCGCGGACGCGCCGCGTCCACCGCTGGCGCGGATCGTCGACTCGCCAGCAGATGGTGATCGACCGGCGATCGGCCCAATGGATGATGTCGCTGATCTTGTTGCGGCGCACGCCTATTCCGCGGCGAACTGGCTGGCGTTGAACTGTCGCCGCCATATGGAGCTGTACGGGACCACCAAAGAGCAACTGGGCTGGCTGGCGATCAACAGCCGTCGCAACGCAGCACTGAATCCCCTTGCCGTGTACCGCGAACCGATGACAATGGCAGACTACCTCGCTGCGCGGCCGGTGTCGTCACCGTTTGG
The DNA here is from genome assembly GCF_010723305.1 of Mycobacterium botniense. Classification (NCBI taxonomy): domain Bacteria; kingdom Bacillati; phylum Actinomycetota; class Actinomycetes; order Mycobacteriales; family Mycobacteriaceae; genus Mycobacterium; species Mycobacterium botniense. The sequence continues at coordinate 2,161,328 of NZ_BLKW01000004.1, read as the reverse complement.
ACTGCTCGACTGCGATGTGCCCGTCGACGGGTCGATCGCGGTAGTGGTGTCGGCCGCCGACTATGCTGCCGACTGTCCGCACCGGCCGGTCGCGGTGGAGGCTATCGGCGGGTCGAACGGTGCGGGCGGCTGGTTTCACCGCCCGGATTATCCCAAGATGGCGTCGGTTGATGCGGCGGCGCAAATGTGGTCGCGCACCGACCTGAAGCCCACCGATATCGACATCGCGGAACTGTACGACGGGTTCACGTTTCTGACCATCGCCTGGCTGGAAGCCCTCGGCATCTGCGGTGACGGCGAAGGCGGTCCGTTCGTCGAGGGGGCTACCCGCATCGCCCGCGACGGCGCGCTGCCGCTGAACACCTATGGCGGACAACTGTCGGCTGGGCGGATGCACGGCTACTGGGTGCTGCACGAGGCGTGTCTGCAGCTGCGCGGCCAGGCCGGGGAGCGGCAGGTGCCCCGGCGCCCAGAGGTCGCCGTCATCGGCGTCGGCGGCGGCCCCATTGCCGGGTGCATGGTGTTGACATGTTGAGTTCGGGTGTGCGCTAACGCTGATGGCGCCGGTGACGACGCTCGGTTGCGCTACCGGATCGGTTGTCATCTCGACGCCCGCGGCCCTGGGTGCGGGCCCGATTCGGGACCGGTAGCCTTAGTAGCGGTCGGGGCATGGCGAGCGGGGATGGGGCATGTCCACGACCACAACCGCCGAAGCGAGCGGTTTCGTGCATGCGGCGCTGTTATATGGCTGCGAGCAGCAATACCTCGATCAGGTGCTGCCCTTCATTCTCGACGGGCTGGCTCTGGGCCAGCCCGTGCTGGTCGGAGTACCCACACGCAACTTGGCGATGCTGCGCGGCGCCCTGGGCGACGCGGCGGCCAACGTGGCGATGGCCGATATGACGGAGATCGGCCGCAACCCTGCCCGGATGCTGGGTGTGATGGATGGCTTCGCCACCGAACACCGCGATCGGCGGGTGCGAATCGTCGGAGAACCGGTGTGGCCGGGACGAAGTGTGGACGAATATGCCGTATGTGTCGAAAGTGAGGCTCTGTGTAACCTGCTGTTCGACGGCTGCGAGATGACGGCGCTATGCCCGTATGACACAAGCCGGCTCGCTGACCGTGCGCTGGCGGACGCGCGCATGACACATCCGCTGCTGTGGCAGTCTGGGTCGACGGACCGCTGCGCCGAATTCGCGCCGCACGACGCGCTAACCCGTCATCACCGGCCCCTGGTCCGCGATGCGATGGCGGTCAGCTACACGGTCAGGGCGCACGCCGATCTGGGTTCGGCGCGGACTTTCGCCGCGCACTACGCCCGCCAGTTCGGCCTGTCCCGGGAACGTCTGGAGTCCCTGCTGCTGATCGTGACCGAGTTGGCTAGCAACAGCCTGCAGCACGCAGGACAGCCATGCCAGCTCGCTTTCTGGCCATCCCACGGGCATCTCGTGTGTGAGGCCAGTGATCGTGGTTGCCTCGACGATCCGCTGGCCGGGCGCAGGCTGCCGAGTGGCGACGGCCCCGGCGGCCGTGGGCTGTTCCTGGTCAACGCGGTCGCAGATCTCGTCCGCATGTATGCCGCGCCAACGGGTACCACGATCCGGGCGTACCTGCGGCTCGGTTTCCCCTAGCGCACGCGGGACGCGGCGGCCCCGCACCGTCGCCGCGGCTAGGTCGGCACCTCCGAGTCGTCGCTGCCCCGGCCCATCAGCTCCAATCCGGCCATCGCCTGCTCGGCCCCGGCCCGGTCGGTCTTTTCGACCACAAAACCCATGTGGATGATCACCCAGTCTCCCGGGGCAAACGATTCCTCCGGCAGCATCCCGACATTGACCTTGCGGGTCTCACCGGCAACGTCGACCAGCGCCAGCTGGCCGCCGTAGCCGTCGAGCATCCGGACAACCTGGCCCGGAATCCCCAGACACATGATCTAGACCTTTCGTATCGCATCGCGGCCCTGCAGCATCGACACCGTCGACTCGACTGCCGCCACCGCGTTCGGAACAGCTGCCCGGACCACCTCACTCAGACCCATCCCCTCTGCGATGTCGGCGACTTCGCACCCCACCACGATGGTGCGCGGAGGCTCGCCGCCGAGGGCACGCAGACTGGCGAACACCGTCCCCGGGTCCATGCCATGCGCATCCAGTGCCGCGGCAGAACACAGCGACGCGTGATCGGCCTCGAAGACATGCACTGTTCCAGGGGAGCCCTGGTCGGGTAGCGCGTCGACGAGCACCAACGCATCCCAGCCGTCCAGGAGGTCATAGGCCAAATGCATTCCTCCGATCCCGTAATCGATGATGCGCACGTCGTCGGTTTCGGCGACCCGGCCCGGAAGGTGACGCAGCACCTCGGGACCGAAGCCGTCGTCGCCGAGGAAGATGTTGCCGATGCCGGCCACCAGGATGCGCGCTGCCATCGGGCCGTCCGGGTCGTTACATGCGCCGGATCTTCAAGTAGCGCCGGGCATCCCCAATGTTCACCAGTCCCATCACCACTCCGATGAGGACGGCCAGGGCGATGATGCCGATAAACACCCACCCTATGATCTCAAGCGGTGTCGCCATCACGGACTCCTTTCAGTGCCGGTGTGTTTCATATCGAGCGGTTCGATTTCGTCGGGGGAGAAGTACAAGTAGCGGCCATACCACTCGTGCAAGTCAGCGGCCGGGTCATCGTCGACGACGACACCGACGTGCCGGTTGCCGTCGACGTCTTCGTGCACTGAGGTGACGTGTGCGGTTTTCCCCGCGAAAAACAGGTCCTGTGCGTCGGCGCGGCGGGCCGGATGCAGCCGCACACGGCTGCCGCGCGCCACCCGGACACCGTTCACCAGCACCGCATCGACTTCCGGACGTACTGCGGTGTCCGCCAGTGGATCCCACCAGTCCGAGCCCTCGGGTATTTCCGGAATGAGCCCGGGGTCGGGGGCACTCTGTTCGCCATGCGGATCGTGCAGCACACCGTGCAGACGCTGGAGTTCCTCTGGCGACATTGCCTCGCAGCGGTCGATGATCTGGGCGGCCAGCGGATCGGTGGCCCGCGCTTCTGCTTTCTCTTGGTCGGTCATGGTCATCACCCGCAGCGTGAGCAATTCATCGATCTCAGTGCAATCGTAGAGTGCGGTTTGGCTTTGCTCGGCGATCTCGGGATAGTCGTAGAGGATGATCGGCGAGATCAACAACAGATCGCGCTCACCGGCCTGGCCGGCCAGCACCGGGAAGCATCGATGCTGTCGGCAGCGAGCCGCCGCGGCGGCGGCATGCTCTGGCGGCTCGAGCAGTGAAATAAATTCGCCACCAACGGCTTCTGCGATGATGTGAGTGCCGATGAGAGATCGTGCGATTGCGTCGCTCCTGTCGATGGCAGCGGCGCCGGTGTTGCGCAGTATGGTGGTGACCCGAAATGAGCTGTCGTCCGGCTCGACACTGACGTGCAGCTCCGCACGCACCTCCTGCCTTGTCCGCACCAGCCTGCCGCCGCTGACTGTTTCGATTTCGGTTCCGGCCGGGGCGGTCACCGGTAGCGTCCATTGGGCAGGTGACTCCGCTAATTCCAAAGGGCCGAAAGATAACTCGCGTTCTACCGCTTCGTCCCACGAGAGCCAGGACCCCGCTTCGGTGGTGAGTTCATCAACCGGCTGGTAACGCCGGCAGCCGGTATCCCGCTCAGCGCCGCGGTGCTGCAGCTGCAGAAAGCGCACTACCAGCGCCAGTGCCGCTACCCGATCGACAAGGAACTGGGCTGAGATGCTGTCATCTTCGCCCAGCCCGGCGTCAGCTGCGTCGGGTGGCCCCACAACACCCCACTGCCATCGTGATCGGTTGCGGGTCGACGTGGCGCGGTACGGGTAGAGCAGGTATCCCTCGTAGAGAACCGCATCAGCGACCGCACGGACCCGATCCCACTTCGCGCTCATCGCGCCTCCTGGTGAGCCGCCCCCAACAGTGCGTTCACCGCGTCATCGATGCTGAGCAGCCCGCGCGCCGACTTGTAGGCAGCGAGCGCGTTCACCGTGTCGTGAGACAGCCGCACCCATCCGCTGTCGGGGTAGTGCAGGCGGATAAGCTGCTGCCACACCTGCACGGGCATGTCATAGCGGTCTTCGCAGTCCCAGGAGATCTGCCGAACCGAGAAGCCGCGTTCACCGGCCATGAAAACCGTTCCGCTGAACAAGAACTGCAACGGCACGGCGCCGCCACGCAACGCGTGCAGGTATTTGGCGGCGGCCACCTCGAAGTCGTAGCTGCACTCCAGGGGCAGCGCTACCTCGGTGGTGCCGGTGAACGCGGGAACCATCGCGGTGGCGTGCTGCCACAGGAATGTGTGCTGGGTGGTCGCCCAGCGTTCTCTGGGGCCGAACAAATCCAGCAGCCCCACTGCCTCCTCGTCGGAGTAGCCGCGGCGCACCGGATCGATGCGGACCTGGCAGCGCAGGGCGATGGCATGTACGGGTTCGTCGTCGGGTGCAACGACACCCACGCGCGCGGTCAGCACCGGGGTGACCGCGTAAGGTTCCGGAGCCACCTCGAGGACCGCGAACCTGACACCGGGCGGCTGGTCAGCGGAATCGGTCATCGCCGTTGCTCCGTGCTGCGTGCGGCGACTTGGGTGAAGAACGCGGCGATGAACTCCCGGGCCTGCTGTCCACCATCGAAGCCGCGCCACAGCAGCCGCAATCCGCCGACGAACTCATAGCAGGCGTCGATCGGAACCAGGTAGCACTCGGGTTGGCCGGTGTCGGTGTCAGCGGGGACCCGCACCAAAAGCGCCTCGACATCGTCGGCGAGCAGCTCTACCCGGGGATCGGCCGCGCTGATCGCCGTCCAGGCGTCCAGGTCCAACTCGGATTCGGTGGCTCCCGCCGGCGACGGGTAGAACGCGACGGTGCGGTTGAGCGCCGAGTTGCGGAAGAAAAAGGCGACCCCGACAGGAATCTGCAGCGCCTCCCAGGCGCGGCGGTCCAGCGCGAAGTCCGGGAAGCTCAAATACCGATCCGGCACCGCGCGGTAACGCAGCTCGGCACGGTCGTCGGTGAACAGCAGATAACAGGCGCGGCAAACGCACATCAGTTGGCGCGCAGCCAGGTTCACCACGTGCTGATGCTGCTCGGGTATCGACTGCGTGCACATCTCACACCGCTGGCCGGCGGGCCTGGTGGCGCGCGGGCGGCTGGTGATACGGGAGAGGACGTCGTAGGGAGTGCTCATGCCGGCGTGTCCATCGGTTCGGTCGGCACGGCAAGCGACAACACCCCGTCGCGGACCAGTAAAGGTATGGGCTGCAGGTTCCGCTCGGCGTCGTCAAGGCCCAACCCGGCGTGCACCACGTCGAAATGGCTGCGACAGCGCGGACATCGCAACACCGGGTCTTTCGTGGCCGTCCCCCGGTGCAGCACCGCGCCGGCCAACGAGCCGTCGCACGCCGGGCAATGGTCGCGGTAGGCATACAGCTGGTCACCGACTCGGCAGGCGAGCACCGGGACACCGCCGACGACGAAACCGCCGACTTCCCCGGCCGCCAGTTCGGCGAATTCGGGCACCTGACACCAGTGCGCAGCGCCCGCCCCGTTGGCATGGATCTTGGCCAGCAGCGATTCGGCCGGGATCACCCCCGCCGCGTCAGCCTCGGCGCTGACGACCTCGATCGAGGTGATCTCCGGAGCGGCGGCCCGGATGGCGTCCTCGACCGCCAGCTCCAGCGTCACCGCCGACGACGGGCAGCTGGTGCAGCTGCCGGCGAACCGGAGCCGCACGGTATCCCCGGAAACCTCGAGCAGGTGCACGTCGCCGCCGTGCGACCCCAGATAGGGACGCACCCGGTCGAGCGCATCGGCCACCCGGCGGCGCACATCGTGCGGATGCAGCCCGTGCACCAGCAGCAGGCTGGCCACCAGGTCGTCGGCCGCAAGACGGTCGACGAGCGCCGGGTCATCGAGTATGGCCATGATCCGGGATAAACCCGCTCCGTAGAGTTCGACCACTTCGCGGACCAGCTGTTCGGCGCGCTCACGAGCAGCGGACCCGCCCGCCGAGGTCGCCTCCAGCAGCGTCTGGATCCGATCGCCCGCCGTGCGCCAGTGCGCGTCCCCCTGGATCTCCTCGGGGCGATCCGCCATCCATTACTCCCCGGTCGCCGTCTGCGCTGGCGAGTGCAGCTTCTGCAGGGTCTTGCCTTTGCCGAGGTACATGTGCACCCCGCAGGGCAGGCAGGGGTCGAAGCTGCGCACGGTGCGCATGATGTCGATGCCTTTGAAGTGGTCGCGGTCGTTTTCTTCGAAGATCGGCTGACCCTGCACCGCGTCCTCATACGGTCCTGGGGTGCCGTAGACATCGCGCGGGTTAGCGTTCCACGGGGTGGGCGGGTAGGGGTGGTAGTTGGCGATCTTGCCGTCGCGGATCACCATGTGGTGGCTGAGCACCCCGCGCACCGCCTCGGTGAAACCGCAGCCGATACCGTCTTTGGGCACGTCGAATTTCTCCCAGGTCTTGGTGCGCCCGGCCCGGATTTCCTCCAGCGCTTTTTCGGCGAAGTACAGCCCGCACGCGGCCGCGTAGGCCTGGAAATAGGTGCGTGCCCGGTCGCGTTCGATGGTGTTGGACCCGTGCTGGGGGATCTTCCATTCCAGTTCGACCGGACCCTTCAGCGCGGTCTTGGGCAGATTGATCTGCACACTATGGCCGGTGGATTTCACATAGCCGATATCGACCAGCCCGGCCAACGCGGTGGCCCACAGCCGCGCCAGCGGGCCCCCGCCGGTGTCGAGCGCCAGATGCTCGCCGTTGTGATACCAGCGCGGGGACATCACCCAGCTGTATTTGCCGCCGTCCATGTCGCGTTTTTGCGGGTGTGGCAGGGTGTGCTGGTTCCAGGGGTGGCGCCGGTCCACCGGGTTGCCCAGCGGGTCGGTGGTGACGAACATCTCCTGGTCGGCCCAGTCGTCGTAATAAGAGCTGCCCAAAAGAATCCGGATATTCAGGTTGATGTCCACCAGTGAGGTGGTGACCAGCTTGCCGTCGACGACCACACCCGGGGTGACGAACATCCGCCGGCCCCAGGACTCCATGTCTTTGTAGGAGAAATTGCAGTAGTCGGGGTCCTGGAACGAGCCCCAGCAGCCCAGCAGAGTGCGCCGCAGCCCGACCTTCTCATATCCGGGGATGGCTTCGTAGAAGAAGTCGAACAGATCGTCGTGCATGGGCACGACCTTTTTCATGAACTCCACGTAGCGCATCAGCCGGCTCATGTAGTCGGTCATCAACTGGATCGTCGCGACCGTGCCCACCCCACCGGGATACAGCGTGGAGGGGTGCACATGCCGGCCCTCCATCAGGCAAAACATCTCCCGGGTGTAGCGGCTGACCTGCAGCGCCTCCCGGTAGTGCTCGCCGGAAAACGGGTTCAGTGAGCGCATGATGTCGGCGATGGTCTTATAGCCGTGCATATCGGCGTGCGGCGCGGGAGTATTCTCCGCGCGGGCCAGCACCCCCGGGTTGGTCTCGGAGACCATTTTTTCGCAGAAGTCCACGCCGACCAGGTTCTCCTGGAAGATGTTGTGGTCAAACATGTATTCGGCGGCCTCGCCGAGGTTGATGATCCACTCGGCGATATGCGGCGGTTTGACCCCGTAGGCCATGTTTTGGGTGTAACAGCTACAGGTGCAGTGGTTGTCCCCGCAGATCCCACAGATGCGGCTGGTGATGAAATGCGCATCCCGGGGGTCTTTGCCCCGCATAAACAGCGAATACCCGCGGAAAATCGATGAGGTGGAATGACATTCCACCACTTCTTTATTGTCGAAGTCGATTTTGGTGTAAATCCCCAGGCTGCCCACGATCCGGGTGATCGGATCCCAGCCCATCTCCACCAACTGGCCCGGCTCACGCTTGGCGTGGGTTGGCTCGGGAACAATCGTTGTCATCGCAGTTCACTTCCTCATAGTTAGCTGAGCTGTCGTGGCATGCCGGCCGTGCTACCAGGTGCGCTTGGCACCCGACAACAGCTGGGTGCCCTTCTTACGCCAGCGCGGCTCCTTGTCGACGGTGCGCGCGGTGATGCCGCGAAGGTTGCGGATCATCGACCCGTACAGTCCCGAGGCGGTCGAGGAGATCTTGCCGCCCGGGGGCTCATCCATGAACGGCATGAACTTATCCGGGAACCCCGGCATGGTGCAGCCGATGCAGATACCCCCCACATTCGGACAGCCCCCAATGCCGTTGATCCAGCCTCGTTTGGGGACATTGCATTTCACCACGGGGCCCCAGCAGCCCAGCTTGACGATGCACTTGGGTGAGCCGTACTCGGTGGCGAAATCACCTTGTTCGTAGTAGCCGGCCCGATCACAGCCCTCGTGCACCGTGTTGCCGAACAACCACTTCGGGCGCAGCGCCTCATCCAGCGGGATCATCGGCGCCTGCCCGGTGGCCATATACAACAGATACGTCAGCGTCTCGGCCAGATTATCCGGGTGAATCGGACATCCCGGCACACACACAATCGGAATCCCGGCTTTACTCTTCCACTCCCAGCCCAAATAATCGGGCACCCCCATCGCCCCGGTCGGGTTACCCGCCATCGCGTGTAACCCGCCGTAGGTGGCGCAGGTTCCCACCGCGACTACCGCGGTCGCCTTGGGCGCCAGCCGATCCAGCCACTCGCTGGTGGTCATCGGCTGGCCGGTGGCCGGGTTGTTACCAAACCCGCACCAATATCCCTCGTTTTTGATCGCCTCATTAGGGATCGAGCCCTCCACCACCAGCACGAAGGGCTCCAACTCCCCCCGATCAGCCTTGAAAAACCATTCCAGGAAGTCATCAGCCCCGCCGGTGGGCCCGCATTCGAAATCGATCAACGGCCAGTGCACAGCGATCTTGGGCAACCCGGGCAACGCGCCCAGCGCGATCTCCTCGATACTGGGCTGGGTGGCGGCGGTCAACGCCACTGAATCACCATCACAACTGAGCCCCGCATTGATCCATAACACATGGATCAGGGTTTCTTCCGCTTTGACCGCAGCTTCCGTTGGCATACCGCAGCTTTCCGGGGGCAGACTGAAACCCCCTACACCGCAGGGGTCGACCCTCGGCCCGCTTACGCGGCGCTAAACTGTCGGTTTACTCCCACCTGCTGACGTTGTCAACGGTCTGCTCAGCAAATCTGGGGGAGTTCTCCGAGAATTCGCGGATCTGCCCTACCGTGGCCCACGGCGGCGTATTGTGGGCGGCCAATCCCCGGTCCACACAAGCTCTTAGCACAGCTATCGTGAATGGGGTCGCGGTTATCTTGCGAGTCAGTCGCAGTGATACCTGCAAATCAATCGCAGGTGAACTGGTCAGCCGACAGCGTTTGCCGCGAACTGCCGTAGCCAGCCGAACCAGGCGGACATGCCGTCGCCGGTACGGGCACTGACCGGCAGGATTGTTGCTTTCGGGTTGACGTGGCGGATGTGGGAGATATAGGCGTCGACGTCGACGTCCAGATAGGGAACCAGGTCAATCTTGTTGAGCAGCACCAAATCCACGGCGCGAAACATCACCGGATACTTCAGTGGTTTGTCGTCTCCTTCCGTTACCGAGTACACCATGGCCTTGGCGTGTTCCCCGACGTCGAACTCGGCGGGACACACCAGGTTTCCGACGTTTTCGATGATGACAAGATCCAGGCTGGACAGATCCAAGCCGTGCAGCGCGCGATGCACCATCGGCGCGTCGAGATGACATTCGCCGCCAAAGCCGTTGCTGGTGTTCAGCAGCGCTATCTGAGCGCCCCGGCCGCCGAGTTTGGCCGCGTCGAGGTCGGTGGCGATGTCGCCCTCGATCACCCCCACCGCGATCTCGCCGGCGAGTTCGTCGAGAGTAGCCGCGAGCACAGTCGTCTTGCCGGAACCGGGGGAGCTCATCAGGTTCAGCGCGCGAACCCCGTTGCTCTCGAACGCTTTCCGATTGAACTTCGCCCGCAGATCGTTCTCGGTGAAGATTGACTGCAGCACCTCGATGCGCTGAGGGCCCGTGTCATAACCACTGTGATCGCCGTGGTCGCCGATTTCTAATGCCTCGTCGGGGTGCTCATGGGTATGGTCGTGGTCGTGGTCGTGGATGTGTACCGTGCCGTCGTCGTGTCGATGAAATTTGCCCATTGCCAATGCCTTTCAGGAAACATCCAACGACATCACCTGGAACTCGTCACCGTGCAGCACCTCGACGTCGGCGCTCTGGCAGGACGGGCACAGCAGCGACCACCGGGAGGTGATCGTCGACTGCCGGCCGCAGCCGCGGCACTTCACCTCGGCGCTGACCAATTCCAGTTCCAGTTCAGCGTCGGGCATGTCCTCATAGTCGCGCACCAGCGTCCAGCAAAACGACAACGAGTCGGGAACCACCTGGCGAAGAGCGCCGATCCGAACACGCACCACCTGCACATGCCGGCCGTTGGCGTAGGGCTTGACCACAGCGGCGATGGCCTGGCACAAAGACAGCTCGTGCACGGCTGATCACCGTGGTGGGGAAGGATCGGCAGGGGTGGTCTTTGGTAACCGTTTAGCCACGGGCATCGCCGGGCACGACGTGGCGCGTCGAGTCCGCACACCCACCGTGTCGGGTGGTCTGCGACAGACCCGCACCGCGCCTGCCGATGGCTCGGGCGAGACCAGCGCATGCACCGCCCGCAGGAGTCCGCGGCCGGAACCAGACCCGGCGGCGTTGACGCCCAGAGCAGCCACGTGCACCGTTGTACACCCAATTGCGCGCCGGTGTGGCCGAGCGGTCAGTTTCGCCGGGCTGCGATCCTGGTGCGGGCCGGGGTCACGCGCAGGTGAAACTCGCCAGCACACCCCGATCGGGAGAAGACGCTGGTTGCGTCGGGGCGGGGGAAGCGTCTAATCTCGGCGTTCGTGCACTGTCTTGTCGATCGGGCAGTAGTAGCCAGTACCCGCAGCGGGGTCTGATTCGGACCGACCCCCCGCTGTGGGTCAGAAGCTGCTGCCCGTCGGTCGCCCCTGCTGACCAGAGAAGACCGGCACATGACAGTTTCCTCGCTGAAACCAGCCCCCAACCCCACTGCATCGCGGCGGTGGTGCGCCAACGCATGGTTCACCGACCGGTTCGGCGCGCCGTTACCGCGCGGTCTGCGTGAGCAGGCCGGCGCGATGCCGTGGGAGACGTTCGTGGCGACATACGGCCGGACCGGCGGCCCCGTGCGGCTGCGGTATTGGTCCTGCGCCGACGCCGAGCGACCCGCTAGTCGTCTGGGTCCGCAACCGCGCAGTTTCCGCGCGGTGATCGCGATCGGCGAGCACTCCAACACGGCGACAGTCGCCGCGAGTGGCCCGGTGGCGGCCCTCACCGCGATGCTGCACCAGCGCGGTATTGCGGTGGAGATGCTCAAGTTCCACCAGATGCGGTCGGCCGACTGTACTGCGACTTTCATCTGCGGCACCGACGGGTCGCGGGTGGAGTGGGCAATGGGCTGGTCGACGGAGACGACTCAGTCGGCGCTGGGTGCGGTGATCGCCTGCGCCAACCGGCTGTTGACGGCGACGTAGCCTGCGGCGCGTCTGCGTGCGCCGCGAATTACAGTGGGCGCAACACGATGGGCATGCCGTCGATCGGAACGGGCATGCCGCCATAGTCCCAGCGCGGCCGGTAGCCGGGCCGGGGCAGCTCCAGCCGGTACCGGCGCAGCAGCCGGTGCATCACGGTCTTGATTTCCAGCTGGCCGAACACCATCCCGATGCACTTGTGCGCGCCGCCGCCGAACGGGGCGAACGCGTAGCGGTGTTTCTTGTGTTCGGCTCGCGGCTCGGCGAAGCGTTCCGGGTCGAACTTGTCCGGCTCGGTCCACAGCTCGGGCAGCCGGTGGTTCATGCCCGGCCAGATCGTCACATTGGTGCCCGCCGGCACGTAGTAGCCCAGCAGGTCGGTGTCGCGCACGGTCTGGCGCATATTGAACGGCAGCGGGGTCACCATCCGCAGCGACTCGTTCATCACCAGGTCGAGCGTTTCCAGCTTCTCCAGCGCCTCGATGTCCAGCGGGCCGTCGCCGAGCCGGTCCGATTCGTCGCGGGCACGCTCCTGCCATTCCGGGTGGGCGGCCAGGTGGTAGGCCATGGTGGTGGTCGTCGACGTCGAGGTGTCGTGGGCGGCCATCATCAAAAAGATCATGTGGTTGACGATGTCCTCGTCGGAGAAGCTGTTCCCGTCCTCGTCCTCGGTGTGGCAGAGCACCGTCAGCATGTCGGCGCCCTGGGCGTGGCGGCGTTCCTTGACGCGTTCGGTGAAATACTCTTCGAGTACCCGGCGCGCCCGCAGCCCCCGCCACCACTTAAACGGCGGCACGGGGTAGCGGATGATCGCCCCGCCTGAGCGGGTTGTCGTCGTGAATGCCTTGTTGACCGTGGCCACCAACGCCTTGTCGGCACCCACCTCATGCCCCATGAACACCAGTGACGCGATGTCGAGGGTGAGCTCCTTCATCGCCGGGTAGAACAGGAACCGTGCGTCGTTGGTGACCCAGTCGTTGGCCACCACGTGGGAGGCGACCCGGTCGATGTGTTCGACGTATCCGGCCAGCCGGGTGCGGGTGAAGGCCTCCTGCATGATGCGCCGGTGGTAAAGGTGCTCGTCGAAGTCCAGCAGCATCAGGCCGCGGTTGAAGAACGGGCCGATCACCGGGTGCCAGCCCTTCTGCGAGAAGTCCTTGTTCTTGTTGGTGAACACGGCCTGTGTGGCGTCGGGTCCCAAGGCGGTAATGGACGGCATGATCGGCGAGTCGACGAAAATCACCGGACCGCGGGTCCGGTACAGAAACAGCGGATAGTCGGGGCCCTCGCGGAACAGCTCGATGATGTGACCGAGGATGGGCAGCCCCGAATCGCCCACCACAGGTTTCAGGCCGCTGCCCGCCGGTGGTTCGGCCAGCACCTTCGTCTTCCACTCATGGGCGAGCAGCCGTTTCTCGATCGCTCCCATCCCCGGAATGTTGTTGAGCGTCGGCGTGAACCGGCGCTTGGCCTGGTCGAGTAGATAGCGCGGGGTGCTGATCGTAGCCATCGACGCTCCTCATCACGGATACCGGAAACCGCTGTGGCAGCCGTCACTGACGACCATCCTCCGAGTAGACTTGACGGCTGTCAAGTTTCCTTTTCTGATGGTGTGGTGCAAGGTCGGGGAGTGACTATCGAGCAGGACGCGCGCGGGCCCGCCGCGGAGCATCGCGCGGCGTCAGTCCCGACCCGGCGCGGTGACCGGCAACGGCAGGCGATCCTGCAGGCGGTGCGCGAGCTACTGGAGGAAAAACCGTTCTCGCAACTCTCGGTCAGCACGATCAGCGACCGCGCCGGTGTCGCGCGCTCGGGTTTTTACTTCTACTTCGACTCCAAATACGCGGTACTCGCGCAGATTCTGGCCGAAGCGACCCACGAACTCGAGGAACTGACACAATATTTCGCGCCTCGCGGCCCCGACGAGTCACCCGCGGCCTTCGCCAAAAGGATGGTGGGAAGCGCGGCTGCCGTCTACGCGCGCAACGACCCGGTGATGTCGGCGTGCCATGCCGCGCGCCATACCGACGCCGAGATCCGCGAGATTCTCGACCACCAGGTCGACCGGGTGATCGACCGGATTATCGGCCTCGTCGAGGAGGAGATCGCCGCCGGCACCGCACATCCGATCAGCGACGATATCCCGGCCCTGGTGCGCACGCTGGCGGCCACCACCGCGTTGATGTTGTCCGGGGACAGCTCATTTGTAGGCCCCGACGGCGATGTGCAGCGGGGGATACGGGTGCTTGAACAGTTGTGGCTCACCGCGCTGTGGGGGGGCACGGGCGGCAATCCCGCAAACTAGCCGCCCACATCTGCGCGCCGCGGTCGCCTCGGTATCGTCACCGCCATGCACTCGACGCGTGGCCGAAATCCCGCCGGGTACTTTGCCGGGAAGCGTTGTTTGCTCACCGGCGCCGCCAGCGGCATCGGCCGCGCCACCGCCTTGCGACTCGCCGCCGCCGGCGCCGAACTGTACCTCACCGACCGCAACGCCGACGGTCTGGCGCAGACCGTGGCCGACGCAGATGCGCTGGGCGCCCGGGTGGCCGAGTATCGGGCGCTCGATATCGCCGACTATCGCGAGGTCGCGGTGTTCGGTGCGGATATTCACACCCGGCATCCGGCCATGGACATCGTGATGAACATCGCCGGTGTTTCGGCCTGGGGCACCGTCGACCAGCTCACCCACGAGCAATGGACCACGATGGTCGCGATCAACCTGATGGGCCCGATCCACGTCATCGAGACGTTTCTTCCGCCGATGATGGCCGCAGGCCGGGGCGGGCATCTGGTCAACGTGTCCTCAGCGGCCGGGTTGATCGCCCTGCCCTGGCATGCCGCCTACAGCGCCAGCAAGTTCGGGTTGCGCGGGCTTTCCGAGGTGCTGCGCTTCGACTTGGCCCGGCATCGCATCGGGGTGTCGGTCGTGGTGCCGGGCGCGGTGAACACGCCGCTGGTCAACACCGTCGAGATCGCCGGCGTCGACCGCGAGGACCCTCGGGTGCGTCGCTGGGTGGACCGCTTCAGCGGCCACGCCGTCTCGCCGGAGAGAGCAGCCGACAAGATTCTGGCCGGGGTGAGGAAAAACCGTTTCCTGATCTACACGTCGGCGGATATCCGCGCGCTGTACACCTTCAAACGGGTGGCGTGGTGGCCTTACAGCCTGGTGATGCGCCAGGTGAACGTGTTCTTCACGCACGCGCTGCGGCCCGGTACGGCGCCGCCCCGCTAGAGCAGTCCACTCCCGGCGACCAGCTCGATAGGGCAGGACCGCACGGAAGGTCATGTGCCGCACAGCTTGCGCGCCAGGCTCTCCCAGGCGTCGCCGAGGGTCTGTAGCGTGCGGTTGCGCTCGGAGCTGATGGTCGACATGGTCGGCGTCGAGCAGCGCGAGCGATGTGTCGGCCTGCACATCGGGGTCGCGCCCGGGCCCACGGCGGCGGGCGCAATCTGAAGGCCCGCGCACGGTTGCGCTCTTGCTCCTTGAGCGATGCCACCATGGCACCGGCCCGGCTCGGACCCTAATCCGGTTCGGGCTGTGCGAGGATGGCGACCGGTCGGCGAAGGGATCCGAGGATGTCCGGCATCACCATTGTGGCGCTCGTGGGGAGCTTGCGTGCGGCCTCGTTGAACCGCGAGATCGCCGAGCTGGCGGCGGACACCGCACCCGATGGCGTCACCGTCACCGTGTTTGAGGGGCTGGGCGAACTGCCGTTGTACAACGAGGACATCGACAATGGCACGGACGTGCCCCGCCGGTGACCGCCCTGCGCGACACGGCGGCCGGCGCCGATGCCGCGCTGGTGGTGACGCCGGAGTACAACGGCAGCATCCCGGGTGTGCTCAAGAATGCGATCGACTGGCTGTCTCGACCGTTCGGCAACAGCGCGCTGAAGGACAAGCCGCTGGCGGTCATCGGCGGATCGATGGGCCGGTACGGCGGGGTGTGGGCGCACGAGGAAACCCGCAAGTCGTTCGGCATCGCCGGGCCCAGAGTGATCGAGTCGATCACGTTGTCGATACCGCTGGCGTCGCTGGACGGTAAGCATCCGCGAGACGATGCCGGGCTGGTGGCCCGTGTGCGCGAAGTGGTTCGCAAGCTTGCCGCCGAGGTGGGTACCACCCCGAGCTGAGGGCTTTGCTGTCGGGCCGTCGGGGCGGACGTCGCGGCGGGGTGGCACGGGTGGCCGGTGTCGAACCCGGCCGACCGCGGACCTACCGGGCGGCGTTGTCCAATTGTGATCTACGACACGCCGATGCGCGGGCGCGCAGTAGCTTACGACCAGGGAATTTCATGAATGTTGTTCCGAATATCTTGTACCTCTTCTTATTGTCACCCACTAGGTGTAGTGTTTTGAACGCCGGTAGGCGCCAGGTACGCCGAGCTGAGTCCGGCTCGGCGAGATTCCCGGAGTCCGGGATCACCATGTCCGTGGACATGGCAGCGGACGACGGGGATCCGGCGTCTTGGCGGCCGGCCGGCCGACAGTACAGCAGCAATACCCGACTAGTTGCCAGCCCGTGCCCAGTTCTCCACGTAGTGTGCAGAGGAGTTGTCGAGCCGATGAGCGTCACCGTCTACACCAAGCCCGCCTGCGTGCAATGCAACGCGACGTACAAGGCACTGGACAAACAGGGCATCGCCTACGAGACGGTCGATATCACGCTCGATCCCGAGGCGCGTGACTATGTCATGGCACTGGGCTATCTCCAGGCCCCTGTCGTGGTCGCGGGAAATGAGCACTGGTCAGGCTTTCGGCCCGACCGCATCAAGGCGCTCGCGGGCGCCGCGCTGAGCGCATAGGCGGCCCGGAACAGGAGGTGCATCGTGCAGTCGCGCAGCCTGGTGTATTTCTCCAGCGTGTCGGAGAACACCCACCGCTTCGTGCAGAAGCTGGGCATCCCCGCCACGCGGATACCGCTGCACGGCCGCATCGAGGTCGACCAGCCCTATGTGCTGGTATTGCCGACCTACGGCGGTGGGCGCGCCAGCCCGGACCTCAATGCCGGGGGTTACGTGCCCAAGCAGGTGATCGCCTTTTTGAACAACGAACGTAACCGAGCGCTGTTGCGGGGCGTGATCGCGGCAGGCAACACCAACTTCGGTGCGGAGTACTGCTACGCCGGCGAGGTGATCTCCCGCAAATGCGGCGTTCCATATCTTTACCGCTTCGAACTGATGGGAACCGACGAGGACGTGCAAGCCGTCCGCGCCGGTCTGGCTGACTTCTGGAAGGATGAAACGTGCCACCGACTGCCACAGCTGCAGAGCCGGTAACGTCCACCGGACGTGCTTCGGCGCATGAGGAGACCGACTACCACGCGCTGAATGCCATGCTGAATTTGTACGGCCCGGACGGCAAAATTCAGTTCGACAAGGACATCCAGGCGGCACACCAATTTTTCCGCCAGCATGTCAACCAGAACACGGTGTTCTTCCACGACCTGGATGAGAAGCTCGATTACCTTGTCCAGCAGAACTACTACGAGCCTGAGGTGCTCGAGAAGTACTCGCGCGCCTTCGTCAAGTCCCTGTTCGACCGCGCCTACGCCAAGAAGTTCCGGTTCCCGACGTTTTTGGGCGCTTTCAAGTACTACACGTCCTACACCCTGAAAACGTTCGACGGGAAACGCTATCTGGAGCGGTTCGAGGACCGGGTGTGCATGGTCGCGCTCACTTTGGCCGACGGTGACACCGAGCTGGCCGAGAAACTCGTCGACGAGATCATCGACGGGCGCTTCCAGCCGGCGACCCCGACGTTTCTCAACTCCGGCAAGAAACAGCGCGGTGAACCGGTGAGCTGCTTTCTGTTGCGCATCGAGGACAACATGGAGTCAATCGGCCGGGCCATCAACTCCGCGCTGCAGCTCTCCAAGCGTGGCGGGGGAGTTGCCCTGCTGCTGAGCAACATTCGTGAACACGGTGCGCCGATCAAAAACATCGAAAACCAGAGTTCGGGCGTCATCCCCATCATGAAACTGCTCGAGGACTCGTTCTCTTACGCCAACCAGCTCGGGGCTCGTCAAGGCGCCGGTGCGGTGTACCTGCACGCGCATCACCCCGACATCTACCGGTTCCTGGATACCAAACGGGAGAACGCCGACGAGAAGATCCGGATCAAGACGTTGAGCCTGGGCGTGGTCATCCCCGACATCACCTTCGAACTGGCTAAGCGCAACGATGACATGTATTTGTTCTCGCCGTACGACGTCGAACGGGTCTACGGGGTGCCGTTCGCTGATATCTCAGTGACCGAAAAGTACTACGAGATGCTGGACAATCCGCGCATCCGCAAGAGCAAGATCAAGGCCCGCGAGTTCTTCCAGACGCTCGCCGAGCTGCAGTTCGAGTCCGGCTACCCCTACATCATGTTCGAGGACACGGTAAATCGCGCCAACCCGATCGCAGGTAAGATCACCCACTCCAACCTGTGCTCGGAGATCCTGCAGGTGTCAACCCCGTCGCAGTTCAACGCCGATCTGTCGTATGCGAAAGTGGGCAAAGATATTTCGTGCAACCTGGGATCGCTGAACATTGCCAAGACGATGGATTCACCCGATTTCGCACAGACCATCGAGGTGGCGGTCCGCGCGTTGACGGCTGTATCGGACCAAACCCACATCTGGTCGGTACCCTCGATCGAGAAGGGTAACAGCGAGGCCCATGCGATCGGGTTGGGGCAGATGAACCTGCATGGTTATCTGGCCCGGGAGCGCATCTTCTACGGCTCCGAAGAGGCGATCGACTTCACCAATATCTATTTCTACACGGTGTGCTACTACGCGCTGCGCGCGTCGAACAAAATCGCCATCGAACGCGGCACGCATTTCACGGGTTTCGAGCGGTCCAAGTACGCGACAGGGGAGTTTTTCGACAAATACACCGATCAGGTGTGGGAACCCAAAACACCCAAGGTGCGAAAGCTGTTCGCCGATGCCGGCATCCACGTCCCGACCCAGGACGATTGGCGTGAGCTGAAGGCGTCGGTGCAAAAGCATGGTATCTACAACCAGAATCTGCAGGCGGTGCCGCCGACCGGGTCGATCTCCTACATTAACCACTCCACCAGCTCGATCCACCCGATCGTGTCGAAGATCGAGATCCGTAAAGAAGGCAAAATCGGCCGGGTCTACTATCCGGCACCGTATATGACCAACGACAACCTGGAGTACTTCCAGGACGCCTACGAGATCGGCTACGAGAAGATCATCGACACCTATGCCGCGGCCACCCAGCACGTCGACCAGGGGCTTTCACTGACGTTGTTCTTCAAGGACACCGCGACCACGCGCGACGTGAACAAGGCGCAGATCTACGCCTGGCGCAAGGGGATCAAAACGCTGTACTACATCCGGCTGCGGCAGATGGCGCTGGAAGGCACCGAGGTCGAAGGCTGCGTGTCCTGCGCGCTGTAAGCGATGCGCGAACCATCGGCCACCCAGATCGGCCCACTGTGAATCTGGCGACGGCTTTGCGGCGTGTCGCGTCGCGGGATTCACGCCGGGCGAAAGCGCCGACGTCGCCTGGACCGTGCGGACCACCGCGGCATACGACGGTCGGGCACCGGAATCTGGCACGCCGGGTCTGGCCTGGTCAGTGGCCCTGACGCGGTAAGGTGCTTGACGTGCGCAAAGTTGCCAGACCCAGGCCGGCCAGAGCCAGGCCCGGCGCGGACCCCGGGCGAAAGGTCGATGCGCGCAGCGAACGCTGGCGCGAGCACCGTAAGAAAGTACGCGGCGAGATCGTCCAGGCCGCCTTCCGGGCTATCGACCGGCTGGGCCCCGCGCTGAGTGTCCGAGAGATCGCCGAAGAGGCTGGCACCGCCAAACCCAAGATCTACCGCCACTTCAACGACAAATCCGATCTGTTCCAGGCGATCGGTGAGCGCCTCCGTGACATGCTGTGGGCGGCGATCTTCCCCTCAGTTGACTTCGCCACCAATTCGGTTCGCGAGATCATTCGGCGCAGTGTCGAAGAGTATGTCAGCCTGGTCGACCAGCATCCCAATGTGCTGCGGTTCTTCATCCAGGGCCGTTTTCCGGAGCAGTCCGAGGCGACGGTGCGGACCTTGAACGAGGGGCGCGAGATCACACTGGCGATGGCGGAAATGTTCAACAACGAGCTGCGGGAGATGGAGCTGGATCGCGCCGCGATCGAACTTGCCGCGTTCGCCGCTTTCGGTTCGGCGGCGTCGGCCACGGACTGGTGGCTCGGGCCTAAACCTGACAGCCCGCGTCGGATGCCCCGCGACCAGTTCATCGCGCATCTGACGACCATCATGATGGGCGTCATCGACGGCACCGCCGACGTGCTGGGTATTCAGTACGATCCTGACCTTCCCCTGCACAGCGCTGTGCCGCGCAAGACTGCGGCGGGCTAGCCGCCGGCCAGTCCACCGGCGGTCCCTGAGCGGCGCCGGCCGTATCGCGCCCAGGCACGGCCCCGGTGCGCACCGCCTCCAGGCGCCGCCCACGCACCGCAAGTCGACGGTTCTGCTGACAGCCGCGCTACACCGACCAGCGACATTGACAGTCCCCGCAGGAGCCGACAGACTGGACGTGCCGAAGTACCCGGTACCGGCGTTCCCAGGAAGGACCCATTGCGATGACCGTAGCCGAGCTGGCCGCTGACCGAGCGACCCGACGGGCACCTGTGCACACCCGCGCGCTCATCATCGGCACCGGGTTCTCCGGGCTGGGTATGGCGATTGCGCTGCAGCGCCAGGGAGTGGACTTCCTCATCCTGGAGAAGGCTGATGAGGTCGGTGGCACGTGGCGTGACAACAGCTACCCGGGTTGCGCATGCGACATCCCGTCGCACCTCTATTCGTTCTCGTTCGAACCCAAGCCGGACTGGAAACACCTGTTTTCGTATCAGGACGAGATCTGGGACTACCTCAAGGGGGTCACCGACAAATACGGGCTGCGCCGATACATCGTGTTCAACTCCCTCGTCGACCGCGGGCATTGGGACGATGAGGAGTACCGCTGGCACGTGTTCACCGTCGACGGCCGGGAATACGTTGCCCAGTTCCTCATCTCGGGGGCCGGCGCGCTGCATATCCCGTCCATACCTGACATCGAAGGCCGTGACGAGTTCCGCGGCGCCGCTTTTCATTCCGCGCAATGGGATCACAGCGTCGATCTGACCGGTAAACGAGTCGCGGTGATCGGCACCGGTGCCAGTGCCATTCAGATCGTGCCCGAGATCATCGACCGGGTCGGCCAACTGCAGCTTTACCAGCGCACACCGGCGTGGGTGGTGCCGCGGACTAACGAGGAACTGCCGGAAAGGCTGCGCCGCGCCCTGACGAACATCCCCGGTCTGGCGCTGGCGTTGCGGACGGCCATCTACTGGGGCCAGGAGGCGTTGGCTTACGGCATGACCAAACGGCCCGCGACGCTCAAAATCATCGAAGCCCTGGCCAAATGGAATATCCGCCGATCGGTGAAAGACCCCGAGCTGCGCCGCAAGCTCACTCCCCGCTACCGGATCGGGTGCAAGCGCATCCTGAACTCGTCGACCTACTATCGGGCTGTCGCGGATCCCAAGACCGAGCTGATCACCGACCGCATCACCCGGATCACACCCGACGGCATCGTGACGGCCGACGGTACCGAGCGTCGCGTGGATGTGATCGTGTTCGCCACCGGCTTCCACGTCACCGACTCCTTCACCTATGTACAGATCAAGGGGATGCACGGTGAAGACCTGGTTGACCGCTGGAATCGGGAGGGACTGGCCGCTCATCGCGGGATCACCGTCGCTGACGTACCCAACCTCTTCTTCCTGCTCGGGCCCAACACCGGACTCGGACACAACTCGGTGGTCTTCATGATCGAATCCCAGATCCGTTATGTCGCCGAGGCCATCGCGGTGTGCGACCGGCTCGGCGCGCAGGCGCTGGCGCCGACCCGTGAAGCCCAAGACCGATTCAATGCCGAGCTCCAACACAAACTGGCCCGCTCGGTATGGAACACCGGCGGCTGCCGCAGCTGGTATCTGGACGAGCACGGCAACAACCGGGTGCTCTGGGGTGGCTACACCTGGCAATACTGGGCGGGCACCCGTTCGCTGAAACTCGGCGAGTACCAGTTCTTCGGGGTGGGCACCGGTGCGGCAGCCGACCGTGCCGCACTTGCCGTCGCTGAGTAACCGGCGACGAGCGGTGTTAGCGCGCAGCGTCATCGGCAAGCCGAGGACACGCGTGCGACACTAGGTGTTGTGTTGCGCCGGCTTGTCGGCCCCCAGGGGTAGTGTGTGAACTCTGAGCGTGGCCAAATGAACCGTCCAATGAAGTGGGGTTCGCGTGACTGAAAACGCAAAACTGATCGACCGGGTTTCGGCGATCAACTGGAACCGGCTGCAGGACGAGAAAGACGCCGAAGTCTGGGACCGGCTGACCGGGAACTTCTGGCTGCCGGAGAAGGTTCCGGTGTCTAATGACATCCCGTCGTGGGGCACACTGACCGCCAGCGAACAGCAGTTGACCATGCGGGTGTTCACCGGGCTGACGCTGCTGGACACCATCCAGGGCACGGTCGGGGCCGTCAGTTTGATCCCCGACGCGCTGACCCCGCATGAGGAAGCGGTGTACACCAACATCGCATTCATGGAGTCGGTGCATGCGCGCAGTTACAGCAACATTTTCTCCACGCTGTGCTCGAGCGCCGAGATCGATGACGCCTTCCGCTGGTCGGAGGAGAACCCCAACTTGCAGCGTAAAGCGGCGATCGTCATGCAGTACTACCGCGGCGACGAACCGCTCAAGCGCAAAGTGGCCTCCACCCTGCTGGAGAGCTTCCTGTTTTACTCCGGGTTCTACCTGCCGATGTACTGGTCGAGCCGCGCCAAACTGACCAACACCGCCGATATGATTCGGCTAATCATCCGCGATGAGGCTGTGCACGGCTACTACATCGGTTACAAATACCAGCGCGGTCTGGCACTGGTCGATGAGGCGAAACGGCAAGAGCTCAAGGACTACACCTACGAGCTGCTCTTCGAGCTCTACGACAACGAGGTGGAGTACACCCAGGATCTTTACGACGAAGTCGGGCTGACCGAAGACGTCAAGAAGTTCTTGCGCTACAACGCCAATAAGGCGTTGATGAATCTGGGCTACGAGGCCCTGTTTCCCCGGGACGAGACCGACGTCAACCCGGCGATCCTGTCGGCGCTCTCGCCTAACGCCGACGAAAACCACGATTTCTTCTCCGGATCGGGTTCGTCGTATGTGATCGGCAAAGCCGTCGTCACCGAAGACGAGGACTGGGACTTCTAAACAGGCTGCTCGGCGCGCTCACTGTGGCACAGCCGTGAACGGATTATGAATCGCATGAAATGTGCGGCGCCACAGTGGCGCCGACGCCGCTGCTAACACCAGACTAGACGTTGTGGCCACCACGTCGTTTCTGCGTTCGGTATTGCGGTGGCTGCAAGCCGGCTATCCCGACGGTGTCCCGGGACCGGATCGGGTGCCCTTGCTGGCGTTGTTACGCAGCACACCGCTGACCGAGGAGCAGATCAAAGAGGTGGTGCGCAACATCACCGCCGGGGGGTCTGCGGCGCTGGCAGACGGTCAGATAGACCGTGACGAAATCGCCGCCTTCATCTCGGACATGACCCATTACGACGCCGGCCCGGAGAACATCAATCGGGTGGCGGCCACACTCGCTGCTGCGGGCTGGCCGTTGGCGGGCGTCGACCCGAGCCGCACCGAATGCGGTGACGGCGCGGGTGTCACGCCCGGCTGAGCCACGCGGCTGGTCCGATCCCGTCTCAGGCGGCCCGCAGGCTTGAGGTGTCGATGACGAAACGGTAGCGCACATCGCTGGCCAGTACCCGCTCGTAGGCCTCGTTGATGTAATCGGGCTCTATGAGCTCGATTTCGGGAGTTACGCCGTGCTGGGCGCAGAAGTCCAGCATTTCCTGGGTCTCAGCGATACCGCCGATATTCGACCCGGCCAGACTGCGCCGCATTAGCGCCAGCGCAAACGCGGGCACCGGCATGGGGTGTTCGGGGATGCCCAGTTCAACCAGCGTGCCGTCGACGTCAAGCAGCTTCAGGTAGTCGCCGAGATCCAGGTTCGCCGACACCGTGTTGAGGATCAGGTCGAAACTGTTGCGAAGCTTTTTGAAGGTATCGGGATCACTGGTGGCGTAGTAGTGGCTGGCGCCCAGACGCAGACCGTCCTCCATCTTCTTCAGAGACTGGCTCAGCACCGTCACATCGGCACCCATAGCCTTGCCCAGTTTGACGCCCATGTGCCCGAGCCCGCCGAGGCCGATGATCGCAATCCGCTTGCCGGGCCCGGCATCCCAGTGCCGCAGCGGTGAGTACAGCGTGATGCCCGCACACATCAACGGCGCCGCGGCGTCGAGCGGCAGGGCGTCAGGAATCCGCAGCACATAGTTTTCGTCGACGACGATCGCGCCGCTGTAGCCGCCGTAGGTGGGCCGGCCGTCCTTATCGATCCCGTTGTAGGTCGTTATCATGCCGGGCTTGCAGTACTGCTCCAGCCCGGCAAGGCAGCTGCTGCACTCGCGGCAGGAGTCGACGAAACAGCCCACTCCGACACGGTCGCCCACCTGGTGCCTGGTGACTTCAGAGCCCACGGCGGTCACCACACCGGCGATCTCATGCCCCGGGACTACCGGGTAATTCGGTTGGCCCCACTCGGCTTTGACGGTGTGGATGTCCGAGTGGCAGATGCCGGCGAACTTGATTTCGATTTCCACATCATGTGGGCCGGGGTCACGACGGGTGATCGTGGTTTTCGTCAGCGGTTCAGTTGCCGACGTTGCGGCATATGCGGAAACAGTTTTCATGACAGTCTTCTTCGAGTTTCGTGTTCGGTAAGTGCCTTCCCCAAAAAGCCTAGCTCGGCGAGCACGTGGCCGCTTCTCGAGGAGGAGCCGGGAGCGACGTGACACGCCGGGCTCAGAGCAATGCGCAGTGACGCTCAGTTGATCGGGGCGTTGATCCAGCGCAGGTCGTCGACAATGCCGCGGGCCGCGATCAGGCCCTGCCCGGTCTGCCACACCTCGTTGTTGACGATGAACACCCGGTTGTCGCGATTGGCGGACAGCTTGCGCCACGGGTCGCTGTCTAGCACGAGGGGGGCGCGTTCTTTGGCCGCGGGGGAGGCGAACGACATGTAGACGATGTCGGCGTCAGCCGCGGAAAAATTCGCCGGACCTGCCAAATCGCTGTTGGTAGCGCCGATTTCGATATAAGGCTTATCGGTGAACCGTTGTGCAGGCGGGCGGTCGACGCCGACGGCCTTCAGCACAGTGGCCGGAAAGTTGTTAGCCCCGTACACCCGAAGGGTGTCCGTGGTGAGTTGCACGATTGAGGCTTGGTAGTGAGCTGCGTCATGTGCAGCGCCGACTTGACCGGCGTGCTGCGCGAAGTCGTGCAGCAGCGCGTCGGCGGCGCCGCTCCGTGCTGTCGCCGCGCCGACACCGCGGAAGTTGTCTTCCCAGCCCGCGCCGGGAGCCCCGGTGAACACGGTCGGCGCGATCGCCGCCAGCGCCGGGTACAACTCGGGCGTCAACGCCACCGAACCCAAGATGAGATCGGGGCGGGCCGCCGCGATCCCGGTCAGGTCAGGGGCGCTGCGGCTGCCGACCCCGGGCAGCCGATGCACGACACTGCCCAGATAGGCGGGCTGGCTCGCGGAGCCGTCCGGCAATGCCGCGGCGACGATACGGGACTGTAGGCCCAGCGCGCATAAGGCGTCGAGCTGATCGCCGGAGAGCACCACGATGCGCTGGGGATCAGCCCGCACCTCAGTGACCTCAGGCTGCACACCCGGAGCATTGCGGGCCGGGCGCGTCGGCGGACCCGGATCGGCTGCGGCCGGCTGGGGGGCACACGATTCGTCAGGCTTGCGCTGGTTGCCCAACACCCCGGCCCCCGCGATCTGGGTGGTGCTGGTGATGACGGGCCGGGTGCTTGCCGGTGGCGGGACACCGCCGGGGGGCGCGGGCCGGCAACCGGCGCACAGGAACACGCTGATAGCCGCCGCGGCCGCGGCCAGCGCAGGTCGCATACCGCCGATCAGCACGGCTCCGACGGTAACACCGGCACGCCGAACCTGAGGGCCAGCGGTTTGGGGGCCGTTCACGACGCGATTACGACGGTTTGTAGGACTGCGGCCGCGGCCGGGATAATCGACGGTTAGGATTCCAGTGAAGGTCGCATCAACGCCTTGCCCGGGATTGAGGTTTGGAGGAGCTCTTGACCGCTGAAGCGCCCCCGCTGGGAGAACTCGAGGCCAGCCGTCCGTTCCCGCCGCGGACCGGCCCCAAAGGTAACCTGCTCTACCGGCTGATCGCGACCACCGATCACAAGATGATCGGGATCATGTACTGCGTCGCCTGTTTTGTCTTCTTTTTCATCGGCGGTCTGCTGGCGCTGTTGATGCGCACCGAGCTGGCGACGCCGGGTCTGCAGTTTTTGTCCAATGAGCAGTACAACCAGCTGTTCACCATGCACGGCACCATCATGCTGCTCTTTTACGCGACGCCGATCGTGTTCGGCTTCGCCAACCTGGTGCTGCCGCTGCAGATCGGTGCCCCGGATGTGGCGTTTCCCCGGCTGAACGCCCTGTCCTTCTGGCTGTTTGTGTTCGGCGCCACCATCGGGATGGCCGGGTTCATCACCCCCGGGGGGGCGGCCGATTTCGGCTGGACCGCCTACACCCCGCTGTCCGACGCCGTCCACAACCCGGGTGCTGGCGCCGACCTGTGGGTCATGGGTCTGATCGTGGCCGGTTTGGGCACCATCCTGGGCGCGGTCAACATGATCACCACCGTGGTGTGCATGCGCGCACCCGGGATGACGATGTTTCGGATGCCGATCTTCACCTGGAACATCCTGGTGACCTCGATCATCGTGCTCATCGCTTTTCCGCTGCTGACCGCGGCGCTGTTCGGGCTGGCGGCCGACCGGCACCTGGGTGCTCACATCTACGATGCCGCCAACGGCGGGGCGATCCTCTGGCAGCACCTGTTCTGGTTTTTCGGCCACCCCGAGGTCTACATCGTGGCGCTGCCATTCTTCGGCATCGTCACCGAGATCTTCCCGGTATTTAGCCGCAAACCCGTCTTCGGCTACACCACCCTGGTCTATGCGACGCTGTCGATTGCTGCCTTGTCGGTCGCGGTGTGGGCGCATCACATGTTCGCCACGGGCGCGGTGCTGCTGCCGTTCTTTTCATTCATGACCTATCTGATCGCCGTGCCGACCGGGATCAAGTTCTTCAACTGGATCGGCACCATGTGGAAGGGCCAGCTGACCTTCGAAACACCGATGCTGTTTGCCATCGGGTTTGCGGTCACCTTCTTGTTGGGTGGTCTGACCGGGGTGCTGTTGGCCAGCCCGCCGCTGGACTTTCACGTCACCGACAGCTATTTCGTGGTCGCGCATTTCCACTACGTGCTGTTCGGCACCATCGTGTTCTCCACCTTCGCCGGGGTGTATTTCTGGTTTCCGAAGATGACCGGACGGCTGCTGGACGAGCGGCTGGGCAAACTGCATTTCTGGTTGACGCTGATCGGGTTTAACACCACGTTTTTGGTGCAGCACTGGCTCGGTGACATGGGTATGCCGCGCCGCTACGCCGACTATCTGCCCAGCGACGGCTTCCAGCCGCTTAACGTGGTCTCCACGATCGGGGCGTTCATCCTGGGGGTGTCGATGCTGCCGTTCGTGTGGAACGTGTTCAAGAGCTGGCGCTACGGCGAACCGGTCACCGTCGACGACCCGTGGGGCTACGGCAACTCCCTGGAGTGGGCGACCACCTGCCCACCCCCGCGGCACAACTTCTACGAACTGCCCAGAATCCGCTCCGAGCGCCCGGCGTTCGAGCTGCATTACCCCCACATGGTGGACCGACTGCGCGCCGAAGCCCACGTCGGCCGCAACCACACCGAGCAGCTCGCCGAGGTGCCATCGAGCTGATGGGGAAACGCGCCCCTGTCGGCACCGGCGGCTGAGAGTGAGTACCTCCCCTAGGGTTTCAGCGTTGATCACCGTTACCGGTGTGGACAAACCCGGTGTGACGGCGGCGCTGTTCGAGGTGCTCTCCGGGCACAAGGTCGAGTTGCTCAACGTCGAACAGGTCGTGATCCGGGGCCGGCTCACACTGGGGGTGCTGGTATCGGCAGCGCTGGATGCCGAGGAGGGCAGGGCGCTGCGCGACGAAGTGGAAACCGTCATCCACCAGATGGGTTTGGACGTCACCATCGAGCGCAGCGACGACCTGCCCGTCATCCGGGAACCGTCGACGCACACCATCGTCGTGCTCGGTCGCCCGATCACCGCTGACGCCTTCGGTGCGGTCGCTCGCGAGGTGGCCGCGCTCGGTGTCAACATCGACCTCATCCGCGGCGTCTCCGACTATCCGGTGACCGGGCTCGAGTTGCGGGTGTCGGTTCCGCCGGGCACCGGCAGCCAGCTACAGGCCGCCCTGACCCGGGTGGCCGCCGACGAACGCATCGATGTGGCGCTGGAGGACTACAGCCTGGAGCGGCGCGCCAAACGGTTGATCGTCTTCGACGTTGATTCCACCCTGATTCAAGGCGAGGTCATCGAAATGCTGGCCGCCCGGGCCGGTGTGCAGGACGCTGTCGCCGCGATCACCGAAAAGGCGATGCGCGGCGAGCTGGATTTCGCTGCGTCACTGCAGCAGCGGGTGGCGGCATTAGCGGGCCTGCCCGCGCAGGTGCTTGACGAGGTCGCCGGCCAGCTGGAACTGACACCCGGCGCGCGCACCACACTGCGGACACTGCGGCGGCTGGGTTTTCACATCGGGGTGGTCTCCGGGGGCTTCCGCCAGATCATCGATCCGCTGGCCCGTGAACTGATGCTGGACTTCGTCGCCGCCAACGAGCTTGAGATCCGCCAGGGTAAGCTCACCGGCCGGGTTGTCGGCCCGATTATCGATCGTGCCGGAAAAGCCAAGGCCCTGCGCGACTTCGCGCACCAGGCCGGTGTGCCAATGGAACAGACCGTCGCGGTGGGCGACGGGGCCAATGACATCGACATGCTGGCTGCGGCCGGACTCGGGGTAGCGTTCAACGCCAAGCCCGCATTACGGCAGGTCGCTGACGCGTCGCTGAGCTACCCGTATCTGGACACGGTGTTGTTTTTGCTCGGCGTGACACGGGGAGAGATCGAGGCCGCCGACGCGGTCGACGGGGTTGTGCGGCGGGTCGATATCCCGCCCGAGTAAGTCGGGCAGGGGCCGGTCCCACGATCGGACCCACACGGGCGGTGTGTCTGCTGGTGCGCTGAGACGACCCGGCAACCGTGGCGGCGCTGCGGTACGGCACGATGGTCGGGTGTCCGAAACTGCAAGCGAGGCAGTCGACCCCGATCTGCTGATCGACTTCCGGAACGTCTCGTTACGCCGCGGCGGCCGGCTCTTGGTGGGGCCGGTGGACTGGACGGTCGAACTCGACGAACGATGGGTGATCGTCGGCCCCAACGGGGCCGGCAAGACCTCGCTGCTGCGTATCGCCGCGGCCGTCGAACACCCGTCGTCGGGGGTGGCCTACGTGCTTGGTGAGCGGTTGGGCCGGGTCGACATGACTGAACTGCGTTCCCGGGTGGGGCTGAGTTCGTCGGTGCTGGCGCAGCGAGTGCCCGGTCACGAAGTGGTCCGCGACCTGGTCATGTCGGCCAGCTACGCGGTGCTGGGCCGCTGGCGGGAACGCTACGACGATGTCGACTACACCCGCGCGATCGACATGCTGGAAAGCCTGGGCGCCGAGCACTTGGCCGAACGCACCTACGACACATTGTCGGAAGGCGAGCGTAAACGGGTGCTGATCGCACGCGCGTTGATGACCGACCCGGAGCTGCTGCTGCTCGACGAACCCGCAGCCGGCCTGGATCTGGGCGGGCGTGAGGAGTTGATGGCACGGCTGACCGACCTGGCCGCTGACCCCGACGCCCCGGCGCTGGTGCTGGTCACCCATCACGTCGAGGAAATTCCGCTCGGGTTTAGCCACGGGATGTTGCTGTCCGAGGGGCGGGTGGTGGCGGCGGGTTTGCTTCCTGAGGTACTGACTGCTGAAAACCTCTCGGCGGCGTTCGGGCAGGCTATTGCCGTGGACGTTATCGATGGGCGCTACTTCGCCCGGCGTACCCGCACCCGCGCGGCCCACCGGAGACGCTCATGACCTCGTCAACCGGCGAGCCGTTCGTGCCGCTGACGCCGCGGCCGGCTGCGACCGTCATGTTGGTCCGTGACACCGCCGAGGGTCTCGCGGTGTTTATGATGCGACGTCACTCCGCGATGGAATTCGCCGCCGGGGTGATGGTGTTTCCCGGCGGCGGCGTCGACGAGCGGGACCGCAATGCGGAGATCGCCTGGACCGGGCCCCCGCCACGCTGGTGGGCGGCGCGGTTTGGTATTCAGGCCGACTTGGCTGAGGCGCTGGTGTGCGCGGCGGCCCGGGAAACCTTCGAAGAAACCGGGGTGCTGTTCGCGGGGCCGGCGGCAAATCCCCACCGCATCGTCGGGGACGCGTCGGTGTACCGTTCGGCCCGCCGCGCGCTGGCGGAGCGGACGCTGTCATTCGCCGACTTTCTGCGCCGGGAAGAGCTGGTGTTGCGCGCTGATCTGCTGCGCCCATGGGCGAACTGGGTAACACCGGAAGCCGAACGCACCCGCCGCTATGACACGTATTTCTTCGTCGCAGCACTCCCGGAGGGGCAGCGCGCCGACGGGGAAAACACCGAATCCGACCGTGCCGGCTGGACCACACCGCAGGCCGCCATCGACGATTTCGCCTCCGGGCGCAGCTTCCTGCTGCCACCGACCTGGACCCAGCTGGACTCGCTGACCGGCCGCACCGTTGCCGACGTGTTGACGGTAGAACGCCAGATTGCCGCGGTGCAGCCCACGCTGTCGGGTCAGCGTGACAACTGGGAGATCGAATTCTTCGACTCCGAGCGCTACAACCAGCTGCGCCGCCAGCGCCGGTCATGAGGGAATTTGTCGGTCATGAGGGAATTTGTCAGCGTTCACCTGGGGGCCGACCACCCCGGAGTCGCGACGCTCATGTTCTCCCGTCCCCCCACTAACGCGCTGACTCGCCAGGTGTATCGGGAAATCGCGGGGGGTGCCCGCGAGCTGGGGTGCCGCGACGATGTCGCGGCGGTGATCCTGTTCGGGGGCCAGGACATCTTTTCCGCCGGCGATGAGATACCGACGTTGCGGGCGCTGACCGCTGCCCAGGCACAGACCTGGGCGCGGGTGCGTCACGGCGCCGTCGCGGCCGTCGCGGCCATCCCCAAGCCCACAGTGGCCGCGATCACGGGATATGCACTCGGCGTTGGCCTCACCCTCGCCCTGGCCGCCGACTGGCGGGTTAGCGGCGATAACGTCAAGTTCGGCGTGACCGAAATCTCGGCCGGCCTGATTCCTGACGGGGATCTAATCGCGCGGCTGACCCGGGTGGTGGGGGTCAGCAGGGCCAAAGACCTCGTGTACAGCGGGCGTTTCGTCGGCGCCGAAGAGGCGTTGTCGTTGCGCCTGGTCGACGAGCTGGCGGCACCCGACCACGTCTACGACGCCGCCGCGGCATGGGCCGGTCGTTTCGTGGGCAGCCCAGCGCAGGCCCTGGCCGCCGCCAAGGCCAGCATCGACGACGTCTTCGAGACGAGCACCTCCGAGCGGCTGGCCGCCGGGCGGCGCCGTTATCTCGAGGTGTTCACAGCCGCTGGCAGCGCCGATCGGCCGGTGCCCGGACCCCCGCCATGCGGATCTCATCATCACACGACCGCACAGGGCGCCGTAGCGCAACCAGGTCACCCTTCGCACCGGTCATCCGGTGACGATCGTGTGTGCGATTGCTAAACGGTGCTGACGACGTCGGCGCGGTGCCGGGCAGGGCCGGCCGGCCCGACTGACCGGTCTGTGGCCGATGACCGCGGTGAGTCGCCCGCGCTGAGCGCGGTGTGACCCGAGCCCCGCCGGGCGCAAGCGGCGGGTGTGCCGTGCCGTTGCTGGCTTCCCTCCCGGTGGCCGTCCCACCGCCATGGCCCGGCCGATAGGCTGAGCCACCATGACGAGTAGCGATCCGTCGCCCCAGCCGCACGCCACAGCCGAACAAGTGGAGGCTGCCCGGCATGACAGCAAGCTTGCGCAGGTGCTCTACCACGATTGGGAGGCCGAGAACTACGACGAGAAGTGGTCGATCTCCTACGATCAGCGCTGCGTCGAGTATGCACGCGGCCGGTTCGACGCCGTCGTCCCCGACCGCGAAATCCGTAACCTGCCTTATGAAAGGGCGCTTGAAATAGGTTGCGGCACAGGATTTTTCCTGCTCAACTTGATCCAGGCCGGTGTCGCGCGGCGGGGCTCGGTCACTGATCTGTCACCGGGCATGGTCAAAGTTGCCATCCGCAATGGGCAGTCGCTGGGCTTAGACATCGACGGGCGGGTTGCTGACGCCGAAGGCGTCCCCTACCACGACGACACCTTTGACCTGGTGGTCGGGCACGCTGTGTTGCACCACATTCCCGATGTCGAGCTGTCTTTGCGCGAGGCCATCCGGGTGCTGCGGCCCGGTGGCCGGTTCGTGTTCGCCGGTGAGCCGACCACCGTCGGCGACGGCTACGCTCGCGCGTTATCGACGCTGACC
This sequence comes from Mycobacterium botniense, assembly GCF_010723305.1. Classification (NCBI taxonomy): domain Bacteria; kingdom Bacillati; phylum Actinomycetota; class Actinomycetes; order Mycobacteriales; family Mycobacteriaceae; genus Mycobacterium; species Mycobacterium botniense. The sequence continues at coordinate 2,129,118 of NZ_BLKW01000004.1, read as the reverse complement.
TGGCGGATCACCACCAACGTCACCAAGCTGCCCGGTCTGAGCAGTTGGCGGCGTCCGCAAGCCGAACTCGACGAATCCTCACGTGCCGCCGCGCTGGAAGCCCTGGTCGACCTGCACACCTTCACACCGCAGGATCTGGAGCGGATGGCCACCAACGCCGGCGCGGTGGAGGTCGCGACAATCACCGAAGAGTTCACCGCTGCGATGCTGGGCTGGCCGCTGCGCACCGTCGAAGCGGCGGTCCCGCCAGGGCGGCTGGGCTGGGGATGGGCGCGGTTCGCCTTCACCGGCTGGAAGACCCTGAGCTGGATGGACGCCAACGTGTGGCGCCATGTGGTGCCGAAAAGCTGGTTTTATAACGTCGTGCTGACCGGGATCAAGCCGTCCTGACACCCACCCTGGCCTTCACCACAGACGACGTCAGCTACCTCAGGTCCGAGCCGGGTGGGGCAGCCTTACACGTGGTGGCCGGGTTCGCGTTGACGGATGCCACCCGCGTCGCCGACACCGCAGCGATACGAGCACGGTTTGGTGACCGGACGCCTGTGCTGGTGGAGACGACCCTGCTGCGCCGGCGGGCGGCGGCCAAATTGGGCGGCTTGGGGGATGTGTCGAGCTGGCTGTTCACCGGTGAGGCGCTGCAGCAGGCCAGCGCGGCGCCGGTTGCCCTGCACCGGGCGCGGCGGCTGGCCGGTGCCGTGGTGCACGACGCGACCTGCTCTATCGGCACCGAGCTGGCGGCATTGCGGGATTCGGCTGCGCGCGTGGTGGGCAGCGATATCGACCCGGTGCGGCTGGCGATGGCACACCACAATCTTGGCGACACCGTCGATCTGTGCCGCGCGGATGCGCTGCATCCGGTGACCCGCAACACCACCGTTGTCGTCGACCCGGCCCGGCGCCGGTACGGGCGGCGGCGGTTCGCCCCCCGCGACTACCAGCCCGGGCTGGACCAGCTGCTGGAGGTGTACCGTGATCGAGATCTCGTCGTAAAGTGCGCGCCCGGAATCGATTTCGAGATGGTTCGTCGTCTCGGTTTCGACGGGGAGATCGAGGTGACCTCCTACCGCGGCTCAGTCCGCGAGGCGTGCCTGTGGTCGGGGGGATTGGCTGAGCCGGGGGTGCGGCGCCGCGCCAGCATTCTGGACCGCGGCGAACAGATCACCGACGCCGAACCCGATGACTGCCCGGTGCGGCCCGCCGGACGGTGGATCGTCGACCCGGATGGCGCGGTGGTCCGCGCGGGTCTGGTCCGCCACTACGCTGCACGGCACGGGCTGTGGCAGCTCGACCCCGACATCGCCTATCTGTCCGGCGACCGGCTGCCGCCCGACCTACGCGGCTTCGAGGTGCTTGAGCAGCACAGGTTTCAGGAGACCTGGCTTCGTCGGGCGCTGTCCGCTCTCGACTGCGGGTCGCTGGAAATCCTGGTGCGCGGTGTCGAGGTCAATCCCGACGCTCTGCGGTGGCGGCTCCGGTTGCGCGGCAGCCGATCCCTGGCCGCGGTCATCACCCGTCTTGGCTCGGGATCCGCCGGTACCGCGATGGTGTTCGTTTGCCGTCCCTCACGGTAGGACCTGGGTAGGTTGGCTGTTAGTTTCGTGGCATCCGCACGGTTCTGCGCCTGCGAGAACGTGATAAGGACGTGAACATGCGCAATCTGATGACCGCGGCGATACTGGCCGGCGCGGTCGTGGCGGGAGGGCCGGCCGGGTCAGCGCGGGCCGCGCCGTCGGCGTGCGCCAGCTTGGGCGGCACTCTCGGAACCGGCCAGATGTGTCAGGTGCACACGGTGACCCCCAGCTACACCTTGGATATGTCTTTCCCGGTCGACTACCCCGACCAGCAGGCGCTGCTTGACTATCTGACCCAAAACCGCGACGGGTTTATCAATGTCGCGCAGACACCCGGGGCGCGCGAAGTGCCCTACCAGATGGACGTTACCGCCGAGCAGTACCGCTCGGGCCAACCGCCGCACGGAACTCAGAGTGTGGTGCTCAAAGTCTTCGAAGACCTGGGCGGGCCCCGTCCGTCGACTTCGTTCAAGGCATTCAACTACGATCTCGACCCACCGCACCCCGTCACATTCGACACCTTGTTCGCCCCGGGCAGCAAACCACTGGACGCCATTTACCCGGTCGTGCAGCGCGAACTGGGGCGACAGACCGGGCTGGGCGGCGCGATATTGCCCGGTGCCGGCCTGGATCCCTCGCACTACCAGAACTTCGCCATCACCGACGACGACCTGATCTTCTACTTCGCCCCGGGTGAACTTCTGCCGCCGTTTGCCGGCGCCACCCAGGTGCGGGTGCCGCGCAGCGCCATCCCGCCGCTTGCGGTATAGCCGGGATGGGCGTCTACCGCGGCGTGAAACTGTACACCTGACCATCGCTGGTCGCGGTCACCACCCGGCGGTCACGCGCAACCGACACGCCGACCGGATAGCCGGTCGCCTCCGGCAGCGGATAGCTGCGAATAGTGCGGCCAGTGGCCGCATCGAAGATCAGCAACACTAACCCGGCCTGCGGTGTGCCGCTGACCACGGTGTAGCCCACGCCCGGACCGGCCAGGCTCGATGTCGACAGCGGACTCACGTCGTCACGGCGCCAGAGCTGCTCGGCGTGGTCACCGGCGTCCCGGAACGCGACCAGCCGCGTGCCGGGACCGCCGCCCGAAACGACCCGCCCGCCCGGCGCGACGGCGGGCGGTGTCTGCGCCAGAAACCCCAGCGGCACCGACCATTTCGGTTTCCCATCGGCGGCGGCCAGCGCCCACAGCCGGTTGTCGCGGCCGTTGACGTAGACGGTCGAACCATCGGCAGCGAACACCGGGCTGGCCAGCACGCCGGCAGCGACCGCGTCACTGGTCCACTCGCGCGTCAGCAGCGGCGTCTGCCCGGGGTGATACTTCAACCCGACGAGGACCGAAGCCTTGGCGCCGGGTTGCCAGACACTCACCACCAGCATCGCGCTGGCCGGCCCGAACGCGGGAGCGGCGGCGACCGGACAGCCCGGCCGGGCCGGCGCGCAATCGGCCAGGCCACGGGCGGAATCGGTGGGGTCGACACCGTCGACCAGGTCCAGGGCGCTGCCGACCACGGCGCCACGGTGCGCGTCGAAAACGAGCACCTGACCCAGATGGGTCACCACGAGCAGCTGGCCACTATCGAGAATCCTTGGGGTGGTGGGCATCCCGATCACCGGCCGCCGCCATCGTGTCCATTGTGTGGGCGGAAAAGAGATGATCGCCCCGGGCTCACCGACGTAGAGGTTGTCGAACCCGTCGAATAACGGGCCGGCGAAACCGCCGCCCTGCACCAGCCGCACGCACCAGCGCTGGCGGCCGTTGTCGTTGTTCTCCCATTCCATCAGCGAGCACCCGGCAGGTGTCTGCGCATTGAGCGCCATCCAGCCTCGCCCGCTGAGAGCCGGTCCCGCCGCGAGGCTGCCCTTCACCGAGCGGGTCCACTGCAAGGCCAAGCTGGTCGCCCCGGCTGTCGGGGTGTAGCTGCTGTTGGATGCGTCGCCGTATTGCGCCGGCCAGCCCTGCGCGGCCGTCGCCGTGACCCATGAGTCGGTAGTGCCGCACCCGCCGAGGGCGACCACGGCGACGGCCGCTGACGACACCCAGCGCCGCAGCACAGCCCGCGACGGTGCGCACCCGGCACCGGGCTCGTCACCAGACACGACGCCTCGGACACCGAACACCCGCACACGCGGCGGACCACTGCGGGGATGGCGCCAAAACACGGTGCTTTTGCAAACCCTTCCGGAACGCGGGGGAATCAGACGGCCATCGCGTCCAGGTGAGGGTAGCGCGTCCCAAGCGGTGTTCGATCGCCCGGCTCCTCCCCGGGATCCCGTGCATCTCGCATCGACGTCGGGTTACGCTGTCGGGCCATGACCACCATGTGGGGGGCACCGCTCCACCGCCGCTGGCGGGGATCCAAGCTGCGCGACCCCCGGCAGGCCAAGTTCCTGACGCTGGCGTCGTTGAGGTGGGTGCTGACCCACCGCGCCTACACGCCGTGGTACCTGGTGCGGTACTGGCGGCTGCTGAAGTTCAAGCTGGCAAACCCGCACATCATCACCCGCGGGATGGTGTTTCTCGGCAAAGACGTCGAGATTCACTGCACCCCCGAGCTGGCCCAGCTCGAGATCGGCCGCTGGGTGCACATCGGGGACAAGAACACCATCCGCGCCCACGAGGGCTCGCTGCGGTTCGGCGACAAGGTGGTGCTGGGCCGCGACAACGTGATCAACACCTACCTCGACATCGAGATCGGCGACTCGGTGCTGATGGCCGACTGGTGCTACATCTGTGATTTCGACCACCGCATGGACGACGTGACAATGCCGATCAAAGACCAGGGCATCGTCAAAAGCCCGGTGCGGATCGGGCCGGACACCTGGGTCGGGGTGAAGGTGACGGTGCTGCGCGGCACCATCATCGGACGTGGCTGCGTGCTGGGCTCCCACGCCGTCGTCAAGGGCAATATCCCGGATTACTCGATCGCGGTCGGCGCACCGGCCAAAGTGGTCAAAAACCGCCAGCTGGCCTGGGAGACGTCGGCGGCACAACGTGCCGAACTGGCCGCCGCCCTGGCCGACATTGAACGCAAAAAAGCCGCCCGCTGAGCCGGTGCGCGCACGATCGGCTCGGCCGGACCGGATGGGCTGATGGCTGCCCTGTTGTGGTTTCGCCGCGACCTGCGGCTGCGTGATTTGCCGCCCCTGCTGGCGGCGGCTGACGACGGCGACGTGCTGGCCTGTTTCGTGCTCGACCCGCGGCTGGAGGCGTTGCGGGCCCGGCGCCGTCTGCAGTTTCTGTACGACTCGCTACGGCATCTCAGAGACGCGCTGGATGGGCGGCTGCTGGTGACCCGCGGTCTGCCCGAACACCAGATCCCGTTGATCGCCCGGGACATCGATGCGTCGGCGGTGCATGTGTCGGACGATTTCGCGCCGTTCGGGGCGCGCCGGGATACCCGGGTGCGGGCGGCGTTGGGTGAGATCCCGCTGGTGGCGACCGGATCACCGTATTTGGTCTCGCCCGGCCGCGTCACCACAGATGACGGCGCCCCATACCGGGTGTTCACGCCGTTTTTCCGCAAATGGCAAGAGATCGGGTGGCACTCACCGGCACGATCGGGTCCTGATTCGGTTCGGTGGCTCGATCCCGGCTCGGTGGCGGGCACCGCCGTTCAGCGCTGCGACATTCCCGACCCGGGCGTTCGGCTTGACCTGCCGGCAGGGGAGGCCGCGGCTGTGCGCCGATGGGGCGACTTCGTCCGCGACGGACTGCAGCGCTATGCCACAGACCGTGATTACCCCGACCGCAGCGGCACCAGCCGCATGTCGGCGTATCTGAAATTCGGTGCCATCCATCCGCGCACCATGGTGGCCGACCTGGATCTGCGTCATCGCGGCCCCCGAGCATACCTGCGCCAGTTGGCTTTTCGTGACTTCTACGCGGCGGTGCTGCATCATCGCCCGGATAGTGCGTGGGGGAACTGGAACCGGGATTTCGACGCCATCGAAACCGACACCGGCGACGATGCGCAACAATTGTTCGCCGCGTGGAAAGCCGGTGAAACCGGGTTCCCGATCGTCGACGCGGGAATGCGCCAGCTGCGTGCGACCGGGTTCATGCCCAACCGGGTTCGGATGATCACCGCGTCATTCCTGGTCAAGGACTTGCACCTGCCCTGGCAGTGGGGCGCGCAGTGGTTCTTGGAACAATTGGTTGACGGCGATATCGCCAACAATCAACACGGATGGCAGTGGTGCGCGGGCAGCGGCACCGACGCCGCCCCCTATTTCCGGGTGTTCAACCCGACGGTGCAAGGCGAAAAATTCGATCCCACAGGCGATTATGTCCGCCACTGGATTCCCGAACTGGCCAGCGCCGATGACGCTCATCTTCGGAAAGGCCAGCGGCCGCCGACATATCCACCACCGATCGTCGACCACGGACTCGAGCGTGCCGAGGCACTGCGGCGCTATCAGCGCGTCCGGGAAAGCTGAGCTGCGACCGCGTCCTGCGCGCCGGCGGCATCAGACCATGGGTGGCCGTGACCGCGCGCCAGCGACCATTTCATCCCATTAAAGGTTAATGAAGTTAACAAATGCCGTGGTTGGCGGTATGCTCGGAGGTCCGATGAATCCCGACCGGCGCGCCGAGGAGCGTGCGCAACTGGAAGCGCTGATTGCCGCCGACGTGCGTGCTCTGACCGGGGAATCCGATCAGATCGGTCGCCGGTTCGCCGCCATCCACCACGTCAACCCCACCGACTTTCGTGCGCTGCTGCACGTCCTGGTGGCCGAAACCAGCGGGGCCCCGCTGGCGGCGGGGGAACTACGGCAAAAGATGGGCGTATCCGGCGCTGCGATCACCTACCTGGTGGAGCGCATGATCGAGTCCGGTCACCTGCGGCGCGAGTCCGACCCGGCGGATCGCCGCAAGGTCATCCTGCGCTACGCCGATCACGGCCGGCGAGTGGCCGGTGCGTTCTTCGCCCCGCTGGCCGAGCACATGCACACCCAGATGGCTGACCTGCCGGACGCGGACTTGGCCGCGGCGCACCGGGTGCTGACCGCCTTGATCGAGGCCATGCGGCGGTTTCAGAACGAGCTCAAAGCCGGCGAGTCAGGAGCCGCCACCACGGCCGAGGAAACATGAAGTGAAGCACGGCGGACCATTTCGGTGAGTCCCCGGTCACGACCAAACCCCAAACGAAAGGATGGACGTGCGTCTTCGCACTGTGATCGCCACCGCGACGTCAGCGGCTGCCGCTGCGGCGGTGGGCAGCCTCGCGAGTCAACCAGTGATCTCATCGAGTTGGTATGTCCGGCTGCGCAAGCCCGCGTACCAACCGCCACGAATAGTTTTTCCGCTGGTCTGGTCGGCGCTGTATGCCGACATCGCGCTCATCTCGGCCGCGACGATCGACGAACTTCACTACCGGCAGCGCAGCGTCGATTTGCCGTCGTACCGAAGGGCGCTTGCCCTGAACCTGGTGCTCAACGCCGGATGGTCATGGTTTTTCTTCAATCGGCACGCCCTCGGCGCGTCCGCGGCCGCTGCCGCCGCATTGACCGCGAGCAGCGCGGACTTGGCCCGCCGGTCCATCGCGGTGGGTGGGGCGGGCGCGGCGCCGCTGGCCCTCTACCCGATGTGGTGTGCGTTCGCCAGCGTCCTCTCCACCCACATCTGGCTGCTCAACCGCCGTCGCAAGCCACAACGAGGTTGACCGCATGGGGCGCAACAAACCCGCGATCTCTCCGGCGGCGACGGCCTGAAGGCCTCCCGCGACCTCGCCGACGGCCACAATCGGGATGTGGCCATCATCCTGGCATACGGATCCCCGTCAGTGGGGCACGCGTTTCCGATGGGCGCGCTGCTGCGCGAGCTGGCCGGACGTGGTCACCAGGTTCATCTGCGCACCATGGCCGCCGCAGTCGCGGGCATGCGGAACGCCGGGTTTCACACCGAGCCGGTCGATCCCGAAATCGAGGCCATCTCCGGGCAGGATTGGCTGGCGCGCAACGCATTAGGCGTACTGAAAATGTCGATCGACGTGTTATGCCGACGAGCCATGCTGGAAGTCGGCGACCTGAAAGCCGCAATCGACGCGGTACGGCCCGATGTGATCATCGTGGATGCGAACTGTTGGGGTGCGATATCGGTTGCCGATGCCGGTGCTATTCCGTGGCTTGTGTTTTCGCCGTTCACCCCTTATCTGCGTTCTCGCGGCGTGCCGCCGTTCGGCCCGGGTCTGCGGCCACTGCCCGGTGTGCTCGGCGACATCCGCGACGCGTCGATACGACCTTTTGTGACATACCTTTTCGATCGCCGCATGCTGCCGCGTGTCAACGCCATACGCGGACGCTTGGGTGTGCCCCCGGTCAAATCGGTCGACGCGTTCTTCCGCCGGGCGCCGCTGCTGCTGGCGGTCGGGGGCGAACCGTTTGAGTATCCGCACCCGGGATGGGGCGATGCGGTGCATCTCATCGGTGCCTGCGTGTTCGAACCGACGGCGGCGACGCCGCATTGGCTGTCCGCCATCGACCGGCCGATTGTTCTGGTCAGCACCTCCTCCGTCAAACAGGCCGACGCCGTCCTCGGACGGACCGCGCTGGAGGCGCTGGCCGGTGAACCCGTCCATGTCGTGGCGACGTTCCCGGCGGGGGTGCCTTCCGGGCTGCCGCGGCCGGCCAATGCGACCGTGTGCCGGTTTGCTCCGCACAGCGTGGTGCTCGAGCGCGCTGTCTGCGCCATCACCCACGGCGGGATGGGTGCCACGGTCAAAGCACTCGACCGCGGTGTACCCGTGTGCGTCGTACCGTTCGCTCGCGATCAGGCTGAGGTCGCCCGGCGGGTGCAGGTGGCCCGCTGCGGTACTCGGTTGCCGGCGAAGAAGCTCACTGCCGCAAGGTTACTGGCCAAGGTGCGGATGGCGATGATGATGGCCGACGGCGCGCGACGGGTAGCGGCCGGATTCGCCGCGACCGGCGGCGTGGCCCGGGGAGCCGACCTGATCGAGCAACGATTGCTGGGCGCGGCGGCCACGCACGCCGCGCCCTGACCGGAAAGCACTCACAACCGTCTGCTAGCCGCGCTGCCGTGATACACATCGGCGATTGTGCTTGGCTGCCAGCATCACCCAGGACAGTGCCGCGGCGAAAAAGGCAAGCGCCTGTGCTGCCCCGGTGCCGTCAGAGGAGTACAGGACGCCAGCGGCGTAGTGCTCGACGAACCCGCCCTGCGGCAACGGCTTCATCTCCGCTCGAGCACGCGCCCACTGTTCCAGCGCGGTCAGTGGGCACGGCAACTTCCACCCGACCACAGCGGCACCCCACACCACGGCCGGCACGTGGCACAGGATGGTCCGTGGCCACCGTAACGCCAAAAACCCCCCGCTGGGAACGTAAATCAAGTATGCGAAGTGGGCAACGGCCGTGAGCACGACGGCAGCGAAAGACATGTTCTTCGCGACTTTTTGCAGCACCTCGACGCTGGCACCTCCGTGTTGACGGTTCTGGGCGGCGGTGGGGACGCGGTTTACCAACGCCGGCCCGTCTGCTCCGCGCTGCGCAGCTGGTAGCGGCGCTCGGCGTAGGCGAGGTCGTCTCGCCACAACCGGGTGGCCGCGTAACGCATCATCGGTGTGATCAACGCAGCGGCGCGGCGCGCCCGCTGGAATCCGCGCCGCTCTGAGCACGCGATGACAGCTTCGATCACTGCGGTGCGAGGGCGGCCATCGGGACCGACACCGACTGGGGTCGCGTGTGTTTCGACGACGCTGCCAGCTCCCTCACCGTCGACGATGCGCATCACGATGGTGCGGGCTTCCGGGCTGGTGAACTCAGCGGTGACCGGGACCCCCAGACGGCCCATCCGGAAAGTCACCGCCACCAGAAACCGGTCGGCCTGTTCTGTGGGCGTCTCCAGCACCTGAAGTTCGGCAAACGAATACGGGTGAAACCACGCGCCGTGCCAGGGGTCGAGCCGGTTGGCGATGATGTCGCATGGCTGGCAGATACCGACCATGCGCGTGACGGCGTGCAGGTGGGGGCCGCCCGGCCGGCCGGCGATGATCGGTTCGTCTGACGGGGTTTCGCCGCCGGCGTCGTCGAGCCGGACCCATACGAGCACCCCGTCGTCGTGGCTGGGCAACGGCGTCCAGCCCAGGTCGCACTGGTTTCCGTCCAGCATCAACCCGTGCCACCGGCAGATCAGGACGCCTCGGTGCACATCGCCGGTCGCGAGGTCCGCTCCCAGGTGCGGGCAACTGCGCGGACCGACGCATAATCGTTGCTGCCGGTCGCGCCAGGCGACGAGTTCGACGCCGGCGACTCGGGTTCCATAGGGGCGGTCGGCGCGAATGTCGCGGCTCGCGGCGAACACGAACCAGTTGCCGGTGGGTCTTTGCTGGGCTCGGTTCAGCGCGGCATCGATGATGGCCGGCTGCGCGTCGCGATAACTGGGGCAGCGACTTTCCCATGGCTTTGACGAGATAACTTGCAGTGGAAAGTTTTTCGGCCATCGCTGCCGTACGTGATCGCCGATGCTCATCGCCGCCGCCCCCCCGCCCGGGTGGCCAGCGCCCGCAACAGCGCCGACCGGCCCCTGTTGGGGACGGTCTGCAATGGGTGGCCGGCCAGTCCCCACTGCGCGAGCAACCGATTGGCCGCCGACCAGCCGGTGGTGGCGGCGCGTTCCATCAGTGCCACGGGTAAGTCGATGCGGATCCCGTCTCCGGCGAGGACCAGACCAGGTTGGGGAGTGCTAACTGCCGGCCGCAGGGCGTGTGCGCGCGGCTGAAACAACGGGCAGTCGTTTCGATGCAGCACCCGCTGATAAATGACTCGTGCCGTGGCGGTTTCCGGATAGAGCTCGTGCAGCCGCTGTTTCATAACGCTGCACGGGGGCGCCGATTGCGTTGCGTATGCGTGTAATTCGATCACCGAGCCGCGGTGGTGGGCTGCCCACTGGGCGGCTTCGTGTTCGTAGCGTTCGAGCACGCTGATATTGTCGAGCGGCTTATGACCTGCCGTGCCGACAAATGCCGGCCGATCGGCACTAACTGGCCGGTCGAGCCAGAGCCGCTGCACCGTGAACGGCGGCGCGATGCGCAACCGCTCTACGCACTCGCGCCACGGCGGGCTGCCGATCCCCTCGGAAGCCCTCACGATCTGTTGCAGACCGGCCACATCGGTAGCCAGTACCACGGCGTCTGCATCGAGAGGACCATCTGAATCAGTATGCACCCGAAATTTTTTGGGTGAGTCGATATCGACAGATACTACCGTGCAACCGAGCCGAAACCGCACACCGTGGCCGGCCAAATACTCCCGCAACGGATTCCACAGGCTCACATCGAAGTTCGCATTCGGCACGTCGAAGATGAGGCCCTCATCAGAGCCGAGGAAGTAGATGTGAAACATGGCTGCCAGCTCGGCGGCTGACAGCTGTGCGGGATCGGCGAAGAAGCTGCGCGAGAACACCTCGAACGCGAGATGACGCGCTGCGTCGGGAAAGTTGATCTCGGCCAGGAACGCGGCGGCGTCGATGTGATCGAGCCGGTGATAGATCTCAGGCACCGACACCGCGGCCAGCGGTGCGGCAGCCCGCGCGTCGAGGTGCACCAGGTCGCGAAGCCGGAAAGTCGGGCTGCGCAGCGCAAACGCCAGCGCGTTCCACGGCGGCCTGCGGGGCAGGCCCCGGAAACTGTCGCGCCGGCCGGCGGCGTCGACAAGGGGGTAGTCGTCCACCGGCGTCAGCATGGACAGCCGGGGATCGACGCGGCGCAGCAGCGAGCGCAGGTTGTAGTACTGGCGGAAGAACGCGTGAAAGCCGCGATTCATCGCCAGGGCGGCACCGTCGCGGTGTTCGGTCCAGCCGCCGACCCGCCCGCCGAGGTAGTGCTCGCGCTCGACGACCTCGACACCGACCCCGCGTTCGGCCAGCCCCGCCGCAGCGGCCAACCCCGCAATGCCGGCGCCCACGACGACCACGCGCGGACGGGAGGGCAACGCATCGGCGCTGGCCAGCCCGGGTGGTGCGGGCTGGGTGTGGCGGCGGGCGTCGGTCATCGCGGCGCCTCGGCAAGGAAGGTGTGCACCACATGGGCTTCCCAGCCCGGCATGGTGGCGCTTCGCACGTCGACGAACCCGGCGTCGCGCAGCCGGGACCGGAACCGGGCGGCGCCGTCGAACGCCAGCACGCTGCGCCAAAGGTGGCGATACAGCGTGGTGTCGCGGGTGTGCCACCAGCCGGCGGGGATGATGATGCCCCAGCACACCGCGTGCCACACCGCGGTGGCGACGGCCGAATCGCGCACCGAATACTCGTGCACCGCCAGCACACCGCCGGGCCGCAACAGTGCACGGAAGGCGCGCAGTTGGCTGTCGGGATCGGCCAGATTACGCACCAGGTAGGCGGCCAGGATCGCGTCGAATGGGCCGGTGATGCCGTGCTCGGCGAGTTTTTCGACCGGGCTGTGCACGAACCGCACCGACGCCGGCCACGGTTTCGTCCGGGCGGCGTCGAGCATTCCCCGCGAGGCGTCGACCGCGATGATCTCGGCCTCGGGGGCGGCGGTCAGCAGCGCGGCCGTCGACGCGCCGGTGCCGCACCCGGCGTCCAGCAGCCGCAGGCCTCGCCCCCGGCCGGGCAACCGCAGCCGGCGCGCCGTGCGCCGCAGGTTCGGGTGGTATCCGGGGTTGGCGCCGACCAGCCGGTCATAGGCGGCCGCGCCGGCGTCGAACGCGGCCGGCACATCACGGCGCGGCAACCCCCCCTCACCCACGTTCACGCTGGTGTTCCCACATCAGCAGCACCGCGGTGACCAGAGCGAAGCCGAACAGGAAGTCTTCGATCGGGATGTCGAACGCCAACCGCACGCCGCTGGTCTGCCGCTCGGCGTAGATGACGACCGGGGCGCTGCGTTTGGTCAGCCACCCGTCGACCGGGATTTGAAAGCCGAACACGATCAGCATGGACAACCAGTAGGCGGGCCGGCGGAACAGCCCGGTGCGCAGCACCGCGAACTCAAGCATGCAGACGGCCAGCACCGCCAGCACGGCCGGCATGGTGTAGCCGAGGCCGCTCATCGCCGGTTGACCCGGTCCAGGATCGCGCTGACCGCGCTGTAGGTGAGCAGCGCGCACAGCGGGATCACGACGAAAAACAGCATCTCCTCGATCGGCACCCGGAACGGGATGTGCAGGCCGCTGATATAGCCGCGGTTGTAGGTCCACACGTGTGCGGCGATCGCCACCTCGTCCCAGAGTAAAAACACCGCAGCAACGGGTAGCACCGACTTGACCGTGCGCGCCGGCTGTCGGTAGACGCCGGCACCGAACACTTCCAGGGGCGCGGTGACCGCCAGGCAGGCGGCCAGGACGAGCAGGTATTGCCAGCGGTCCATCACGCCGCCCCGCGCTGAGGCCGATCGGAGCCCGGCCGGCGGAGCCGCCACGACTGGATCAGCCCGGTGGCCGCGACCCGCAGCCGCCGCGCGGTGCCGACCGTGGCCCGGCGCCCGAACACCGCGAAATCGCTGTCTTCGATGCAATCGAGGATCTCCGAGTACAAGGTGGCCGCGGTTGCCACGCATGGCCGCGACCGCGGCGCCAGCAACGCGATCCCGCCGATGGCGAACCGGTAGACGTCTCGCGTGATCTCGTGCTGGGCAGCCAGCGCCCGCCGCACCCGGTTGTCGGTGCGCCGGTGCGTATGACACCACATCAGCACGTCACGGTCGACGCCGTAGGCGGCCAGTTCGTCGGCGGGCAGATAGACCCGCTGCCGCATCAGATCTTCATCGACGTCACGCAGAAAATTCGTGAGCTGAAACGCCCGGCCCAGCGCGGCGGCATAGGGGGCGGCTTCATCGGCGGGGCCGACGGTGCCCAGTATCGGCAGCAGCTGGAGGCCAATTGCTTCCGCTGACCCGCGCATGTAGTTATTGAGCGCCGCACGGGTGGGATAGTCGGTCACGGTCAGATCCATCCGCATCGAGGTGAGAAAGTCGGCGAATAGTGTGAGCGCGATGTTGTACCGCTGCGCGGTATGCCGGACCGCGGCCAGGACCGGGTCGTCGCGATAGTCGCCCCCGGCGAAGAACCTCTCGGAGAGGTGGTGCAATCGTTGCGCGCGGGTGGTGGTGTCCAGGTCGGGGTTGAATTCGTCGAGAATGTCGTCCGCGTGGCGGGCGAAACCGTACAGCGCGTGCACCGGCGGGCGTTGATCCGGTGCCAGTAACCGGGTGGCCAGGAAGAATGTGCGGCCGTGCGCGGCGTTGATTTTGCGGCAGCAGCGGTAGGCGTCGCGCAGACGCGGATCATCGATCCCGGCGGCATCGAGTTCGGCACGGATCACGGCACCTGGGCTTTCACGTCGAGGCTCTTCGATGATTACCCGCTGATACGGTCGGCGGCCAGCCGTCCGGAGATCAGCGCGGTGGGCACACCCACGCCCGGTATGGTCGACGCCCCGGCCAGCACCGCGTTGTCGATGCCGCGCACGGTGTTGGCCGGGCGGAACGGGCCGGTCTGGGTGAAGGTGTGAGCCAGCGAAAACGGTGTGCCGGCGAGCATTCCCTGCCGCGCCCAGTCGGCGGGGTGAACGAGGTGCAGCAGCTGCGCGTCGTCGCGTAAGCCGGGCAGCAGCCGGGCTTGCACGGTGTCGAGCAGCGACTCGGCGTAGCCGCCGCCGACGCTCGACCAGTCGATCGTGGTGCCGGACAGGTTCGGTGCCGGTGCCAGCACGTAGAGCAGGTCCCGACCAGCGGGGGCCAGGCCCGGGTCGCTCGCCGTCGGCCGGGTGACGAGCAACGACGGGTCGCGCATGAGCTGCCCCCGGTCAATGATGTCGGTGAAGGTCTGCTGCCAGGCTGCGCCGAAGCAGAGGGTGTGATGCGCGGTCGCCGGGTATATGCTGCGGCAGCCTACGTGCACCACGACCGCGGAGGGGGACGCCCGCAGCGGCCATATGCGGCGGGGTTGTCGACCCAGCAGCCGGTAGGTCTGGGGCAGTTCGGTGGTCAGCACCACCGCGTCGCAGGCGACCCGCTGGGCGTGGTCGGTGTGCACCGCAGTGACGCGGCCGTTGACGATGTCGAGATGGGTGACCGTCGAGCCGTAGTGGAATTGCACCCCGTTGTCGACCGCCGCCGCCGCAAGCGCGTCCGGCAGTGCCCGCATCCCGCCGCGCGGGAAAAACACCCCCGAAATCGTGTCCATATAGGCGATCACCGCGTAGATGGCCAGCGCCCGGTGCGGCGCTACACCGGCGTAGAGCGACTGGAAGGTGAACACCCGCCGCAACCGCGGATCGCTGATATAGCGGCTGACCATGCTGTCCCATCTGCGGAATCCGCCGATGGCGGCGAGCCGGGCCAGCTGGACGTTGAGCAGTGACAGCGGAGAGTCGAAGTTTGCGGCGATGAATCGGTCAAATTCGGTGCGGTACAGCCGAGTCAACCAGTCACGCAGTTGCCGATAGCCCCTCGCTTGCGCGGCACCGGCGAAGTCCTCGATCGCGCTGGCCATTCGCTCCCCATCGCTGTGCACATCAAGCGCACTGCCGTCGGCGAACACGGCGCGGTAGGCCGGATCCACCGGCAGCAGGTCCAGACGACTGGACCTTTCGGCGCCGACGGCGGCGAACACCTCGTCGATCACGTCGGGCATGGTGAGCACCGTCGGGCCGGTGTCGAGCCGATATCCGCCGATATCGACCCGCCCCGCCCGCCCACCGGGCCACGGTTCGCGCTCCACCACCGTGACGGCATGGCCACGCCCGGCCAGATGCAACGCCGCGGACAGACCCGCCAGACCCGCACCGACCACGACCACGTGGTCGCCGCGCCGGCCGACGGTCCGTGTCACCACCGCGCCGGTGGGCTCATGTGGCACATCCCTCGGCTCAGGGTCGCTGACCCCGGAACTGGTTGCGGGCGGTGTGCCCGGCTCACCGCCCGCCCGAGGGACACGTCCGGGCCCCGCCGCGGGACGGGACGGCCGGCACGCGACGTCACGGCCTCCATGCGTCGGCAGCATATCCGCGGCACACCAGTACATTCAAATTCTTAACATTTAATTGGGTGAAGGTCATGCCGCGGCGCGGCCGAGGAGATGACGCAGGGCCGGCTCGAGTTCGGGCCGGCGGAACCGGTGACCGGCGTGTTGGAGCCGGGCAGGGATCACGCGTTGGCTCGCGCACGCGAGTTCGCGGGCGCCCTGTGTGCCGAGCAGCAGCTGCGCCCCCAGCACCGGCACCGGCAACAGCGCTGGCCGGTGCAGGATGTGGGCAAGTGTGCGGGCGTAGTCGCTATTGCGCACCGGAACCGGGCAAACCGCGTTCACCGGCCCGGACAGGGCGGTGTCCCAGAGCCCCCGGTGATAGATGTCGAGCAGGTCGTCGATACCGATCCAAGACAGCCACTGCCGGCCAGTGCCGATCCGCCCGCCGAGTCCGGCGCTGAACAGTGGGCGGAGCAGGCGAAGTGTGCCGCCGCGGGGAGATTGCACAATACCGGTGCGCACCAGCACGACCCGCACACCGGCCTGCGCGGCCAGCGCTGTGGCCTGCTCCCACTCGGCCACCACCCCGGCCAGGAACCCGGCACCCGGATCGCTCTGCTCGGTCAGGACTTCGTCGCCGCGATCGGCGCCGTAGTAGCCGATGGCCGAGGCGGAGATCAGCACACGCGGCCCGTCGGGTATCCGGGCGAGGAGTTCGGCTAACCGGCGCGTCGGGCCGATTCGACTGTCGCGGATAGCGCGTCGATGCGTGTCGGTGAACCGCCCCGCGATCGAGGCGCCCGCCAAGTGGATCACCGCGTCGACGCCGGCCAGTAGGCCCGGATCGGGTTCGTCCGGGTTCCACTGTCGCTCGTTCGCGCCGCCCGCGCTCCTGCGCACCAGCCGCAGCACCCGATGCCCGCCGGTGCTGAGAAAGGCGGTCAACGCCGAGCCGATCAGGCCCGACGACCCGGTGACCGCCACGGTGGACGGCCGCAGCCCGTGGCGCGCCGCCTGCTCGTGTGCTGCCAGATCATCGGCGAGCTGGCGGTGCCGATAGGCGAACATCGCTCGCAACAGCGCCGCGGGTAGCGGGGTTTGCACCCGGTCGATCACCCGGGTGCGCCCTTCGCCGGCTGCTTGGAATTCGTGGGTATGGCGCCATCGCATCACTATCCGCGCCGGCAGCGACGCCGGCCCGGCCGCGCCGACCGTATCGACGAAACGGTGTGGTGGAGGGTAGCCGTCGGCCTGGTGCTGGGCCACCCAGCGAAGCCCGCCGGGCAGCGCAAGCTCGGCTCGTCCATTGCGGAGCGAGGATGCTTCGCTGACCAGCCGTATCGGCTGCCAGGGCGGCGATAGCCGCGCGAACGCGCCCGGGCGGGTGTGCCAGGCGAAGACCGTCTCAGGCGCGGCCTCGATCACGCTGGAATAGAGCAGGCTCATCACCCGACGGTACCGATTCCGCCCGGTGGCTGCTCCTACCGGTCGGGCAGTGCGTGCTCCACGATGGGTAACCGCGGCAATGGTTGGCGTTCGCGGCGTTTGGCGGCGAGGTAGACCTGCGCGGTCTCGTGAGCCACGGTGTGCCAATCAAAGTCGGCGGTGAGCCGTTGCCGGGCGGCTCGGGCGCGGCGCTGGGCGGCGGCGGGATCGTCGAGCACGCTGCAGACGGCCCTGGCCAGCTGTGCCACGTCGCGGGGCGGGCAGGACACCCCGGTCTGTCCGTTGATCACCGCCTCGCCCAGGCCGCCGATATTCGATGTCACCAGCGGAGTACCGGCCGCGGCGGCTTCCAGGGCGGCAAGGCCGAAGGGCTCGTAGTGGCTGGGCAGCACCGCCGCGTCGGCGCGATGGAGCAACGCTAATAGCTCCTCGTGGTCGAGCCGCCCGACGAACCGCGTCGCCTTGAGCACACGGTGTCTGCGGGCTTGCTCGACAAGCCAGCTCTGCTGGGTGCCTTCGCCGGCGATGGTCAGGGTGGTACCGGGATGCGCGCGCCTGATGCGCGGCAGCGCCGCGATAGCGTCGTGAACGCCTTTCTCGTATTCCAGCCGGCCGACATACAGCAGTTCCGGCGGCCCGGTGCGGGGGCGCCGTGGCGCGAACGGCCAACGGGCCGCGTCGATCCCGTTGCGGATTATGGTGATCTCAGCCAGCCCCGGGCCGAACAACTCGGTGATCTCGTCACGCATCGATGCAGAACAGGTGATCAGCGAATCGGATTCGCGGACCAGCCAGGACTCGATGGCGTGCACTTGACGGCTCAGAGCCCCGGAAACCCACCCGGAATGACGGCCGGCTTCGGTCGCGTGAATCGTGGAAACCATTGGCACGTCGTAAAATTCGGCAAGAGCTATGGCCGGGTGGGCCACCAGCCAGTCGTGGGCGTGCACGATGTCGGGACGCCAGCTGCGCCCCGAGCCCGGTGTTTTCAGTGCAAGTCCGGCGCGGATCATGGCGTGGCCCATCGCCAGTGTCCAGGCCATCATGTCGTCGCCGAAGGTGAACTCGTGGGGATCGTGCGCGGCGGCGATCACCCGCACGCCCTCACTGATCTCGTCCGATGAGGGGTGCGTGCTGGGATCGGTGTTTGCCGGACGACGGGACAGCACGACGACGTCATGACCGGCCTCGGCCAGCGCGGTCGACAGGTGATGCACGTGCCGCCCCAGCCCACCGACCACTACCGGTGGGTACTCCCACGACACGATGAGGATCTTCATGCGCGCGGGCACCTCCGGAGTGAGGGTGCGCAGAATGCCGTGTGTGCCGTCGTGTCGGTGGGCAGACACGCACGCTCGCGGAAGAACCGGGTGCTCATCGTGGCAGCCTGCGGGCATCCAGCGCCCCGAACAGCCCGTCGGCCCGGTTCCACCCGTCGGCCAGCCGCTGGGCTGTCTGGCGCCGGCCCGAAGCCAGCGCGTCGGCGATCTCCCGGGTGGCATGCGCATGCAGGTAAGCCCGGTAGCGGGCATAGTCGGCGGCGGAGTCCTTGCTCACCATGAAGGGCCAGTCGCTGGACACTGTCAGCAGGGTCTCCCGCAGAATCTGGTCGGCGATCCGGTCCCGGGGCAGCGGGCCGATCACGGACGCGGTCTGGGTGAGGGCCTTGTCGACAGTGGTCAGCGCGGTGTCGACCACTTCGGCATTGAGCTGCACCAGGTCGGCCACCTTCTCTCCGGTCCAGACGCGCCAGTCTTTGCCCGATCCCCATGAGCTGGCGGGTAATTCGACTGCAGCACCGACATACCCGCCGGCGAGCGCGTCGCTGAGGGTGCCGACCCGCACCCCGGCGGCCGGCAGCGCCCGCAAAACCCGTTGCAGCCACACCGGACCTTCG
Source organism: Mycobacterium botniense (assembly GCF_010723305.1). Taxonomy (NCBI): domain Bacteria; kingdom Bacillati; phylum Actinomycetota; class Actinomycetes; order Mycobacteriales; family Mycobacteriaceae; genus Mycobacterium; species Mycobacterium botniense. The sequence goes on along the minus strand of NZ_BLKW01000004.1, from coordinate 2,110,242 downwards.
TACCACCAGTGGCCGAACAACTCGGTGTCGAAGGCGGCGATGACGTGAGCGGGTCGCCCGATGCGCTCAGATTCGGCGCACAGCCGGCTCCGCACCACCTCGACGAAGTCGGCGACGTGCACGTCGACCATCCGGTCGGCGCGCTCGGGGTCGTAGGGGGCCTTGCGGTCCGGCGGAACGGCGCGGCCGGTGACCCGGGCCGGCTTGAGGCCCGTGCGGTGGTCATAGGTGTGAAAGTCGCGGTAGGCGGCGTGTCCCGGATACCCAGATTTCGGGGACCACACCCGGTAGCTGACCTTTAGGTCGCGGCCGAACGCCACCACATTGGTGTCACCGACCGGCCGCCCGAGGGTGGTGTCGCCGTGCAGCGAGGGGCCGTCGACGAGGAAGTGGCTGACACCGGCGCTGGCATAGTCGTGTTCTAAACCCGGAGCGTATGCGCATTCAGGCGCCCAGATCCCCGCCGGCGTGCGGCCCACCCGCAACCAGGTGTCGGCCAGGCCCTCGCGCAGCGCGAACTCGCGCAGCCGCGGCGCCAGCAGCGGCTGAAACGGGTGGGCGAGCGGCCCGCCCAGCAACTCCACGGTGCCTGCATCGATCAGGTCACGCAGCAGCGGGCTGGCCCCGTGCCGCCAGCGGGTGGCGAAGTCGTCGAGCGCCTGATCAGCCTCAGCACATTCACGAATCCCGAACGCCCGCAGAGCTTCCGGTGAACATGCGGTCAGCGGATCCGACTTCACGCCGGCCGGCAGGCTGGCGGCTTCGGCTGCACGTAGCCGCCAGTTGCCCAGCCAGCGGTACATCCCGTCGAGGCAGTAGGGGTCATCAAGCTGGGCGGCGACCACCGGCGTCACGCCGAGCGTCAGCACTCCGGTGCGGCCCTCGTCGGCGAGGCCGAATAACACCCGCAGCAGCGGAAGATAGGCCGCCGACCACGACTGGTAGAGCCATTCTTCGCCGACGGGCCAACGGCCGTGGTGCGCCAGCCACGGCAGATGCGTGTGCAGCACCAGGGTGAACAGGCCCGGCACTTCGTCGCCGCCGGTCACGGGCGCACCGCGATCGCGATCAGGTCGAGGCTGTCATCGATGTGGTGCACGTCGTCTCGGCCAGCCTCGACGATGTCGAAATCGCCGGCGGTGACCGCGGCGACATCGTTCAACAGCGCAGCCGGCCAGGGGGCATCGGCCACAGCCCGCGCGATCTGTGCGTCGATGAGGGAGCCGCCGTGGCGCCGATCCATGTCCCGAAGTCGCGGCCCGTGAAATACGCCGCTGAGCCGGATCGCCGAAAACCCTGCGCCGGCAATCAATTGCCGAAGCTCAGCGGCATCGAGTTCACGGGTGTGAAAAGGGTTGACCGGGGTGTCTCGGCCCGGCGAGAACGTGATCCGGTTCGGGGTGGACACCATCAGCACCCCCGACGGACGCAGCACCCGGGCGCACTCGCGAACAAACCGGGCCTGATCCCACAGGTGCTCAATGACTTGGAAGCTGACCACGGCGTCGACCGAGGCGTCGGCCAGCGGCAGCTCAGCCAGATTTGCCCGCACCACCGCCACCCGCGGATAGCGGGCCCGGACATGGGCCACTGTCGCCGCGTCGTAGTCCAGCCCGATGACACGGCGTGCCACGCCGGCGATCAGATCGGCGCCGTAGCCCTCGCCGCAGCCGGCCTCGAGCACATCGCGACCCGCGCAGTGCGGCACCAGCTGCTGGTAGACCACTTGATGGCGGCGGAACCAGTAATTCTCGACGTCCAGCCCGGGGATGGTGCGCTCGCCCGTCAGCGCCAGCACCGGCTCGGCTGGCGGCCCGGCGGGTCCGGGGTGGAACGTGTCGGGGACGAATGCGTTCATCGCAAGGCAGGCTATCCCGAAGTTGCGGGATCGCGAATGGTTCGCCGGCGACTGGGGGTACCCGACACCTGCCGGCTGCGCATGGGCCGGAGCGTGACAAGGAGCGGGGAATGGAGGGGGAAGGAGGAGGTGGGCGATCGGGCAACGCCGACCCGCTATGGTGTGAAAGCAGACCGCACAAAGTTACCGATCAGTAACATGCGGGTGCGGCCGCGTACACCGTGACCGGTCTGGCAGCTGAGGGTGCCAGACTTCCGTCGAGGAGGACGAACCACACTCATGACGAACATCGTGGTCCTGATCAAACAGGTCCCGGACACCTGGTCGGAGCGCAAGCTCACCGAGGGCGACTGGACGCTGGACCGTGAGGCCGCTGACGCTGTGCTGGACGAGATCAACGAGCGCGCCGTCGAAGAGGCGCTGCAGATCCGGGAGAAAGAGGCTGCTGACGGCATCGAGGGATCGGTGACCGTGCTGACCGCGGGTCCCGAGCGCGCCACCGAGGCGATCCGCAAGGCCCTGTCCATGGGCGCCGACAAGGCCGTCCACCTTAAAGACGACAGGATGCACGGTTCGGATGTCATCCAGACCGCGTGGGCGCTGGCGCGGGCGCTGGGCACTATTGAGGGCACTGAGCTGGTGATCGCCGGTAACGAATCCACCGACGGGGTCGGTGGGGCCGTGCCCGCCATCATCGCCGAGTATCTGGGCCTGCCGCAGCTCACCCATCTGCGCAAACTTTCGGTCGAGGGCGGCAAGGTTATCGGTGAGCGGGAGACCGACGACGGCGTTTTCACGCTGGAGGCCTCGCTGCCCGCTGTGGTGAGCGTGAACGAGAAGATCAACGAACCGCGGTTTCCGTCCTTCAAGGGCATCATGGCCGCCAAGAAGAAAGAGGTCACCACCCTGACCCTGGAGGATATCGGGGTGGAACCCGACGAAGTCGGACTCGCCAACGCTGGTTCGACGGTGCTCTCATCGACACCCAAGCCGCCCAAGACCGCAGGGGAGAAAATCCCCGATGAGGGTGACGGCGGAATCAAGATCGCCGAATACCTGGTTGCGCAGAAGCTGATCTAGCAGAACTATTCCGAGACACGAAGGCAAAAGGCTTACCGATGGCTGAAGTACTGGTGCTCGCTGAGCACGCTGAAGGGGCGCTGAAGAAGGTCACCGCCGAGTTGCTCACCGCCGCCCGCAGGCTGGGCGAGCCGGCCGCTGTCGTGGTCGGGCCCCCGGGAACGGCTGCGCCGTTGATTGAGGGCCTGAAGGCGGCCGGGGCCGAGAAGATCTACATTGCCGAGTCCGAGATCGTCGAGAACTATCTGATCACCCCGGTCGTCGACGTGTTGGCGGCGCTGGCCGAATCGTCTGCCCCCGCGGCCGTACTGCTGGCCGCTACCGCCACCGACAAGGAGATCGCGGGTCGGCTGGCCGCCCGGATCGGGTCGGGGCTGCTGGTTGACGTGGTCGACGTTAAAGAGGACGGCAAAGTGCTGCACTCCATCTTCGGTGGCGCCTACACGGTGGAGGCCCAGGCCAACGGCGATACCCCGGTGATCACCGTGCGGGCCGGGTCCGTCGAGGCACAGCCGGTTGAGGGCAAGGGGGAGCAGGTCACTGTCGAGGTGCCCGCGCCGGCCGAGAACGTCACCAAGATCACCGCGCGCCAGCCGGCGGTCGCCGGGGAGCGGCCAGACCTGACCGAGGCGGCGATCGTGGTGTCCGGTGGCCGCGGTGTGGGTAGTGCGGAGAACTTCCGTGTGGTGGAGGAGCTGGCCGACTCGCTCGGCGCTGCGGTCGGCGCGTCGCGCGCAGCGGTGGACTCCGGCTACTACCCGGGCCAGTTCCAGGTGGGCCAGACCGGTAAGACGGTGTCGCCGCAGCTGTATATCGCGCTCGGGATCTCCGGGGCGATCCAGCACCGGGCGGGCATGCAGACCTCCAAGACGATCGTGGCGGTCAACAAGGACGAGGAGGCGCCGATCTTCGAGATCGCCGATTTCGGTGTGGTCGGCGACCTGTTCAAGGTCGCCCCGCAGCTGACCGAGGCGATCAAGGCGCGCAAGGGCTGAATCCTGCGGGCCGCTCTGCGGCCCGCCCCGCCGCGCGACGTCGGTATCCTGGGCGCGTCATGGTGTACCTGGATCATGCCGCCACCACCCCGATGTATCCCGCCGCCATCGAGGCTATGACGGCTGTGCTCGGCATCGTGGGCAATGCCTCCTCGCTGCACACCGCGGGGCGCGCGGCGCGGCGCCGGCTGGAGGAATCCCGCGAGTTGATCGCCGCCAAGCTCGGTGCCCGCCCGTCCGAGGTGATCTTCACCGCGGGCGGCACGGAAAGCGACAACGTCGCGGTCAAGGGCCTCTACTGGGCGCGGCGTGACGCCTGCCCGCGCCACCGTCGCATCGTCACCAGCGAGGTGGAGCATCACGCTGTGCTGGACTCGGTGAACTGGCTGGTCGAACACGAAGGCGCCGAAGTGAGCTGGCTGCCCACGGGACGTGACGGTTCGGTGTCTGCGGCCGCACTGCGGGAGGTGCTGCAGCGGCACGACGATGTCGCGCTGGTGTCGGTGATGTGGGCCAACAACGAGGTGGGCACTATCATGCCGATCACCGAACTGGCGGCCATCGCTGCTGAATTCGACGTTCCGATGCACAGCGATGCGGTTCAGGCGGTAGGTCAGCTGCCCGTCGATTTTGCTGCCAGCGGGCTGTGCGCGATGAGCGTGGCGGCGCACAAATTCGGCGGCCCGCCCGGCGTCGGCGCGCTGCTGCTCCGCCGAGACGTGGCCTGCGTCCCGCTGTCCCACGGCGGTGGTCAGGAGCGTGACATCCGTTCCGGCACAGCCGATGTCGCAGGTGCGGTCGGAATGGCTGCGGCGACACAGATCGCTGTGGACGAGGTGGAGACGAACGCGGTACGGCTTCGCGGTTTGCGCGACCGGCTTATCGACGGTGTGCTGACCGGGATCCCCGGCGCTCACCTGAACGGGTCGTCGGGCCTGGCGCGGCTACCGGGTAACGCGCATTTCTCCTTCGACGGGTGCGAAGGAGACTCATTGTTGATGTTGTTGGACGCCAACGGAATCGAGTGCTCGACGGGCTCCGCCTGCACCGCCGGGATCGCGCAGCCGTCACACGTGCTGATTGCGATGGGGATGCACCCGGCCAGTGCGCGGGGATCGTTGCGACTTTCGTTGGGGCATACCAGTACCGGCGCTGATGTCGACGCGGTATTGCGGGTCCTGCCCGGTGTGGTGGCGCGCGCTCGGCGCGCTGCTCTGGCCACTGCGGGGGTGCCCGGGTGAGAATTCTCGCCGCGATGAGCGGCGGTGTCGACTCGTCGGTGGCCGCGGCACGCATGGTCGACGCCGGACACGACGTCGTCGGGGTGCACCTCGCGCTGTCGAGCACCCCCGCCACACTGCGCGCCGGTTCGCGAGGCTGCTGCTCGAAGGAAGACGCTGCCGACGCGCGCCGTGTCGCGGATGTGCTTGGAATACCTTTCTACGTCTGGGACTTCGCAGAGAAGTTCACCCAAGACGTGATCGAGGACTTCGTATCGTCATATGCGCGGGGGGAAACCCCGAACCCCTGTGTGCGGTGCAACCAGCGGATCAAGTTCTCGGCGTTGGCGGCGAAAGCTGTTGCGTTGGGCTTCGACGCGGTGGCTACCGGCCACTATGCACGGCTGTGTGGTGGGCGGTTGCGCCGGGCGGTAGACCGCGACAAGGACCAGTCCTACGTGTTGGCTGTGCTGAGCGCAGACCAGTTGCGCCACGCGGCGTTTCCGATCGGTGACACACCCAAGGCGCAGATCCGCGCCGAGGCGGCCGGCCGCGGTCTGGCGGTCGCCGACAAGCCGGACAGCCACGATATCTGTTTCATCCCGTCCGGGAACACCCGCGCCTTTCTGGGTGAGCGCATCGGGGTACGGCGCGGCACGGTAGTCGATGCAACCGGCACGGTGCTGGCCGAGCACGACGGGGTGCACAACTTCACGATCGGCCAGCGCAAGGGACTGGGTATCGGCGGGCCCGGGCCGGACGGTCGCCCACGCTATGTGACGGCCATCGACGCCGACACCGGCACGGTCCGCGTCGGTGATGTGGCTGATCTGGAGGTATGGGGGCTGCGGGGACGCGCGCCGGTCTTCCCCGCGGGAACCGTGCCCGCAGGACCGCTCGAGTGTGTGGTTCAAGTGCGCGCGCACGGCGAAACCGTCGGCGCGGTAGCCGAATTGGTGGGCGGGGAGCTGGTTGTGCGGTTGTGTGCGCCGCTGCGCGGCGTGGCGCGCGGCCAGACACTGGTGCTCTACCGCCCCGATCCCGACGGTGACGAAGTCATCGGCAGCGCCACCATCGCCGCCACCTCCGCCGCGCGCTGACACAGCAGCAGACCTGCCCGCTACCGGGTCCGCACGTTGGCCGCGATGTTTGTCATCACGATGTCGGACACCGATTCTGGAAAGCCGCAGAATGTGACTTCCAACAAGACCGCCGCTTTGACCCGGTAATCGCGGCCACAGCCGCCGGGCCGGATGCGCAGCGACGCGTCATCAGCGCTCCACACACCGACAAATGGCCAGCTGGCCGAACTGCTCGCGCAGTGTTCGACGGCTGCCACCAGTGCGGTGAACGCGCGGCGCGCGGTGCCGGCGTCACGGTAGGCCGCGGCCGCCTCAGAGATCAGAGCGCTATCGGGCGGATCCTGAAACGTGGTCTTGTGGAATTCGGCGATATCGGAGCCGAATGTCAGTGTCTCCGAATAGATGAAACGGCATTGCGGCGGCGCGGTCTGCGCGAGGTCGTCCAGGTCCACCGGGTACTTGCCGTCCATCGAGGGAATGATCGTCAAGTCCTCGCCGGCGCCGGTGATCGCACGCATCCGCGATTGGTCGAGCAGGATCTTGTCGACATCGACCCCGGGCACTGCGCGCGGGGACTCACCGCCGACCGCCGCGAGCGGCGCACCGCCCACTACCCGGACACATGCCGCGACCAGCAAGGCCGCGCAACACAGCCCCAGCGGCCGCACCGCTGCCGCTATCGCCGACATGTCGAACCTTCCGTGGTATCGAGCCTAATCGGGGCACCGGCGCGGCGGGAGCATACCCCGGTAGCCGGCTTGCGGTGCCGGTTCGAATACGTTTGGCCGGTGAGTGTTTTCGCAACGGCCAGCGGTACTGGATCCTGGCCCGGCGACTCCCCGCGCCAGGCTGCCGAGGTCGTTGTCGGTGAGCTGGCCGGCGCCCTTGCCCACATTGTCGAGCTCCCCGCCCGGGGAGTGGGTGCCGACACGATCGGGCGCGCCGGCGCGCTGCTGATCGATGTCGCCATCGACACGGTGCCGCGCGGCTATCGTGTTGTGGCCCGGCCGGGCGCGGTGACCCGCAGGGCGGTCAGCTTTCTCGACCAGGACGTCGACGCCCTGGAGGAGGCGTGGGAGCTGGCGGGCCTGCGGGGCAGCGGGCACACCGTCAAGGTGCAGGCGCCCGGCCCGATCACCCTGGCCGCTGAGCTGGAGCTGGCCAACGGGCACCGGGCGATCACCGATCCGGGCGCCCTACGCGACCTCGCGGCATCGCTGGCCGAAGGGGTGGCCGCCCACCAAGCGGCGGTCTCGCGGCGGCTTGGCACGCCGGTGGTGGTGCAGTTCGACGAATCGTCGCTGGCGGCGGCCGTGGCCGGCCGGCTGACCGGGGTGACCGCCCTGACCCCGGTCGCCCCCCTCGACGAGACATTGGCGGGGTCGCTGCTCGATGCCTGTGTCGCTGCGGCAGGCACCGAGGTGGCGCTGCATGCCGGCACACCCGATCTGCCGTGGAACCTGCTGCAACGCAGCACAATCGGTGCGGTTTCGGTGCCCGCCGCCGGGCTGCGGAGCGCGGATCTGGACGGTATCGCCGAATTTGTGGAGTCCGGGCGCACCGTGGTGCTGGGGGTCGTCCCTGCGACCGCACCGGCGCGGCGCCTGTCGGTAGAAGAGATCGCCGCCGCGGTGGTCGCGGTGATCGACCGGCTGGGTTTCGCCCGCTCAGCGCTGACCGACCGCATCGGCGTCACCCCGGTGTGCGGTCTGGCGAACGCGACGCCGGAGTGGGCGCGCACCGCGATCGGGCTGGCCCGCAAGGCTGCCGAGGCGTTCGCGGCGGACCCCGACGCCATCTGAGACGGGCGGCTGTGGCCGCACAGAAATCACATCAGTTACAGCTACTGCGCCAAAGACGGGGCTGTCGGGATAAGTAGAGGTCAGCCGAGTTTTTGAACTTCAACCACTTGTCGGTGCGTTGTGCGATGCTCTCGTCGATCCCCGAGAACGGAGGGTGACGGTGGGCAGTTCACTAGTCGGTTTAGGTGAAGCAGCCCGGTCGGTGTGGGCGAAGTCGCTGAACAAGGACGGCGCCTGGCTGCCGTTGTGGCGGCATATGGACGACTCGTCGGATATCGCCGGCGGACTGTTCGACAGGTGGCTACCGCGCCCAGTCGTCGACCTGCTGGCAAGCCCATTCGGCGGTGACGTCACTGCAGCGCGCACTGCGGTCACCTTCCTGGCGGGCTTGCACGATCTGGGCAAAGCCACACCGCCGTTTGCTGTGCAGAGTGACCAACTGGCGCAGCGGATGCGGGAGCATGGGCTCTACATGCCGCCGACGAAGGCCGAACTTGTCGACCGGCACAAGGTGCACCATTCCCTAGCTGGACACCATCTGTTGCGTAGATGGTTGGTCGATCGAGGCTGGCCGGAGCGGTCGGTCTCGGCCTGGGCGGTCGTGTTGGGCGGTCACCACGGAGTGCCTCCGGATGGGGTAACACTGACCGAGGCGCTCCCGGACGAATTCCCGAAGCTCTACGGCGAGGGCCGCTGGCGCGACGTCCAGCGTGAACTCGCTGATCGCGTGGCCGCGAGGACCGGTGCGGACCGATATATCAACACATGGCGCGACGTTCATTTGCCGGCCACATTCCAGGTGCTCGCAACGGGGTTGGTGATCCTTTCCGACTGGATCGCTAGCAACGAATCCCTGTTCCCTTACTACAGCGTCGAACTCCCCGAAGTAATCGAGGAGCCCGAACGTGCAGGTCGGGCGTTGGAGCGCCTTGCCTTACCGGCACCGTGGGCGCCTGCGGGTCGAGTCGACAACCTTGAGCGTCTTTTCGCGACCAGGTTCCGCCTGCCTCCGGACGCCAAGCCACGCCCGGTACAGGAGGCGGCGAGCAGAGTCGCCGAGCAGATCCCGAATCCGGGGCTGGTGATCATCGAGGCCCCGATGGGGGAAGGCAAGACCGAAGCCGCGCTCGCCGCCGCGGAAATAATGGCGCGGCGGTGGGGCAGTGGCGGCGTGCATGTCGCACTACCCACACAAGCGACAACCGACGCGATGTTCGGGCGTGTCGTCGAGTGGCTCGACGCACTCGGCGCAAGCAATCAAGCCGTGGGTGCCATCACGCTTAGCCATGGGAAAGCGCGCCTTAACCGGGATTTCCAGGGACTGGTTCAGGGGGGCCGGTCAGTGCAGATCGGATGTGACGAGGGCTGCGATTCAGGTCCGCACATGCCTCGGCACGCGGTGGTGGCCCACTCATGGTTGTCGGGGCGGAAGAAAGCGCAATTAGCCAACTTTGTGGTCGGGACCATCGATCAGGTGCTATTCGCCGGTCTCAAGGCCCGTCACCTGATGCTTCGACACTTGGCTTTGGCCGGCAAGATCGTCGTGCTTGACGAAGTGCACGCCTACGACGTCTTCATGAATTCCTATCTGACCAAGGTCCTTACATGGCTCGGCGCCTACGGTGTCCCAGTCGTCGCATTGTCTGCGACACTGCCGCCTGACCGCCGGCAAAAGCTACTGAATGCCTACCAAACAGGGCAGGCCGTCGACAACGCGACGATGCCAGTCAATCCCGAAGATACCGAAGATGATAGCTATCCCGTCATCTCGTGGAGCGAGGGCATGCGGGTCGTCAGCTGCGCTGTGCCACAGTCCGGTCGGCGAACAACGGTCTCGGTCGAGGCGCTCGGCGGCGGCGCCAACGATGATAGCGATGCCCTCGTCGCACTGCTTAGAGACCTGTTGTGTGACGGTGGCTGCGCGCTTGTCGTGCGCAACACCGTACGCCGTGTCTTGCGCACCGCAACCGCCCTTCAGGCGGAATTTCCGGGGGAGGTGACGGTCGCTCACTCCCGATTCATCGCGGCCGACAGGCTCCGCAAGGACAGGGAGCTGCTCGCGCGATTCGGCCCGCCCGGCGACGGGGTAACCCGTCCTGCCCGGCACATCGTGGTGGCGTCCCAAGTCGCCGAACAGTCACTCGACATCGACTTTGACGTGTTGGTCAGCGACCTCGCACCGATCGATCTGGTATTGCAACGCATGGGGCGTCTGCACCGCCACAACCGCGGCGCCGATCAGTGCGATCGACCCGCGAAACTGCGCTCGGCACGCGCTTATATCGCCGGTGTGGATTTCAGCCAAGCTCCTCCTGAGCTAGAGACAGCGGCGGCGCAACATATCTACGGCATTTATCCGCTGCTGCGGTCAGCAGCGGTGCTGCTACCCAAGCTGGGCCGAACCATCGAGCTACCCGACGACATCGCGTCACTGGTTCGTGCCGCATACGGGCGAGAAACCGTCGAGCCGGCATCGTGGCAGCACGCGATCGAGGATGCGCGCGAGAAATGGCTGCAACAGGTGGATCGGCGCACCGCGAAGGCGAGGGACTTTCAGATCGCCGCGCCGCCGCGGGCAGGCAGAGCCATCCTCGGCTGGGTGTCCGGCAGCGTCGGTGAAGCCGACGAGGATGCGCAAGGCCAGGGTCAGGTCCGTGACGGTGCCCCGACTCTTGAGGCGATTCTCGTGGAGGAAAACCATTCTGGCGAATGGGCTACCCCCACTTGGCTTTCTGCTGAGCAGGCCGCCTTGCCGGTGCCTCGCGACCACACTCCGCCTGATGATTTGGCCTTGGTCCTGGCGTCCTGCTCGATCCGGCTGCCATTGGAATTCAGCAACGCCGATGCCGAAGAGGAGCTATGGGCAGGTACACCGGAAACCTGGGAGCAATCCCAGTTCATCTACCGACTTCCGGTTGTTGTCGTCGATCGCAACGGCAACGGAGTGATTAATCGACGAGGCATTCGCTACACGCCTGACCTTGGCCTGGAGGTGCTCGAGTCATGAACGACCACAACGGTTTTAATCTGCTTGATGAGCCGTGGATCGTCGTGTTGGACAACAACGGCCGCGAACAGGAAGTGTCCATCCTCGGACTGTTAGACAATGCGCGCCGCTTTATCACGATCGGCGGCGAAGTGCCCACGCAAGCTTTTGCCATCTTCCGGATGGTGTTGGCATTTTTGCACCGTGCGCTAGACGGCCCAGCCGACCAGGACGGATGGCTTGAACTGTGGAGCGCCGATCAATTGCCGATGGGACGGATTCGAGCCTACGCGGGTCGGTTTCATCACCGGTTTGAGCTCTTCGACCCGGTTGCACCATTTTTCCAGGTCGCCGGGCTGCATACAGCAAACAACGAAGTATCAAGCCTGGAGAAAATCGTCAGCGATGTGCCTAACGGAGCACCGTTTTTCACTACTAGGTCCGCCGCCAGCCTAGAGAGGATCAGCGCTGCTGAGGCCGCGCGTTGGCTGGTGCACGCCCATGCATTCGACCCGTCGGGAATCAAATCGGGCGCCGTGGGCGATCCCCGGGTTAAGGGCGGCAAGGGCTATCCGATCGGGACAGGGTGGTCCGGACAGATCGGCGGAATCCTGGCCCAGGGTCGTGACCTTCGCGAAACTCTGGTGCTGAATCTGATCGGCCGCGATGTCGAATCCTATGTCCGTATTGGCGCTCCTGACGATGTACCCCCGTGGGAACGTGATCCTGACGGGCCGTCGTCACACGAGCGACCGCCTCGCGGGGCGATCGATCTTTATACGTGGCAGACCCGACGTGTTCGGCTTGTCGGAAGTCGCGAGGGCGTTGTCGGCGTAGTCTTGGCCAACGGTGACAAGATCCAGCCCCAAAATCTGCACGGCCTGGAGCCGCACAGCGCGTGGCGGTACAGCGAACCGCAGACAAAAAAGTACAAGACGACCGTTTACATGCCGCTAGCGCATGACCCGAACCGCTCGGTGTGGCGTGGCCTGGAAGCGCTGCTTCCGTCGGTATCAGGACGCCGGGGCGGTTCGGGTTCTGAGCCACAGCCATTCTTGGCGCCGGGCGTTTTGCAGTGGATCAGCGACCTCGTGGCGCACGACCTGCTGCCGGAGACCTATAAACCCGGAATCTGGGCATGCGGAGCCGACTACGCCGAACAAAACGCGACCATTGGAGACATCGTCGCCGACACGCTGCCGCTGTCGATCCTTATTCTGCGTGCGGACCACCCGGCGGCAGGACGCGCAGCGGTGGAGGCGGTGAACGATGCGGACCAAGCCGCAGCGGAGACACGGAAGTTGGCCGAGAACATAGCCCAAGCGGCGGGGGCCGAACCGAAATCAGGGGCCGGTGATTGGGCGCGCGAACTTTTGTATGCGCAGCTTGACGAGCCGTATCGGCGCTGGGTAGCGACGTTGGTGCCTGGTGTCGACATCGATGCCAGACGTAGCCGCTGGCGGCAGGTCGTCAGCGAGTCAGCCCGTCGAATCGCGGCTGAGGTGATTTCTGCTGCGCCGCCTTCAGCCTGGCTGGGGCGGGAGGTACGCGGTCGCCTCATCAATGTCTCGATTGCCGAAGCATGGTTCAACGCCGCAATTCGCCGTCTGTTGCCACCGGCGGGGGCAAACACCACGACATTGGAGGTAGCCACACGATGACCACATCCACAACCGATTCACCGTTGCAGCCAGCGCAGTCGAGAATCTTAGGTCGGCTTGGACGGGCACTCGACTGGAGAGTCGACCATCTGCAATCGGAGTACCTCGCAGGCTCGCCCAGCGCCCGAGCAGAGCTAGCGAAGCTACGCCGCGCCCTCGGCAAGACAGCCGGAAGCGTTCCTGAAGTCTGGGAATACACGTTCGCGGCGGTCCCCGAGGCGTTGCAGTGGGATCGCGACGAACCGAGCTATGCCGAGCAAGCCGCCCACGCGGCACTGACGCTTTTCGCCTTGCATCTCCAGTCCATGTCAGGGCCAGCGCATTTGCACGGCGTGTCCTTCGGCAGTGCAGTGGGCCACCTTGCCCGCATGGAAGGGCGAAGCGCGGACGCTGTCAGGAGGAGGTTCATGGCGGTCGCAACCGCGTCATCGATTGATGAGATCCTGGTCCATGTTCGAGGTCTGGTCACCCAGTTGCGCTCCGTCGGCCAAGGATTCGACTACGCCCGATTTGCCGACGACGTCTTGCGGCTGCTGAATCCACAACGTTCAAAGAACGTTCGACTTGCCTGGGGTCGCGACTTCTACCGTAGCGACTCCCACGTCAACGCGTCAGCTACCGAACCCGAAACCCCTGAACAAAAGGAATGAAACACTATGAACCGCACTATTGTTGACATTCACATCCTGCAGACCGTCCCGCCGAGTAACCTGAACAGAGATGACACCGGCAGCCCCAAGACGGCGATCTATGGTGGGGTCCGGCGCGCGCGGGTTTCTAGTCAGTCCTGGAAACGCGCGACGCGAACCGATTTCGAAGCGATGCTGGACCGTACCGATCTAGGCGTCCGAACCAGGAAAGTCATCGAGTTGCTTGCAGCCGAGATCTCCTCGCTGGCGCCTGCATTAAGAGATCGCGCCGACGAACTGGCCGTGGCGGTGTTCAAGGAAATCGGCATCGTCACCAAAGCACCGCGGAAGGAAGCACCTGGCGAGGCCGGCTATCTCGTCTTCCTCAGCAGACGTCAAATCGACAGTCTAGCCCGGGTCGCGGTGGCTGCGGCGGATGCAGAGGACGTGTCAAAGGCGCTCAAGGATGCGAACGTTAAGGCTCTGGTGGACCGTGATCATTCGGTTGACATCGCGTTGTTCGGCCGAATGGTGGCCGACCAGGCTGACATGAACGTGGACGCCGCTGTCCAGGTCGCCCACGCGATCAGCGTCCATCCTGTTGAGACTGAGTTCGACTACTTCACCGCGGTGGACGACTACGTCGAGGAAAAAGGTGAAGACACCGGAGCTGGCATGATCGGAACCGTCGAGTTCAACTCGTCGACCCTCTACCGGTATGCAGCCGTCGACGTGAATCGACTACTCGACAACCTCGGCGACACAGTGGCTACCCAGCGCGCGGTCGAAGCCTTCGTGCAGTCGTTTGTGCGGTCGATGCCGACCGGAAAGCAGAACACATTCGCCAATCGCACCCTGCCCGAGGCCGTTGTCGTTCTGGTCCGAGACAGTCAGCCGATAAATCTGGTCGGCGCGTTCGAAAATCCTGTTCGCGAGTCGGAACGCAGTGGGCGTGTCAAGCGGGCATGCGAGGCATTGCGGGATGAGGCTGTCGAGGTTGAGCGCGCCTACGGCGAGACACCGATTGGCAGTTGGGTGACCCGCGTCGGTGACGACACCACTAGTCTCGATGACCTGGGTTCCAACGTACCGTTCACTGAACTTGTCTCCGCGGTCGGCGAAATCGTGCACGCCAGGCTTGAGGAACGCCCATGAGCGTGGTCGCGCTGAGGCTCGCCGGCCCACTCCAATCTTGGGGCTCAAGCAGCCGTTTCGTTCGCCGGGCCACCGATACCGCCCCCACGAAGAGCGGAGTGCTGGGCCTGGTCGCGGCCGCGATAGGCTTCCGCCGCTCCGACCCGCTGGAAGCGCTGTTGGGCCTTCGGTTCGGTGTCCGGATCGACCAACCAGGTCAGCTCGTCCGAGATTTCCAGACGGCGAGGCAGCCCACGAAGGAGCGTGACGGCAGCATCCGGTGGAAACCCCTACCGCTCTCCCAGCGCTACTACATGTCGGATGCTGTCTATCTCGTCGTACTAGAAGGGGAGCACGAACTTGTCGCCGGTATCGACGACGCTGTTCGAAGTCCGTACTTCCCGCTCTACTTGGGTCGCCGCTCGTGCCCACCATCGTGGCCGATCGCGTTGGGAGTCTTCGACGATGATGTGGAAGGTGCATTAGCTACACAACGCTGGTTGGCGTATCCGCACCACCAAAAGCGGCAGCGAGCAACGGTTGTTCGGCTGGCCACCGTCTATGATGCCTCGGAAACATCCCAAAGCTCAGAGCTGATTCGCGATGTGCCGCTGAGCTTCGACCCTAACCGTCGACAATATACCTGGAGAAGGGTCGTGCGCGGCCTGGTGGAAATCGCCAACCCACTCGGGACCCATCCACCAAGCCCGGATCACGATCCGATGTCTGCGTTGGAGGGCTGAGAAATGTACCTGACCAAGATGGTGATCAATGCCCGTCGACGTGGCGCCCGGTTACTGATGGCGTCACCGCAAGCTCTCCACGCCGCGGTGATGGCGGGGTTCGCTGATGGTCGTCCTACCGGCGATGGGCGGGTGTTATGGCGCCTGGATGTCCGCCATCCTCATCGAGTTGTGCTCTATACGGTCAGCCCGGACAAACCGGACTTCACCCACATCATCGAGCAGGCGGGCTGGCCGACCACCGAAACGTGGGAAACACGTTGCTATGACCCGCTACTAGAATCGCTGCGCAGTGGCCAACAGTGGCAGTTCCGACTCACCGCCAACCCTGTGCACTCCGGCCTTCGCGCAGGGTGGTCAGACACCAAGCCCCTGGGACATGTCACCGTAAAGCAGCAAGAACACTGGCTCATCCAGCGCTCGCGGAATGCCGGCTTCCGGCTGCTCCCGTGCACCCATGCCGGCAGCGGGGACTTCGATATTGCGGTCGTGGACCGGTCAATTCGCCGCTTCCATCGAAAAGGCGGACAGGTGACGATCGCAACGGCCACTTTCGAGGGTCATCTCGAGGTCACCGATCCGGAGGCTCTGCGCCGGGCGTTAACCCACGGAATCGGGCGGGCCAAGTCCTACGGATGTGGGCTGCTGACCCTGGCTCGCCCGCTCCACGGTCGGCTATGAACTCCATCGGATATCGGCCAACCGAGTCCAAAGAGCTTGTCCGGGCATCGGACCGGATCTCGTTCCTGTATTTGGAGCGGTGTGTCGTGAATAGAGATAGCAACGCAATTACCGCCACCGATGAGCGGGGGACCGTCCACGTGCCGGCGGCGTCGGTGGGGGTGCTGCTGCTGGGACCTGGTACGACGATCACCCACCAAGCCATCGTGCTTGTGTCGGATAGCGGGTCGACGGTGGTATGGACCGGGGAGCGCGGCGTGCGTTACTACGCCCATGGTCAATCGCTCGCGCGATCATCGCGATTGTTGGAAGCGCAGGCCGCGGCAGTGTCGAACACGCGCTCCCGTCTGCAGGTTGCGCGATCGATGTACCAGATGCGTTTTCCGGACGAAGACGTTTCCCACCTCACCATGCAGCAACTCCGCGGCCGTGAGGGCGCGCGCATCCGCCGCGTGTACCGGGAACATTCGCGACGGACCGGCGTGAAGTGGGCGCGTCGGACATACGACGTCGAAGACTGGGAAGGTGGTGACGCCATCAATCAAGCGCTCTCTGCCGCCAACGCCGCACTCTATGGGATTGTTCACTCGGTCATTGTTGCGCTCGGCTGTTCGCCAGCGCTCGGATTTATCCATACCGGCCATCACCGCTCGTTCGTCTATGACATCGCCGATTTATACAAGGCTGAGCTCAGTATTCCTGTGGCGTTCGATGTCGCTGCTGAAGTCGACGTCGACATCGGAGCAGAGACCCGTCGTCGAATGCGAGACCGGCTGTACGACCTCAAACTCCTCGCGCGGTGCGCCACGGACGTTCAAGCACTGCTAATGGGCGATACGGATTCCGACCCGGAGGATTACCTGGAATTTGACGTTCTTTCACTGTGGGATGAGCACGAAACCGTTCCTGCAGGTACGTCCTACGGATACGGAGCTGACTTCTGACCGTCGTTATTCTCACTGCGGTGCCACCGGGCTTGCGCGGCCACCTAACTCGTTGGCTCCTGGAGATCAGCCCGGGTGTTTTCATTGGTCATATTTCCGCGCGGGTGAGAGAGCTGATGTGGCAACGCGTGATCGAGTACCTCTGCGACGGCCGCGCGTTGATGGTGTATACGGCGCGTAACGAACAGCGACTCGTGTTCGAGGTGCATGGCCATGATTGGGAACCCATTGACCACGACGGTGTCTGCTTGATGCGGCGGCGGACCATGCCGGACTACGTTCTAAGTCACCGGTCTAGGCGCGACGTTGCTAATCGACCGGTGGATCCCGCAATGCAAGCGTCTGGTTTCGATTCTGAGAGGGTCTGGAAGCGCCGGCAGGCTAGGAGGAAGTTCAAACCAAAGCGATAAGGTGTAGCAATCGTCGGATTTAACCAAACCGATGTAGATACTGGTGTAATGTGCGCAATAAGCCTGGTCAGATAGCGTGTTCCCCGCGAATGCGGGGGTGATCCTGGTAGCACACAAGCTCGCGAAACTGGTCGAGCGTGTTCCCCGCGAATGCGGGGGTGATCCAGGGATTCGGCTGCATGATGGGTAGTATTCGTGCGTGTTCCCCGCGAATGCGGGGGTGATCCGAACCGTACCGCGGCCGGTACCTCGCGGAGGTGGTGTTCCCCGCGAATGCGGGGGTGATCCCGGTGTCGCGGCGTCTGTGTGGAGACGTTGAGTGTGTTCCCCGCGAATGCGGGGGTGATCCGAAGCCAGCACGGCCAGGCGCGGTGAAGATGGAGTGTTCCCCGCGAATGCGGGGGTGATCCCTCGATCGCGAAATCCGCGTAGTACTCCCGGTGGTGTTCCCCGCGAATGCGGGGGTGATCCGGCAAAACCACCCCCCCCCCCTCGTGTTCCCCGCGAATGCGGGGGTGATCCTCATCGGCCGCCGCGTCGACTCTCACAAGAGGCGTGTTCCCCGCGAATGCGGGGGTGATCCCAACCCGACAGCGCTGTTGAGCGCCGCGAGCCAGTGTTCCCCGCGAATGCGGGGGTGATCCCGTCACAACGTCGGAGTTCAAATGCAGCAATGGGTGTTCCCCGCGAATGCGGGGGTGATCCTAGATACGTATCACCGCGGGCTGCGGCTCGGATGTGTTCCCCGCGAATGCGGGGGTGATCCTCACGGAGAACTCCCCCGGGAAGTCCCCGTCGTGTGTTCCCCGCGAATGCGGGGGTGATCCTCCCCCACGCGACACGTAAACACAACCCCACGCGTGTTCCCCGCGAATGCGGGGGTGATCCCTCAGCAATGAGCCGCCCGATCTACAGCACATGGTGTTCCCCGCGAATGCGGGGGTGATCCCCAAAGATACCGGCTCGTCTGGGGGTGCGTCGCGTGTTCCCCGCGAATGCGGGGGTGATCCTATGCCGGAAGCTTGCCTCCCGTTCCCCTTACCGTGTTCCCCGCGAATGCGGGGGTGATCCTCGTTGTGAGGTGGAAGCGCGCTGGAGATTGTGGTGTTCCCCGCGAATGCGGGGGTGATCCCGTTGTAGGTTGCGTCGTGGACGATCCCAACAGGTGTTCCCCGCGAATGCGGGGGTGATCCTGAGCTGGCTGTCGGCGTACCCTGGGGTTTTAAGTGTTCCCCGCGAATGCGGGGGTGATCCCAGACTGCAGTGGCGCTGTGTCAGCTCAGCTTTGTGTTCCCCGCGAATGCGGGGGTGATCCGCCGCGGCCGCGCACCTCGTGGAGGAGTGGCCAGTGTTCCCCGCGAATGCGGGGGTGATCCGATCAACCGCAGCAGCGTCACCTGACGCGGGAAGTGTTCCCCGCGAATGCGGGGGTGATCCGATCAACCGCAGCAGCGTCACCTGACGCGGGAAGTGTTCCCCGCGAATGCGGGGGTGATCCCGGCCTCGCCGTGTTTCTGCCAGGGCGATAGCCGTGTTCCCCGCGAATGCGGGGGTGATCCTACCGCTAACGTGTCTTCCGCGTCCCCATACACGTGTTCCCCGCGAATGCGGGGGTGATCCCCACTTCTTCGAGCCGACTGCGATCGTGATGAAGTGTTCCCCGCGAATGCGGGGGTGATCCCCCACCTGAGGGGATCGCCGCCGCCGTGTCCTGGGTGTTCCCCGCGAATGCGGGGGTGATCCCGATCCTCGGAGGCCACATGGATGAGCACGGGTGTGTTCCCCGCGAATGCGGGGGTGATCCCACTACTGTGGCAAAAGACCCTTAGCGGTTGCGGTGTTCCCCGCGAATGCGGGGGTGATCCCGACTGGTTGGGTATCCTGTTTTTCGCGGCTTTGTGTTCCCCGCGAATGCGGGGGTGATCCCGGGCTGAACCCCGTGAGGCTGGTAGCCGCGTAGTGTTCCCCGCGAATGCGGGGGTGATCCCTCGTACCCCCAGTCTTTCTCACCTGTGGGGACGTGTTCCCCGCGAATGCGGGGGTGATCCGGTGCTTGAGGGGCCGGTGACGCCGAGGTTGTCGTGTTCCCCGCGAATGCGGGGGTGATCCCGCCGGTGACACGCTGGCACCTGGCTATTACGCGTGTTCCCCGCGAATGCGGGGGTGATCCCGGGTCGGCGATATCGGCCGCCACCGACAGCCCGTGTTCCCCGCGAATGCGGGGGTGATCCCAGCTGGGCGATGATCACAGGGTAGGAACCCCCGTGTTCCCCGCGAATGCGGGGGTGATCCCGAAAGCGGGATTTTATCAACTCCTCCCCAGACGTGTTCCCCGCGAATGCGGGGGTGATCCCGCCGGATTGTGTTGCGGCTCACCGAGCTTGGTGTGTTCCCCGCGAATGCGGGGGTGATCCCCGATGAGGAGATGAGGAAAGGGGACAGAGGGTGTGTTCCCCGCGAATGCGGGGGTGATCCCGCGATCGACGCCGCGGCATGGCAATACGGGGTGTGTTCCCCGCGAATGCGGGGGTGATCCTCCGGTCTGGCCCGTAGCCGCACACCCGTCACCGTGTTCCCCGCGAATGCGGGGGTGATCCGCCGACGGGCAGGAGGAGTCGCATGATCGTTGAGTGTTCCCCGCGAATGCGGGGGTGATCCGCCCACTACATGGAGATGTGGGCCCAAAACATGGTGTTCCCCGCGAATGCGGGGGTGATCCCGCGCCAGCTCCAGCACCGAGCCGGAAATAGTCGTGTTCCCCGCGAATGCGGGGGTGATCCCGCCGTGAACAGGGGTGCGTCCCACGCCGTGAGGTGTTCCCCGCGAATGCGGGGGTGATCCCCCCTCCCCATAGCCGAGGGGTGCCTGCTTGCTGTGTTCCCCGCGAATGCGGGGGTGATCCTACGGGGTCCCCCCCCACGTCTACGCCACCCTGGTGTTCCCCGCGAATGCGGGGGTGATCCCACGGCCACGACAGCCACAGTGTGGCTCACGGGTGTGTTCCCCGCGAATGCGGGGGTGATCCGTCACCCTCGAGGTCGCTGAGCAGACTTTGAATGTGTTCCCCGCGAATGCGGGGGTGATCCCCTGGTGTCGGTCACAACCACCTCCACTGGGGGGTGTTCCCCGCGAATGCGGGGGTGATCCCATCAGCCAGGAGGTGCTGGCGTCGCACCTCGGGGTGTTCCCCGCGAATGCGGGGGTGATCCTGAGTGGATGATCGCTCACATGATGGCGGTCGCGTGTTCCCCGCGAATGCGGGGGTGATCCGCGTGTGGCGTTGATGGCGAGGGTGGATTCTGCGTGTTCCCCGCGAATGCGGGGGTGATCCCCGCATCACCTGGTTTCCAGGGAACTCGCGGGCGTGTTCCCCGCGAATGCGGGGGTGATCCCAGCACCGGAACCTGCAACCCACGTGCTCCGATGTGTTCCCCGCGAATGCGGGGGTGATCCGGACATGCTCATGACTCCGATCGTGGTGGTCCCGTGTTCCCCGCGAATGCGGGGGTGATCCTAGTCTGAGCTGCCGCCTTGTTCGGCTGGGATGGTGTTCCCCGCGAATGCGGGGGTGATCCGAAGTGTGAGCCTCCCTCAGCTGCTGACACGTCGTGTTCCCCGCGAATGCGGGGGTGATCCCCCAATGGTGTCGGCTGGGTTGGGGTCGCCAGTGTGTTCCCCGCGAATGCGGGGGTGATCCCACGGTGATCGTGTTGACGTTGGGGGGTTCCAGTGTTCCCCGCGAATGCGGGGGTGATCCCGACTCCTGGGCCCCCAGCCAGATACGCCACTGGTGTTCCCCGCGAATGCGGGGGTGATCCCGGACTCGACTTCGCCGCCCAGGGAACAAACGCGTGTTCCCCGCGAATGCGGGGGTGATCCCCGCACCGGGGCGCGGCCACTGGCACAGTCTCCGTGTTCCCCGCGAATGCGGGGGTGATCCGCTTCGCTCACAGTACGCCTCGGCTGCCCTGGCGTGTTCCCCGCGAATGCGGGGGTGATCCCGCCAGCTGATGGGCGCCGTCGACAAAACAACCGTGTTCCCCGCGAATGCGGGGGTGATCCCCATGATCCCCCCCCCCAGGCGTTGACCATTCACGTGTTCCCCGCGAATGCGGGGTGATCCTCCAGCTCAACCCGGCGCCCAGTCCAGCTGCGCGTGTTCCCCGCGAATGCGGGGGTGATCCGCGACACGATCGGCGTAGGTGGGGCCAGGAACGGTGTTCCCCGCGAATGCGGGGGTGATCCTCGTCGACGACCTGCTGACCACCTACCCCGACCGTGTTCCCCGCGAATGCGGGGGTGATCCCACCGAAAAAGCCATCCAGGCTGTTGACCGGCGCTCAAGATGAGGATGATGGCGGCGTTGACGGTGAGGATGTGTGGGCGTGAAATGACCCCGCCGGTTGGTGTCCGGCGGGGTCGGTGCTGTTCGGGGTGTCGGGGTGGTGTTCAGTCTGCCGTGACTTCGGCGATGGCCGCGCGGGTGGAGGATTCGTCGACGATGGCTTTGTTGGTGCCAAACGCGGCGACGAGAGCTTGCAGGGCGAGGTTGTTGACGGCGCGGGGGTAACCGCGGCTGGTCTGATGGATTAGGGCGACTGCGTCGTCGGAGAACAGGGTGTCGTCGCGTCCGGCCAGCGCCAGGTGGTGGCGCAGGTAGCTGGCGGTCTCCTTGTCGGTCATGGGTGGCATCGCGTAACGCAGCCCGATGCGCTGGTCGAGCGCGGCCAGCACGCCGAGTTTCATCCGCCGCCGCAGGGTGGGCTGGCCGACGAGCAGACAGGCAAACGGGCTCGACGAGTCGAGATCATGGTTGGTGAGCAGGCGGATGGCCTCCAATTCGTCGTGGCCCAACAGGTGGGCCTCCTCGACTACGACGGTGGCTGTACGGCCGCGCTCGGCGTGTTCGGCGGCCAGCGCGTCGGCGGCCTGGGGAGCCAGGGTGGCGTGATGGGTCAGGGGCTGGCCACCGAGGGAGGCGACGATGCGGTGGTGGATGCCGCGTACCCCGACGGTGGGGTCGGGCAGGTAGATGATGCTGTGGCGGCTGCGGTCCAAGCCGGCCAGCGCGGCACGCACGGCCACGGTCTTGCCAGCACCAACTCCTCCGGTGATCACGCCGATACGGCGTTCGGCGATGCACCAGCCGATGCGGGCGACCGCTTCGTTGTGGGCGGCATGGCGGTGCAGCATGGCGGGGGCCAGGTCGCGGCCGAAGGGCATCCGGGAAAAACCGAAGTAGGAGATCAGTTCCATCATCGGGTTTGCGCCTCCTTGCCGGTAAGCAGGTCAAGCTGGCCGGGGATCTGTCCGGTAGCGGTGGTAAGCGCGGCATAGTTGACGCCGCGGGCCAGTTCGGCGGCATGGGCGGTCTCGATCAACTGTGCGTAGTCGATGCCGCTGGGTTTGGGTGGTGCGGTGGGAGTTTCGGGTTTGGCCTTGGGGTGCGAATGGCGCCCGATGTGGTGCGGGATCGCCAGCCCCATCGGCACGCCGGTCAGGCGGACCTCGATGCGGGTCAAGTCGAACGGGTCGAACACCAGCTCCACTTTGCGTCCCACCAGGGAGGCGTCGACCTCGTAGCTGTTGCCGTGCAGAGAAACGGTTGCGGTCTTGGTCACGCGACGGTGTTCCTCCCACAAAAACGCCTCGGCGAGCGTCTCGGGTGCGGGCAGCGCGACCGGGTCGCCGGCGCACCAGCGGTCCAACGGGGTCTGCCCGGTTTCGGAATGGACCTGCCTGTGGTAGACGGTTTCGACCCAGGCTGCGAAGTGCCGATTCAGCTCGGCCAGGTCAGTCACGTAGTGGCGGCCGACGACGTCGGGTTCGCCGGTGATTTCGACGAGGAACTGATCGCGCACGGTCCTAAACAGGCGCTCGATTTTTCCCCGTCCTTCGGGTCGATATGGTGCGGAATGAACGAGGCGAACACCGAGTTTCGCGCAGGCCCGCAACAACCATGCATCGACGAAGGCCGAGCCCCGATCCACATAGATCGCCTTGGGGACACCACGAGAAGACAGTGCCGGTCGCAGCGCGGCGGCCAACCGCACCGTGTCCTCGGCGTGACCCCACCGATAGCCGGGCAGCAGTCGGGAATGATCATCTAAAAACGCAAACAAATAGGTCTTGCGGGTTTGAATGCGTATGCCGTGCAATGCATCCCCGGTCCACAAGTCGTTGGGATGCTCGGCCTCGAAGCGGCCGAACACCGGTGCCGACCCCCCGGCCGCCGCGCTGATGAGGCCGAGCCGGTGGAAGTTGCGTTGCAGGGTGCGCTCGTCGGGCGCCCAGCCCAGCTGGGTCCGCAGGATCCGTTGGATCGCCGCGGCGGTGCGATCCGGATTTTCCCGCCACAGCGCCACCGCCAACTCAAGCACTTCGGCCGGGGTACGCGGGGTGCATTGACGCGGGTTGGGCACCAATGCGTCGAACCCGCCGCCACGCCAGGCCCGTATCCAGCGGTCGATGCTTTGGCGGCTGATGCGCACCCGCCGCCCGAAGGGATCGGTGTGCTCGCGCGAAGCCAACTCACGCACCATCTTTCCGCGCTCCTTGGCCGAATGCGCCGCATCGGCGGCCTCCCGGATCAACTGGTATCGAAACAATCCGATCGCTCGGGCTCTCTCGGCCCGCACCTTCGCCTCGTCGTCGCCGACCATCGGTCCGCCTCCTTTGCTGTCTTTGTGAAAACACGACAGCGCAAAGGATCACCGGCGCACCTACCCTGGCGTCAGGGTCGACTCGTGTTGCACCCGCCGGTCGGGCCCGCCCGGCGACAACAACCGGCCACCCGACACCGCGACCGCCGTCTCGGCTAACGACACCTTGGGCAGCTCAAACCGGCACCCGATAGCAACTGCGAGGGCGCCGATCGCCCTCACCGCGTCGGCGAACCCACCACCGGCGGGGCCCGGCATCACCGGATCGGCATCCACCGCACGCAGCCACACCGTAAACACCGACCGCACCGCCTCGGCCCGCTCGGCGAAACGGCGCAGCCAGCCGCGCACCGTCTTGGCCGGACGGGCCAGCTTGGCCGCGATCCGGCGAAACCCCACCCCACGCGTAGCCTTCTCCACCAACGCCAACACGACCACCGCCGCCGCGTCGGCGCGCCGCAGCAGCGCGGTCACCGGCAACAAGACGTGCGTCACCCCACAACTGGTGCACCGTGACCGACGTGGACACAGCTGCAGCGACCCGTCTGGGCCGCGTAGCTGTCGTGGCCTGGCCCACCCCCAACCCCTCAGCACGCCGCTGCACGCCGGGCACCTCAGCTCGCCCGCCGCCAGCCTGCGCTCGACTTCATCGGCATCCGCCTCTACCGTGACCACTGCGCCTCCAAGCGCGCAGACGGCCCTCCCGCAGACTCTTGCCGAAGACATCCGGGAGGGCCGTCGCCTACAACGACGTAATCACCGTGCCGCCCCGGCGCCGCGAACACCAAACCCCGACATGACCAGCCAACAACTGCTCACGGTCAGTGCCGGATATCTACCCTCTGGTGCTCAACCTGAGTGCCTCCCAACATCCAGGCTCTGACTCTCAAGTGTTCCCCGCGAATGCGGGGGTGATCCCGGGGTGGTGCCCCAGCAGGCCGCAGCCGCTATGTGTTCCCCGCGAATGCGGGGGTGATCCACCGAGGAGCCCCATGATCATGATGGTTTGGTTGTGTTCCCCGCGAATGCGGGGGTGATCCCCGTTCAGGTCGAACCCAGAGAGAGACGACGTGGTGTTCCCCGCGAATGCGGGGGTGATCCCGCGGCTGGGGTGACGATCCAGCTCGGCTACTAGTGTTCCCCGCGACTGCGGGGGTGATCCATCCTTTCTCTCTCTGTAAAATCGCAGGTCATGGTGTTCCCCGCGAATGCGGGGGTGATCCTGTCGTTGTTGCCATATTCTTTTCCTTTCTTTCGTGTTCCCCGCGACTGCGGGGGTGATCCTCCACCGATCGCCGCGCACACAAGCCCGTCGCTGTGTTCCCCGCGAATGCGGGGGTGATCCTGCGGGCACTCCTATGCCAGTCATGCCGACAGGGTGTTCCCCGCGAATGCGGGGGTGATCCGTGTTTGTCGGCGTCTATCAGCACCCCGGAGAAGTGTTCCCCGCGAATGCGGGGGTGATCCGAACCCCATGACACCGCTGCAGTGGGGATGGCGGTGCGCCTAGTTGCGTCCAGGGAAGTGGTGTACGAGCCGGTGAGGTCGGCGGGCGTGTCGTAGCCCGGTAGAGGGCGGTCATCGCGTGATTCTTCGAACGACGACCAAGTCAATCGAAGGAGACCAGCGCGATGACCGCATCCCAGCCTATCGACGTCGAGAAGCTGTTGGCCGATCAACTCGCCGCGGCGAGCCCTGATTTGCTGCGTGCGCTGCTATCGACATTTATTGCCGCCTTGATGAGTGCTGAAGCTGACGCGCTGTGCGGGGCCGGGTATGGGGAGCGCAGCCAGGAGCGCTCCAACCGCCGCAACGGCTATCGGCACCGCGATTTCGACACCCGCGCCGGCACGATCGACGTGGCGATCCCCAAGCTGCGGGCCGGCAGCTATTTCCCGGACTGGCTGTTGGCCCGCCGCAAGCGCGCCGAGCGGGCGCTGACCTCGGTGGTGGCCACCTGCTACCTCCTCGGGGTGTCGACCCGGCGCATGGAACGCCTCGTGGCATCCCTGGGTGTGACAAGCCTTTCCAAATCGCAGGTCTCGCAGATGGCCAAAGAGCTCGACGAGGCGGTGGAGGCGTTTCGCACCCGCCCGCTGGATGCCGGGCCGTACCCGTTTGTGGCCGCCGACGCGCTGGTACTCAAGGTCCGCGAGAACGGGCGCGTGGTCGGGGTGCACACGCTGATCGCCACCGGCGTCAACGCCGAGGGCTACCGCGAGATCCTCGGGGTGGCCGTCACCTCGGCCGAGGATGGCGCCGGCTGGCTGGCGTTTTTCCGCGACCTGGTCGCCCGCGGCCTATCCGGGGTCAAGCTGGTCACCAGCGACGCCCATCCCGGCCTGGTGGCCGCCATCGGGGCCACCTTGCCCGGGGCGGCCTGGCAGCGCTGCCGCACCCACTACGCGGCCAATCTCATGGCGGTCACGCCCAAGGCCTCCTGGCCGTGGGTGCGCACGCTGCTGCACTCTGTCTTTGACCAGCCCGACGCTGAATCCGTTGTCGCCCAATACGATCGGGTACTCGACGCGCTAGCCGACAAACTGCCCAAAGTCGCCGAACACCTCGACGCTGCCCGCGCTGAGCTGCTGGCCTTCACCGCCTTCCCCAAACAGATCTGGCGCCAAATATGGTCCAACAACCCCCAAGAACGGCTCAACAAGGAAATACGGCGGCGCACCGACGTCGTCGGCATCTTCCCCGACCGCACCGCCATCATCCGCCTCGTCGGTGCGGTCTTAGCTGAACAGCACGACGAATGGATTAAAGGCCGCCGCTACCTCGGCCTAGATGTTCTCACCCGCGCACGCGCCATACCCACCAGCACCGACGAACCCGTCGACGACCAGCCAGCCACCACACCGGCCCTCACCGCCTAAACTGCACCCCGAAGGGTCACGCGATCGAGCGAACTCATACACCACGCCTCCGGGCTTGGCCTGCAGCGGTGGTGTCGGGACAAGGTGCCTGCCCATGTCCGTGACGAGGTCCGTGTCGAAGTCGACGTTTCTGACCGTCATCTGACGATCGTGGAGTGCCGCGCACCGTGGCGGGCGGATGCCGGTGCGGAGTGGACCCGGTTCCGGATCGCACGGCTGCGCTACATGAAGGGCACCGGCATGTGGTCGTTGTATTGGCGCGACCGCAACCTGCGTTTCCATGGCTACGATCTGTTGCCGCCCACGGACGGTGTCGAGGAACTGCTTGCCGAACTTGATCGCGATCCCACCGCGATCTTTTGGGGCTGACCAGCCGCCGCCGCTTATGCGGTCTTGGCGGCGGAATCGGTGACCAGCTCGGCTGGTCGGGCCCAGCCGAGCTTTTTGCGGGGCCGGTCGTTGATTTCGTCGGCGACCCGCTGCAGTTCCTCGGGCGAGATGTGTTCCAGATCGGTGCCTTTGGGAAAGTAGTCACGCAGCAGGCCGTTCATGTTTTCGTTGGAGCCTCGTTGCCACGGCGAGTGAGCGTCGCAGAAGTACACCTGTGTTCCGGTCCGGGCGGTGATCTCCTGGTGCAGCGCAAGTTCTTTGCCCTGATCCCACGTCAGTGTCCGTCGAAGATGGGCAGGAAGTGCGCCCAGCGCGTCAACAACACCATCGCGCAGCGCCTCGGCGTTCGGTCGCCTTGTGGGAATGTGGACCAGAATCAAAAACCGGGTGACGCGTTCGACGAGAGTCCCTATGGCCGAACGATTTCCAGCACCCATGATACAGTCGCCCTCCCAGTGCCCAACCTGAACCCGATCGGCAACCTCGGTGGGACGATCGGCGATCATCGTCATAGCGGTGAGCCGGCCACGGCGTTCCAGCCCCTGGACGCGGCGTCGGCGCCGCCGGCGTCTTCGTTTGGCTGGACGGGTCAAATCGGTTCGGGGATCATAGATCGCCTGGTAGATCGACTCGGTACAAAGATGACGCTCGGGCTGATCAGGGAACCGCACCGGCAATTCATGAGCAACCTGTTCGGGACTCCACCGCTTGCCCAACAGCTCGGTGACGACAGCACATAGCTGCTCGTCGCGTGCTACGCGGCGCGTCCGCGGCCGGGATTGCCGCTCGACCGTCAGTCGCTCCGCCGTGGCGGGTAAGTAGCGGCCCTGATCGGCGTTACGGCGCAGTTCCCGCGAGACCGTCGACGCCGCCCTGCCCAACTCCTCAGCGATCGCGCATACACCGACACCCGCCCGGTGCAAATCCGCGATCATCGTCCTCTCGGCCAGTGACAGATACCGAGGATGCCGCTGCTTGGGTTGTGCAAGGCTCACCGGTGGATAGTGCACCGGCTCGCCGGCCTTATTGTGGATTGTGCGCCCAAGCCGCCAGCGTGTCCCCGTCCTACGATTGATTCCCACGATCCGACACGCCCGACGGTTGCTGACCCCTTGAGCAATCAGCCGAACGAACCACTGCTGCTTCTCCACGGCCATCTTGCCGTGTCGAGTCTTCCGCGCCGCTCCCACCACAACCTCCGAATCGCCTCGGTGTTGCGACGTTCGCTGGAATCCGCCCATGCCGTCGACAACTTGCTGTGACGCGCGGGTGAAGCCCGGCCCGAGCCATACCGCCGGGGTGGCGCGCAGCTCGGCCGGGGTACCTGGGCGGTCACCGCGCACGCCGGCGCCGGGCGGTTTCGATAACCTGCGGGAGTGGGCTCAGCACAAGCTGATCAAGTCGATGCCGAGGTGCGGCGGCAGTGGCGGGAACTGGCTGATGAGGTGCGCGAGCACCAGTTCCGCTACTACGTGCGCGACGCGCCGATCATCTCCGACGCCGAATTCGACGAGCTGTTGCGACGGCTGGAAGCCCTCGAAAAGCAGTACCCGGAGCTGCGCACGCCCGATTCACCGACCCAGCTGGTCGGCGGCGCCGGCTTCGCCACCGATTTCCTGCCGGTCGAACATCTCGAGCGGATGCTGTCCCTGGACAATGCGTTCACCGCAGACGAACTCGCCGCGTGGGCGGCCCGCGTCCGCGCCGAGATTGGCGACGCCGCCCACTACCTGTGTGAACTCAAGATCGACGGTGTGGCGCTGGCCCTGGTGTATCGGGACGGACGACTGACCCGGGCCGCCACCCGGGGGGATGGCCGCACCGGCGAGGACGTCACCCTCAACGCCCGCACCATTGACGACATCCCCGAACGGCTCACACCCAGCGCGGACTATCCGGTGCCTGCTGTGCTCGAAGTCCGCGGCGAGGTGTTCTTCCGCATTTCTGACTTCGAGGCTCTCAATGCCGCCTTGGTCGCCGAGGGCAAGTCCCCATTCGCCAACCCGCGCAACAGCGCCGCGGGCTCGCTGCGGCAGAAGGATCCCGCGGTGACCGCCCGGCGCAAACTGCGGATGATCTGTCACGGAGTGGGATATACGGAGGGGTTTCGCCCCGACACGCTGCATGAGGCCTACCTGGCGCTGAAGGCTTGGGGGCTGCCGGTTTCCGAGCACACCGCCCTGGTCGGAGATATGGCCGGTGTGCAGGAGCGTATCGACTACTGGGGTGAGCACCGCCACGACCTGGACCACGAAATCGACGGTGTCGTCGTCAAAATCGACGAACTCGCGTTGCAGCGCCGGCTTGGGTCCACCTCGCGGGCTCCGCGGTGGGCGATCGCCTACAAGTACCCGCCCCAGGAGGCGCAGACCAAACTGCTCGACATCCGGGTTAACGTGGGCCGCACCGGACGGGTGACACCGTTTGCGTTCATGACACCGGTGAAAGTCGCCGGGTCGACGGTGGGGTTGGCGACTTTGCACAACGCCGCTGAGGTCAAGCGCAAAGGAGTGCTGATCGGCGACACCGTGGTGATCCGCAAAGCCGGGGACGTGATTCCCGAGGTGCTCGGCCCCGTCGCAGACCTGCGTGACGGGTCAGAACGCGAATTCGTCATGCCCACAACGTGTCCGGAGTGCGGCAGCCCCCTGGCGCCGGAAAAGGAGGGCGACGCCGACATCCGCTGCCCCAACGCGCGGTCATGCCCGGCGCAGCTGCGGGAGCGGTTGTTCTACGCCGCGGGTCGCGGCGCTTTCGATATCGAAGTGCTGGGCTACGAGGCAGCCACCGCGTTGCTGCACGCGGGCGTGCTCACCGACGAGGGCGATCTGTTCAACCTCACCGAGGACGACCTGCTGCGCACCGAGCTGTTCCGCACCAAGGCCGGCACACTGTCGGCCAACGGCAGGCGGCTGCTGGAAAACCTGGAGAAGGCCAAGACACAGCCGCTGTGGCGGGTGCTGGTCGCCCTGTCGATCCGGCATGTGGGACCCACCGCCGCCCGGGCGCTGGCGAGCGAGTTCGGCAGCATCGACGCGATCATGTCCGCGACCACCGAGCAGTTGGCCGCGGTGGAAGGGGTGGGGCCGACCATCGCCGAAGCCGTCAAAGAGTGGTTCAGCGTCGATTGGCACCGCGCCATCATCGAGAAGTGGCGCGCGGCCGGGGTGCGGATGGCCGACGAGCGCGACACCAGCGTGCCGCGCACGCTCGAGGGGCTTTCGATCGTGGTCACCGGCTCGCTGAGCGGCTTCTCCCGCGACGAAGCCAAGGAGGCCATCGTGGCGCGCGGCGGCAGGGCCGCCGGCTCGGTGTCGAAAAAGACCGCTTACGTCGTGGTCGGCGATGCGCCCGGATCGAAATATGACAAGGCCGTCGAACTGGGCGTGCCCATCCTCGACGAGGATGGGTTTCGGCGGCTGCTACAGGAGGGCCCACCGGCTGATTCGGGCCCGCAATAACCCAGCTACCGCTCGCGACAACTGCGCCCGGCCGCCCTCCCGGCGTCGGGCGGTTGCTCATCGCGTGGGCGTCGCGAATTCCGCACCCCCGACGGCGACCGAACCGACAGCGGCGGCGACGCCCCGGCGCAGGTCAGTTCGGCAGATGTCGCAACGGGCCCGACGAACCTCGCCTCCAGTATTGCTGGAGATCAAAGTTCGGTGACCCTAAGTGATGAATTTGTTGTTTCTGATCAGCTACTTCAGCTCAGTCTAGCCTAGTTTTCGATAGCTCAACTACGTTGCTGTGGGGATGTCGGCCGGTTTATGCTGCCTGCTGGCCGCTCTCGCCCGTGCATTCCCGGGCGACCCGTCAACCGAAGGACGTGTGCATGCCGACCAACTCCGGCGCCCGGGTCCCGGCATCGACCCGTGTCCTGGCCGGGCCGGCAACCGGGGCGTTGATGCGCTGCGTGGTGCTCAGCGCCGCGTTCATTGTTCCCGCCGTCGCAGTGCGTTTGACCGGGCTTCAGCCCGCACCTGTTGCGGCACTGCTGATTTACGGCGCTGCGGTGGTCTCAGCCAGCTTCCTGTTGGCCTGGGCTGCCGAGGCGGCGCAGGTTGACGTGTCTGGAGGTCTGGCGATCGCGGTATTAGCCGTAATCGCGGTGCTGCCGGAATATTTCGTCGACCTGTATTACGCCTTCGCCGCCGGCCACACGCCTGACTACACGCAGTACGCGTCGGCGAACATGACCGGCTCCAACCGGCTGCTGATGGGTTTGGGCTGGCCCGTCGTGGTGCTGATCGCCGCGATGGTGAGCCGCACCAGCTCCGGCCCCCGGGTGGCGGCGCTGCCGTTGACCCCGGGCAACCGCGTGCAGCTGGGCTTTTTGTCGATAGCGGGGATCGCCGCGTTCACCATCCCCGCCACCGGCGAGATTCATCTCGCATTCGGTGTCGGGTTGCTCGGCTGGTTCGGTTTTTACCTCTACACCATGAGCCGCGGGGACGTCGACGAGCCTGAGCTGATCGGTGTCGCCGCAGCGGTTGCGACGCTGCCTGGCCGGGCCCGCCGTGCCACGGTCGCCGCGTTGTTCGCCACGGCCGGTGCGGTGATCCTGCTGTGTGCCGCACCCTTCGCCAACAGCCTGATCGGCGCAGGTGCGCAGTTCGGCGTCGACCGCTTCCTGTTGGTGCAATGGCTGGCGCCGCTGGCCTCGGAGGCGCCCGAGTTCATCGTGGCGGCTTTGTTCGCGGCCCGCGGCAAGGGCGCCGCCGCTATTGCGATGCTGATCTCAGCGAAGGTGAGCCAGTGGACCTTGTTGGTCGGGTCGCTGCCGGTCTCATACCTGATCGGCGGCGGCGGGCCGGCGTTGCAGCTGGACGCCCGCCAGATCGACGAAATGCTGTTGACCGCGGCTCAGACCCTGATGGGCGTGGCGCTGATCTTGGGGTTGCGGTTCTACCGGTCTGTCGCGTGGGCCCTGCTGGGACTGTTCGTCACCCAGTTCGTTTTCAGCTCGACAGCGGAGAGGCTGGCGCTGTGCGGCGTGTACCTGGCGCTGGCCGTCGCCGGGTGCGTGGTCAACCGTGGCTCACTGTGGGCCACCCTGACCGCCCCGTTTGGTGCTCGCACCCCGCGCCATGACCACCGCCATGACGCGTTGCCGGTGCTTGTGACGTAGTCAGGATCATCGGGCCGGGGACTGATCGCCGGGCAGCACGTGGGCGGCACCACCGCCGGCCGGTGCTCACTGCAGCATCGACGCGACGATGCCGGCCAGATAGCCCAGCCGTGCCACCTCCGAGGGGCGAAACGCCGGGCCGCCCGGCCGGCCCAGCACCACAGCGGTATACCGGTCACCCAGCGGTGCCGCGGCCAGGGCGGTGTCCATTTCGCGCCACACCGGCGGCACCCAATCGTCGCTGCCGTCGAGTATCACGGCATGGTCGATCGGCAGCCACGGCGCTGTGTCGACCGGCGTTTCCGGGGCACCCGGGCTGCCCTCGATCAGCTGAAGTCGCCCGTGGGAACTGCGCATCACCGTGCACCAGCCCACCCGCAGCACCCGCGGTGCGTCGTGGACGAGCGCCTTCAGCTTGGACGTGTTATCGGCCGCCGCGGCGATATGATCGATCAGCTCCAGCTCGCGGTGGGCTTCCAGCAGCCCGGTGTGCGGACGCAGGCTGTCGACCCGCACCCCGTTGAGCGCTTCGGCGGCGCTGATCAGTGTGTCCGGCATCGCGCCCGCCGGCAGGTCGACCACGAGGTCATCGATCGCGTAACCGGAGCCGCGCTCTACCACATCGAGCGACAAGATGTCGGCGCCCACCCTGCCCAGCGCCACGGCCAGGGAGCCCAGGCTGCCCGGACGGTCGGCCAGCTGGATACGCAGCAGATATGAAGCCACGCGCAACACTGTGACATAGGACGGTCGGTGCGGCACGGTGGTGCCCGCAACTCGGGGCCGGTCTGCACGCTCGGAGTCACCCGCCGGCGACGCGGCGCGCACCGGTATCGCAGCCGGGTTAGGCTTGTCGGTCGTGTCGAAGATCTCCCGCGACGAGGTAGCTCACCTGGCCAAACTGGCCCGGCTGGCGTTGACCGACGCCGAACTCGACAGTTTCGCCGGACAGCTCGACGCCATCCTCAGCCACGTCAGCCAGATCCAGACCGTCGACGTCAGCGGTGTCACACCCACCGGCAGTCCGCTCAAAGACGTCAACGTCACCCGCCCGGACACCGTCAGGCCGTCGCTGACGCAGCAGGAGGCGTTGGCCCAGGCCCCGGAAGCCGTCGACGGCCGTTTCGCCGTGCCCCGAATCCTGGGGGAGCCCGCGTGACGGACATCATCCGGCTGGACGCGGCAACGTTAGCCGCCAAGATCGCCGCTGGGGAGCTGTCCTCCACCGAGATCACCCGCGCCTGCCTGGACCGGATTGCCGACACCGACCGCCGCTATGGCGCGTTTGTGCATGTCGCCGCCGATGAGGCGCTCGCGGCGGCAGCCGCGGTCGATGCCGCGCTGGCCGCCGGTGAGCGGCCGCCGTCACCGCTGGCCGGGGTGCCGGTGGCGCTCAAGGACGTGTTCACCACCGTCGACATGCCGACCACCTGCGGATCCAAGATTCTGCAGGGTTGGCGATCGCCCTACGACGCCACCGTCACTCAACGGTTGCGCGCGGCCGGCCTTCCGATCCTGGGCAAGACCAATATGGACGAGTTCGCGATGGGCTCGTCCACGGAGAACTCGGCCTACGGTCCCACCCGCAATCCCTGGGATGTCGAGCGGGTGCCCGGTGGATCCGGTGGCGGCAGCGCCGCAGCACTCGCGGCCTTCCAGGCGCCGCTGGCCATTGGATCAGATACCGGCGGCTCCATCCGTCAGCCTGCCGCGCTGACCGCGACCGTCGGGGTCAAACCGACGTATGGCACGGTGTCGCGCTACGGCCTGGTGGCCTGCGCGTCGTCGCTGGATCAGGGCGGGCCCTGCGCGCGCACTGTTTTGGACACCGCCCTGCTGCATACGGTGATCGCCGGGCACGACGCTCGCGACTCCACCTCGGTGGACGTCGACGTGCCCGATGTGGTGGGCGCGGCGCGGGCCGGCGCGGGGGGCGACCTGCGCGGCGTGCGGGTCGGGGTGGTCCGCCAGTTACGCGGTGAGGGCTACCAGCCCGGTGTGCTGGCGTCATTTGAGGCCGCGGTGACCCAGTTGACCGCGCTGGGCGCCGAGGTGAGCGAAGTCGACTGTCCGCACTTCGATTACGCGCTGGCAGCCTACTACCTGATCTTGCCGTCGGAGGTCTCGAGTAACTTGGCCCGCTTCGACGCGATGCGCTACGGGCTGCGCGTCGGTGACGACGGCACGCGCAGCGCCGAGGAAGTGATGGCGCTGAGCCGAGCCGCCGGATTCGGACCAGAAGTCAAGCGGCGCATCATGATCGGCACCTACGCATTGTCAGCGGGTTACTACGACGCCTACTACAACCACGCGCAGAAGGTGCGCACCTTGATCGCCCGCGACCTCGACGAGGCGTACCGGCGGGTTGATGTGCTGGTGTCGCCCGCCACCCCGACCACGGCGTTCCGGATCGGCGAGAAAGTAGACGACCCGCTGGCGATGTACCTGTTCGACCTGTGCACACTGCCGCTGAACCTGGCCGGTCACTGCGGCATGTCGGTGCCCTGCGGGTTATCGCCGGACGACAACCTGCCGGTCGGCTTGCAGATCATGGCCCCGGCCCTGGCTGATGACCGGCTCTATCGGGTGGGGGCCGCCTATGAGGCGGCGCGCGGGCCACTGCCGCCGGCGCCCACCGTGTAGCCGTCCCGTCCGGCCGCGAGCTGCCAAAGCGCCCCGACGCGGTGTGTTGTGGGTGATACTGCGCGCGGTTGCGCCCATGAGCGGCGGCGCGAGGGCAAGATGAACGGCATGCGGATCGGAATTCTCACCGGCGGTGGCGACTGCCCCGGACTGAACGCGGTGATCCGGGCGGTGGTGCGGACCTGCGACGCCCGATACGGCTCTTCGGTGGTCGGGTTTCAAAACGGATTCCGCGGGTTGCTGGAAAACCGGCGCATCCAGCTGTACAACGACGAACGCAATGACCGGCTGCTGGCCAAGGGGGGAACCATGCTGGGTACCGCGCGGGTGCATCCGGACAAACTGCGGGCCGGGCTGCCGCAGATCATGGAAACACTCGACGACAACGGCATCGATGTCCTCATCCCGATCGGCGGTGAAGGTACCCTGACCGCGGCGCACTGGCTCTCCGAAAAGAACGTGCCGGTGGTCGGGGTCCCGAAGACGATTGACAACGACATCGATTGCACCGACGTGACTTTCGGCCACGACACCGCGTTGACGGTGGCCACTGAGGCCATCGATCGGCTGCACAGCACCGCCGAATCACACCAGCGGGTGATGCTGGTCGAGGTGATGGGCCGGCACGCCGGCTGGATCGCGCTGAATGCCGGGCTGGCCTCGGGTGCCCATATGACACTGATCCCGGAGCAGCCCTTCGACGTCGAAGAGGTGTGCCGCCTGGTCAAGCGCCGCTTCCAGCGCGGTGAGTCCCACTTCATCGCCGTGGTCGCCGAGGGGGCCAAACCGATCCCGGGTTCGATGGAGCTGCGAGAGGGCGGAATCGACGAGTACGGGCATGAGCGGTTCACCGGGGTGGCTTCGCAGCTCGCCCTTGAAGTCGAGAAGCGCATCAATAAAGAAGTCCGGGTGACCGTGCTGGGTCACGTTCAGCGGGGCGGCACGCCGACCGCTTTCGACCGGGTGCTGGCCACCCGCTTCGGGGTGAACGCCGCTGACGCCGCGCACGCGGGCGAATACGGCATGATGGTGTCCCTACAGGGTCAAAATATCGGCCGGGTGCCGCTGGCCGATGCGGTACGCCAGCTCAAGCTGGTTCCGCAGAGCCGCTACGACGACGCCGCCGCGTTTTTCGGCTGATCTCAGCCCGGGTGAATGGCGTCTGTCGTGGCCGTGGCCCGGCATCCGACCCGGTGGCGGCTGCGGTAAAAGGCGCGACCACCCTCAGCACAATCAGCCGGATACGGTGTCACACAACGAAATCAGGGGCATAAGTCATCCGACGGGGCCGGGCCGAACGGACAGCCGGGGAACAGACGATATGCCGCGATATGCCGCGCTCCGTTCCGGGAGCGAGGCTGATCAGCCCGACCGGTCCGCACCCGCGCAGTGCACGAGCGTGGCCGCCGGAGCCGTAAAATCGGCGGCATGACCGTTGCGCCCCCTGCCGAGCTGCTCGATTACGACGAGGTAATTGCCCGCTACGAGCCGGTGCTCGGGCTTGAGGTGCATGTCGAACTGTCCACCGCGACCAAGATGTTCTGCGGCTGTGCCACCGTATTCGGCGCCGAACCCAATACTCAGGTGTGCCCGGTGTGTCTGGGTCTCCCCGGTGCGCTGCCGGTGCTCAACGAGGCCGCTGTGGAATCGGCGATCCGCATCGGACTGGCGCTGAACTGTGAGATCGTACCGTGGTGCCGGTTCGCCCGGAAGAACTACTTCTATCCGGATATGCCGAAGAACTACCAGATTTCCCAATACGACGAGCCGATCGCCGTCAACGGCTACCTCGACGTGCCCCTCGAGGACGGCGGCACGTTTCGGGTCGGGATCGAACGTGCGCACATGGAGGAGGACACCGGCAAACTGACCCACCTGGGCAGTGAAACCGGTCGCATCCACGGCGCGACGACGTCATTGCTGGATTACAACCGCGCCGGTGTGCCGCTGATCGAAATCGTCACCAAACCCATCGAGGGAGCCGGTGCGCAGGCGCCGCAAATAGCGCGGGCATATGTGACGGCGTTGCGCGATTTGCTGCGTGCGATGGATGTTTCCGATGTCCGGATGGAGCAAGGCTCACTGCGCTGCGACGCCAATGTGTCACTGAAACCGTTGGGCGCCAAAGAGTTCGGTATCCGTACCGAGACGAAGAACGTCAACTCGCTCAAAAGTGTCGAAGTCGCAATCCGCTACGAGATGCAACGCCAGGGCGCTGTTCTGGCCTCCGGTGGCCGGGTCGTTCAGGAGACCCGGCATTTCCACGAGGCCGGGTACACCAGTCCGGGGCGCACCAAAGAGACCGCGGAGGATTACCGTTACTTCCCCGAACCGGACCTGGAGCCGGTCGCGCCCGGTGCCGAACTTGTCGAGCGACTGCGGCAGACCATACCTGAGCTTCCCTGGGTGCGCCGCAAGCGAATTCAGCGCGAGTGGGGCGTCTCCGACGAGGTGATGCGCGATCTGGTCAACGCTGGTGCCGTCGACCTGGTGGCGGCGACCATCGAGCAGGGTGCTTCCAGTGAGGCAGCACGGGCCTGGTGGGGCAATTTTCTCGTCCAGAAGGCCAACGAGGCTGGTGTGGAACTTGATCAGCTGCCCATCACCCCGGCTCAAGTCGCCGCGGTCATTGCCCTGGTCGACGAGGGCAAGTTATCGGTGAAGCTGGCCCGCCAAGTGGTCGAAGGGGTGCTGGCCGGGGAGGGTGAGCCCGAGGAGGTGATGGCCGCGCGAGGGCTGGCGCTGGTCCGCGACGACGCGCTGATGCAAGCGGCAGTCGACGACGCCCTGGCCGCCAACCCGGATGTGGTGCAGAAGATCCGGGCCGGCAAGGTGGCTGCAGCGGGCGCGATCGTGGGAATGGTGATGAAGGCGACGAAAGGCCAGGCCGACGCCGCGCGGGTGCGTGAACTCATCCTGGCCGCCTGCGGCCAGGGTTAGCCGTGACGCGGCCGGGGGTTTGGCTGTCCCGATGGCCGCTAGGTGGCGCAATCGGCGCAGATCATCCTGCCGCCCTCCTGGCGGGCCAGGCGGCTTCGGTGGTGCACCAGGAAGCAGCTCGAGCAGGTGAATTCGTCGGCGCGCTTGGGGATGATCCGCACCGAGAGCTCTTCGCCGGAGAGGTCGGCCTCGGGCAGCTCGAACGGCTCCCCGGCTTCTAGTTCGTCCTCGTCAGCTATGTCCAGCCCGATTTCGCTGTGCCTGGTCTTCAGCTCGTCCAGCGGAAACGGTGGTTCTTCGTCAATGTCACTGTGCCGCGGTGTGTCGTAGTCCGTAGCCATTACCCACCCCCTCTGCGAGAACGGCGTCAGAAGTCAGCTGTGTACCAGCTTTGAACACATCCGCCCGCTGATTCCTGCCCGCATGGGCAGCCGAGGTTGCCACAAAGCCGGTGATGTAGATCACGCTTTGGGTTCCGCGGCGCCGGATTGCGGCACTCTGCGGATCCGCTGCCATGGCCCCGGCTGGCGTTCCGGCCTCCGGCCCACCCGCGAAATCCCGGGGCGGCCAACCCGCCCGGCACAGGAATATGTGTCTGATCCGTTAAGTTTTCTGTAGCGAAAAAGAACATATTCCGTACGGGTGAAAGGGTGAAAGGAGGTGATAGCCATGCTGAGGTTTGATCCGATCTTTCGCGACCTTGACCGCCTGACCCGGCAGCTATGGGGTACCACGCTCGGCACCGCGGCGCGTCCCGCGCTGATGCCGATGGACGCCTGGCGTGAAGCCGACAAGATCGTCGTCGAGCTCGACTTGCCGGGAATCAAAGCCGATTCGCTGGATGTCAACGTGGAGAACGACACGCTGACGGTACGCGCTGAGCGGCCCCCCGTGGATGACGCCCGGGACTGGCTGACCGGAGAACGTCCCCATGGTGTCTTCAGTCGGCAGCTGTACCTGGGTACCGGCCTGGATGCCGACCACATCACTGCCGACTACACCGACGGGGTGTTGCGGCTGACGATTCCGGTGGCCGAAGCGGCCAAGCCCCGCAAGATCCCCGTCGAAGCGGGCGGACGGAAAGCCATCAACGCCTGAGCGGCTGCCGGGGGTTCGGCCAGACGCCGGGCCGGCAGGTGCAGAGAGCCCCAGGCGAGCGGCGCGCGGTCAGTCTCCTCGCCGCGACACCGGCGCCGCTCGCCGCGTCATCAACGACATCGCACGCGGCATGCGGGGTCGAAGTTGTTTTCGACGGTGTGAGTGGGTATATCTGCACACTGCCCGGGTTGCTGGTCGCGGCGATCCCGGACACCGTGGTGGCTCGCCGCCACTGCGAGGGCACCGGTGAGCAGTGGGCAGGAACGCAATCTACGGTGGATGGCTCGGCGAGTCGGCGACGTCGTTTCGGCTGGGGAGGCGTTGACAGATGACGCAGTGCGAAAGTAACTGGTGTGCAGTAGATTTCGTGAACACCATCGCATGCATGTCCGGTGTTCCGGCGAGCGCAGGAGTGCGGCGATGGTGAACCCGGTGCCGTCCGCTGCGGTTGCGGGTATTTCCGACGCGCAGCCGGTCGGTGTCCGGACGGAACCGTGTGTACTGTTGAAATACGGCGAGTTAGTGCTCAAGCACCGTAACCGTGAGCGTTTCGAGCGTTGTTTGCTGCGCAATCTCGAGCGTGCGCTGACCCGTGGCCAGACACCACCACCACGAATCCGATTGCGTCGGCGCTCGGGTGTTTTGGCCGTCTCCGCGCCGCAGCTGTCCCAGGCCGAGCTGGTGGCGCGAGCCGGCGACGTGATTGGTCTCAGCGTCGTGCAACCGGCGTGGCGCGTGGCCAAATCCGCGGCGGCCGCCGAGGCCGCCGGAGTGCAGCTGCTGCGCGAGCGCGGGCCCCACACACCGCGGCCGACGTTCGCGGTGCGCTGTGTGCGTCGTGACAAGCGGTTTGAGCTGACGTCCGAGCAGTTGGCGGCCCGGGTTGGGGCGAGAGTGTGTGCCGAATTGGGTTGGCGCGTGAACTTGGACCGGCCGGACGTGGAGCTGCTGGTCGAGGTTGATCGCTGCGAAATTTTCGTCGGACTCGAGCGACATCACGGCCGCGGCGGACTGCCGGTAGGCTCGAGTGGTCGCGCGCTGGTGCTGTTGTCCGGCGGTTTTGACTCACCCGTCGCCGCGTACCGCGCCATGCGACGGGGACTGCACTGCGACTTCCTGCACTGCACAGGCGCGCCGTTCACCAATCCCTCCTCGATCTACAAGGCGTACGCTGTGGGACGCAGCCTTGCGCGTTTCCAATCCGATTCGCATCTGTACGTCGTTGCCGTCGGGCGTGCCCAACGCATCCTGGCCGCCAGCGGTGCCGGTGAAGCGCAGATCGTGGCACAGCGCCGGCTCTACCTGCGCCTGGCTGACACGCTTGCGCGCCGGATCGGTGCGCAGGCTCTGGTCACCGGCGATAGCCTGGGACAGGTCGCCAGTCAAACCCTGCCAAACCTCGCGGTGGCCGATCAAGCTGTCAGTGTTCCGGTGCTGCGCCCGCTGCTGGCGTTCGACAAGCAGGAGATAATGGCCGAAGCACGCCGACTTGGCACCGCTGAGATCGCCGCCCTACCGGATGAGGATTGTTGCCAGCTGTTCTTACCTCGGCGAGTCGCCACCCGCACGACGGCGGACCAGCTTGCCCGCATCGAGGCGCGCGCGGGGCTTGACGACATGATCGATGAGGTCCTAAACCATGTACAGCGGTTCGATCTCGACCCTTGCCCGTCCCCGGGCCGCAGGGATTCGGTGGCGGGTCCGACTTTGCAGGAAGCAGGCATGCCCCGGGGTGATTGCCGTGCACGGTGAGCGGCGGGCCCATGACCAGATCGTGACGCTGATCGGTGCTCATGGTGCTTTGACAGCGTCAGTGGTGCGAGCGGCACAGTTGCTGATTGCTGGAGGCTATGTTGAGTTCGCAGAGCATCTCGATCGTCATCGCGCCGAGCTCAACGTGGCAGTCGGCGAATTAGCCACGTGGGCAGAAAGTTTCGGAGACTGGGCGCGTGTTGATATCGGCCGTGCACTGTATCCCTCGGCCCTCGACGAATCGCTGACGTGCTTGACCGCGGACCAGTTTGGCGCCGAGCTTCGTCTCGCGCGTGAAACGCTGAAGGCGCGGCGTACGGACATACTTGCCGAGCTGCGGAACGCCCGCTTCGTCCTGTGCGCCGCGGGACTGCCCGTCGACGAGATGACCGCCTACCGGCGAATGGTCCGCCTGTGGGCAGGTGAAGCGGTCGACGTAGTGACCGGCGCCCACCGGTTGACACTGGCTGACCGCTACATTCGCTCATTCGGACATTTGCGCGCAGATCCGCAGGCTGACGGTACCGTGCGCAAGGGTGCAGCCCTGGTCCGGCAGTGGATGGACGACCTCGAAGAGCCTGATCGGGAAGACGAGCTGGCGCTGGCCGAGTCGTGCGGCTACGGTGACTTTGTCGAGTGCTATCGCTCTGAGCGGTCGTGACAGCCTGGTGTAGGAAAATAGTGTCGATCTGGTTCCGGTGATCTTTCTGGATTGTGTTGATGCACAATAAAATGTGGCCACCACCACGGCGATAATGGCATCCGCCACCCGAAAAGCCAGCCGGGACGTCACACCAGCTAAACAGAATACCTTTATAGCACAAGGCTTTTCGATTTACCAGATCGGCCTGGCATGGGGGCACCAGACCTTTTCCTGCCGGGGTTATGTGCGCCGGCCGGTTGCGCCGGCCCCGGCTGATGCGCTGTGGAGCCGAGGATCCCCCACGTGAGGTGGCGCCGACGATCGGCGACGGCGGCCGTCCGACGGCGGCGCGGCTGGCCGGCCGATGATCATGCGGCGCTGAATCCGCCACGGGTGCCGGCGACGGGCACCTGGCATGTGTTCGGCCTGAGTTGTAGGGTCATAACTGGCGAAACGGTGTGATCCTGAGGCGTGTTGAGGGGCGAACTGACCGGGGCGGCCAGCACGTCGGGCCCGCCGGTTTTGTGCTGCCTGTGTCTTTGCGGTGGTCGCCGTGACCGATGTGGTGCTGCGCACCGGCCAGGTTCGGCAGCGGTTCACGGTAACCGGCGTAGTTCAGGGCGTGGGGTTTCGCCCGTTCGTGCACCGGGTCGCTACCGAGCTGGGACTGGCCGGGTTCGTCGGCAATAATTCCGGCGCGGTGTTCCTCGAGGTGCAGGGGCCGCCGGCGCGGGTCAGCGAGTTCGGACGCCGGCTGCGGGCCGAAGCGCCGCCGCTGGCGAGGATCACCGGTGTCGAGATCGTCGACATGGACCCCGAGACCGGGGGCGGCACCGATTTCCGCATCGTGGAAAGCCAGACCGCCGGCGGCGCCACCACACCGATTCCGCCCGACATCGCCGTGTGTGACGAGTGCGTCGCCGAGCTGTTCGACCCTGCCAATCGCCGCTACCGGCACCCCTTTGTGACGTGCACGAACTGCGGCCCCCGGTTCACCATCATCCGCGCGCTGCCCTATGACCGCCCGGCCACCACCATGGCGGCGTTCGGTATGTGCGAGCGCTGCGCGGTGGAATACCACGACCCGGCAGACCGCAGGTTTCACGCCCAGCCCATCGCCTGCCCGGACTGCGGGCCGTCGCTGTGGTTCAGTTCGGGGTCCCACCGGGTCGACGGATCAGACGCGGCCCTGGCGGCGGCGCAACACGCGCTGGCGAGCGGCCAGGTGGTCGCGATCAAGGGGATCGGCGGTTACCACCTGGCCTGCGCGGTCGACGATGAAGCGGTGGTCGGTGGGCTTCGGGCCCGCAAGGCCCGCGGCGCCAAGCCGTTCGCCATGCTGGTGCGTGACCTTGACGTCGCACGGCGTTATGCGTGGATCGACGACAGCGAGGCCGCAATCCTGACCAGCCCGGCGCGCCCGATTGTCTTGTTGC
The DNA here is from genome assembly GCF_010723305.1 of Mycobacterium botniense. Classification (NCBI taxonomy): domain Bacteria; kingdom Bacillati; phylum Actinomycetota; class Actinomycetes; order Mycobacteriales; family Mycobacteriaceae; genus Mycobacterium; species Mycobacterium botniense. The sequence goes on along the minus strand of NZ_BLKW01000004.1, from coordinate 2,067,446 downwards.
GGCGCCGCCCAGATGCGCCGGTGGCCGCCGCCGTCGCACCCGCCAACCCGCTGCTGGGGCTGATGCTGCCGTACTCACCCCTTCACCACCTGCTGCTCGCGCCGGTCCCCGGCGCTGACGCGCCGGCGCCCGACGCGTTGGTGCTCACCAGCGCCAACCGCTCCGACGAGCCTATCTGCTTCACTGAAGACGATGCTGCGCAACGACTTCCACCGCTGTGCGATGCGGTGCTCGACCATAACCGGCCTATCCATGTGCCGTGCGACGACTCGGTGGTGCGGGTCGTCGACGGTCGGGAACTGCCGATCCGCCGCTCCCGCGGCTACGCGCCGCTGCCGGTCGACCTCGGCCGCGACGGCCCGCCCGTGCTGGCGGTGGGCGGCGAGCTGAAGAACACGTTCTGCCTCACCGACGGTCCGCGCGCGTTTATGTCCGGGCACATCGGCGACATGGGCACCTGGGAGACGTTGCGCGCGTTCGAACGGGCGGTCGCCCAGCTCAGCGACATACGCCACCGGCCGGTCCGCCTGGCGGCGGACATGCACCCGGGTTATCAGACCCGCAGCTGGGCCGAGCGCCGCGCCGGGGAGCGCCCGTTGGACCTCGTCCAGCACCACCATGCGCATGTGGTGTCCCTGCTGGCCGAACACGGCCGTCTGGGTGAACCCATTATCGGTGTGTCTTTTGACGGCACGGGTTACGGCTGCGATCAGACGATCTGGGGCGGGGAGATTTTGGCCCTGGGGCACGATAGCCACCGCTTCGCCCGGGTCGGGCACCTGTTGCCGGTGCCGTTACCGGGTGGCGACGCCGCCGTGCGGAATCCCTGGCGGATGGCGCTGTCTCAGTTGTGGATGGCCGGTATCGAGTGGACGGCGGATCTTCCGCCGGTCGGCGCCGCCACGGCGGCCGAGCTGCGGGTGACCCGGTCCCAGCTGGACAGCGGTGTGGGCTGTGTGCCGTGTTCGAGCATGGGCCGGCTCTTCGACGCCATCGCCTCTTTGCTGGGGATCCGTCACCGCATCGACTACGAGGCCCAGGCGGCCATCGAGCTGGAGGTGCTGGCCGACTCGGCCGGTGACCCGCCGCCGGGGACACCGGCGCTGCGGCTGGCCGTACGACCCGACGGGGTGATTGACCCGCGTGACATGATCCGGGCGATGGTCTCGGCGCTGCGGGCGGGTGTGGCGCCCGCGGTGCTGGCGTCGCGGTTTCATGAGGCGGTCGCTGCCGCTGTCGCCGCGACGGTCAGCCTGGTTGCCGGATCGGTGCGACTGGTGGGCCTGACCGGTGGGGTGTTCCAGAACGTGCTGCTCCTGCACGCCTGCCGGCAACAGCTGCACCAGGCGGGCTTCGAGGTGCTGACCCATCACCTCGTCCCGCCCAACGACGGGGGGCTGGCGCTCGGTCAGGCGGCGATATCGGTCCTGATATCGACCAGCCCGCGGGCTGATTCGCCAAACGGGGATGAATCGTGTGCTCAAAGGTGCGATCGTGGTTGAAGAATCCGCGCCGGGTGTTCGGTCTCAGAAGGGTGGTGCTGCGATGACGACCACCGCCATTGACCGCGGGCTCGGCAGCGAGCTGGCCGCCGATCTGGCCGCCACCGCCTTCACCCTGGCCAAACGGTTCTCGGCCGGGGCCACCATGTGGTCTCTCGCGCCCGGCTGGGAGCCGCATGCCCTGCATATCGCGGTCGAGTTCATCCATCCGGTGATCGTGGGCAAGCGGGCATTGCCGGCGGTGGCGCTGACCGGGGCCGACCTGGTGGATGCGGTGCGGGTGTCGGCTCGTGCCGGCGACATCGTGATCGCAGTGTCCGGTGCCCGGCACCCCGACGTGCGGTCGGTGATGCGCCGGGCGCCGGCGTGGGGTGTCAGCACTGTCTGGATCGGCAGTGGTGAGCGACCCCCGGCCGGCAGCGCTGACCACGTGCTGTGGCTCGACGACCCGGATCCCCGCGTGCCCGCGACCGGCGGCTTCGTGCTGTTCTACCACGTGTTGTGGGAGCTGACCCACGTCTGTTTCGAGCATCCCGGCCTGCTGAAGGCGGCGGCCGAAGAGGTGTGCATCACCTGCAGCGACGAGGGACGCCTGGGTGAGGTGCTGGCAGTGTCCGGGGACGGCACGGCCCAGGTGCGCACCGCCGGCGGTGTCGAGACGATCGCGACCGCGCTGGTCGAACCGGTCGATGTGGGCGAGCTGGTGCTGGTGCACGCGGGCACGGCCATCAGCCGCGTCGGCGACGACCAGCCCGGCAGGGCCGGGCCTGCGGAGCGGCGCCGATGACCAGATTCGACGCCCGCGACGCCGGGCAGGAGCCGACCAACTTCTTGTATCCGTTCATTGACGCCCGGGAAGACGATGCGCAGTCGCTGTTGGCCGATCTGGCCGCGTCGGCGGAGGCGAAGGCAGCCGAGAGCCTGGCGCTGCGCCGGTCGACGCTGGAGTCCAATGCGGAATCGCTGGGCAGGGCCGCCGCCGAGATGGCGCGCCGGTTCGCGGCGGGAGGGCGCCTGTTCACGTTCGGCAACGGCGGCAGCTGCACGGATTCGACGACGTTGGCGATGTTGTTCGCCCGGCCGCCCATCGGTAAGCCGCTGCCTGCCTGGTCGCTGACCGCGGATCAGGCGATCGTGACCGCGCTGGGCAACGATGTCGGCTTCGAGCTGGTGTTCGCCCGGCAGTTGATTGCCCGCGCGCGGGCCGGTGATATCGCCATTGCGATGTCGACCAGCGGAAACTCACCTAACCTGCTGGCCGCGCTGGCGGAAGCGCGTCGCCGCGGCATGTACACCGTCGGGTTTGCCGGCTACAACGGGGGGGCGTTCGCCGACAACCCCGATGTCGACGTGTGCTTCATCGTGGGTTCGCAGAGTGTGCACCGGATCCAGGAGGCGCAGGCGCTGCTGGGTTACCAGCTGTGGGTGGCGGTGCACGAACGGGCCGATGCGACGGGGGTGACGATGTCGTGAGCCAGTCAGCAAGCGAATACCTCTCGTCCGGCCCGAGGTTCGACGAGGGCCAGGTGATCGAGCGGATCGAGTCGTTCCGCCGGCGGCGCCCCCGGTTGCTGGAAGAGCGGGTAACCCTGGCGCACGGGGCAGGCGGGAAAGCGTCGGCGGCCCTGGTCGACGCCGTGTTCGTGGAGGCGTTCCGCAATCCGCTGCTGGAACCGCTGTGCGACGGCGCGGTCATCGACTTGCCGGGCGGTGAGCGGCTGGTGATCTCCACGGATTCGTTTGTGGTGCAGCCCCGGACTTTTCCCGGCGGCTCAATCGGCCAGTTGGCGGTGCATGGCACCGCCAACGATCTCGCCGTCAGTGGCGCGGTGCCGCAATGGATCTCGGCCGCATTCGTGCTCGAAGAGGGTTTTCCGATCGCTGAGCTCAAGCAGATCGCTGCCGACATGGCGGCGGCGGCCGCGGAAACCGGTGTGCAGATCGTCACCGGTGACACCAAGGTGGTGCCCAAGGGTGCGGCTGACGGGGTGTTCGTCACCACGACGGGGGTGGGTGTGATCCCCGCGGGCCGTGACCTGTCAGCCCGCTCGGTACGCCCGGGCGACAAGGTGCTGCTGTCGGGGTCGATGGGTGATCACGGTATGGCGGTGATGCTGGCCCGCGGTGATCTGGCGATCGAGGCCGATATCCGTTCCGACACCGCCTCGGTGAGTCCGCTGGTGGAGTCGCTGCTGGCGGCTGCGCCGTCCACGCGCTGGCTGCGTGACGCGACGCGCGGGGGGGTGGGCACTGTCTGCAACGAGCTGGCCCAGGCGTGCGGGCTGGGGGTGTTACTCGACGAGGAAAAGCTGCCGGTGCGCCCAATGGTGGCCGGGGCGTGTGAGCTGCTGGGCATCGATCCGCTCTACGTGGCCAACGAGGGCAAGATCGTGGCCGTCGTCGCCGCGGAGGAGACCGAGGCGGCGATAGCGGCGTTGCGGTCGCATCCGTTGGGCGCCGATGCGGCCGAAGTCGGAGAAATACTCGAAGAACCGGCGCAGACTGTGGTGGTGCGCACCGGGTTCGGTGGTACGCGGATCGTCGACATGCTCGTCGGTGACCCGCTGCCGCGGATCTGCTGAATGAGGGGATGAACGAATGTGTCTTGGAATCCCGGGGCGGATCGTTGAGATCACCGACCCGGAAAACTACTTGGCGAAAGTCGATGTCAGCGGTGTGCAGCGCACGATCAGTGTGCGGCTGCTGGAAAACGACATGCCCCAGCCCGATGACTGGGTTTTGGTGCACGTCGGCTTCGCGATGGCCAAGATCGACGAGACCGAGGCGCTGCTGACGCTCGACGCGGTCAAAAAGCTCGGTGACGCGTATACCACCGAGATCGCGGCCTTCGACTCGTCTGCCATCGTGTGATCGGGAGTGATGATGAAGTTTGTCGATGAGTTTCGCGATCCGGCGGCGGCCCGCACACTGCTGGGGGCGATCGAGCGCCTGGCCGGCGACGGCGGCGAACATTTCAAGTTCATGGAGGTGTGCGGCGGGCACACGCACACCATCTACCGGCACGGTATCGAGCACCTGCTGCCGGAAAACGTCGAACTGGTGCATGGGCCTGGATGCCCGGTCTGTGTGATCCCGATGGGCCGCATCGACGACGCGATGTGGCTGGCCGGCCAGCCCGGTGTGATTTTCACCTGTTTCGGTGACATGATGCGGGTGCCCGGCTCCAACGGTAATCTCCTGGACGCCAAGGCGCGTGGCGCCGACGTGCGGTTCGTCTACTCGCCATTGGACGCACTCAAGATCGCGGTTGACAACCCCGACAAACACGTGGTGTTCTTCGCGATCGGTTTCGAGACCACCGCGCCATCAACCGCGGTGACATTGGTGCGGGCCCGCGATCTGGGCTTGGCGAATTTCAGTGTGTTTTGCAACCACGTCACGATCGTGCCGCCGATCAAGGCGATTCTGGAGTCCCCGGATCTGCGGCTCTCGGGTTTCATTGGGCCCGGGCATGTGTCGACTGTCGTCGGCAACCGGCCGTACCGATTTGTGCCGGAGGTTTACCGAAAACCACTGGTAGTCTCTGGTTTCGAGCCGCTGGACATCCTGGCGTCGGTGGCGATGCTGCTGCGTCAGATCCGCGAAGGCCGCTGCGAGGTGGAAAACCAGTACTCGCGAGTGGTGCCTGAGCACGGCAACCCGGCGGCGCTGGCGCTGATGGGCAAGGTGTTCGCGCTGCGCCCGCACTTCGAATGGCGCGGCCTGGGGTTCATTTCGCAAAGCGCGTTGCGCATACACGACGATTTCGCCGACTTCGACGCCGAACTGCGCTACGCCATGCCTGGGGTGCGGGTCGCCGACCCAAAGGCATGTCAGTGCGGCGAGGTGCTCAAAGGTGTGCTTAAGCCTTGGGAATGCAAGGTTTTCGGCACGGCGTGTACGCCGGAGACCCCGATCGGCACCTGCATGGTGTCACCTGAGGGGGCATGTGCGGCCTATTACAACTTCGGCCGTCTGCATCGCGACGCCGTCAAGCTGGTGGGGTCCTCCGGGCGGGCGTGACAGTGTCAGCACCGGCAGTTGACACCCGGGGGGCTGAAATGTTCGCCCGCTACGCGTATGCCCCCAACGCATTGGGCTTTTGCGGCCCGCCGCTGGGAGCGACGCTGCGCGGCGGATCGGTGCACGAGGTCCGCGCCGCGGCGATGACGTTTTCGGGGGCCTGGCCGTATCTGCAGGTGCTTTCGGAGATGACCGGTATCGCCGACCCGTTGGATTACCGGCTCGTCGAGTCGTACTGGCTGGGCGGCGGACTCGGCGCCGACCTGGACCCCTACGCATTCGTCGCCGAGTTGCTCGCGGTCATCGGTCCGCAGGCAGGCCGTTATTGGGCACACCTCAACACGGATCTGGCGAGCGAAGCGGCCGCCAACCACTGTTTTCACGTTTTCGGTGTCTATCCCTGGTCGAGGCTGCTGGGCCGTGGCCTTGACGAGCACCCGCTGAATGTGCTTGACAATTGCCGAATCACATGGGGGACAGTGCTTTCCCGTGACGGTGACGGCGTTGAGGTGTTGTGCCGCCGACTGGTGTGGGATGGTCAGTCGCTGCATCTGTCGGACCCTGCGCCGCGCAGGCTCGACGTCTGGGCCGACGGGTACAGCGCCGTGCCCGATGTGGCGGTCGGCGACGAGATCGCGATTCACTGGGGCCGGGTGTGTGGCCGGCTGCAACCGCAGCAGGTTGAGGTTTTGGCTGATGCAACGCACCGCCAGCTCCGGGTGACCAACCACCGGCTGCGGCGGGTCACGGCCACAGCGGACCACTAGCCCGCAGAGGGGGCATTGCGCAGGCGCGCCTCGCCTGGTTCATGGCCGATCTCTCCCCGTACCTCTGCCCGTGGTGAGCGCGGTGTGACCGCGTTAACCGGCGTCTGTGCGGACGGCCGGCGGTTTCGGGTGAATTTTGGGTGAAAAAGCAACGAGCACGAATTCGCCGGGCCACAGGCCCAGGTCGGTGTGCCGCGTGCCAGGGGCTAGACGGTGGGGTTGCAAGATGGAAGGTATGGACCCCTCTCTGCGTCACGACAACGACACGTGGGACCTGGCAACAAGCGTGGGAGCGACCGCGACACTGGTGGCCGCCGCGCGGGGCGCCGCCGGCAAGGCGGGTGATCTGACTATCGACGATCCGTTCGCCGAACCGCTGGTGCGGGCCGTGGGAATTGACTTTTTCACCCGCTGGGCAGGCGGCGAGCTTGACCTCGCTGACGACGGCAGCCGGCGCGTTCTGCAGTGGTTTGTCGACCTGATGGCCGTCCGGACCCGCTATTTCGACGACTTCGTTTGCAACGCGATGGGGGCGGGTATTCGTCAGGCGGTGATTTTGGCATCTGGTCTGGACGCGCGCAGTTACCGGCTGTCCTGGCCGCCGGGCAGCACGGTATTCGAGGTCGACCAGCCCCAGGTCATCGAATTCAAGACCGCGACGCTTGCCGGGCTGAACGCCGAACCGGCTGCCGACCTGCGGGTGGTGCCAATCGACCTTCGTCAGGATTGGCCCACGGCGCTGCGTCGGGCAGGTTTCGATCCCGGCCGGCCCACCGCGTGGATCGCTGAGGGCCTGCTGCCGTTTTTGTCGCCGGATGCCCAAGATCGGTTGCTGGATAGCATCACTGCGCTCAGCGCCACCGGCAGCCAGCTGGCCACCGAGATTTTTGTTCCGCTGACCCGCGATATGCTGCAACCTGTCCTGCAACGGTGGGGGAGCCACGGGTTCGACATCGTGCCGTCCGACCTCGTCTATGACGGCGACCGTCACGACGTTGCGAGGTACCTGGACAACCGCGGCTGGCAGTCGGTCACGACACCGATGAGCCAGTTGCTGGCGGCACACGGCCTGGCCCCGCGCGCCGATCAATCGCCGTTCGCTGACAACTGGTACTACACCTCGATACGGTCCGACGGGAGCACGTGAGTATGCCCAGAACCGATGACGACACCTGGGACATCACCGAAAGCGTGGGTGCGACAGCCCTGACCGTTGCCGCTGCGCGGGCCGCGGAGACGGACAGCGAAAACCCGCTGATCCGTGACCCGTTCGCGCGGGTATTTCTGGACGAGGCCGGCCAGGGCATCTGGAGTCTGTATGCAAAGCCGGCGCTGCCTGACGATGTCGATACCGACGTGCGGACGATGGTGCGCGCGATGATCGACTTCATGGCGGTGCGGACGGTGTTTTTCGACGAGTTCTTTCTGGCCGCCGCCGACGCCGGCATCCAGCAGATGGTGATCCTGGCGTCGGGTCTGGACGCGCGGGCGTGGCGGCTGCCGTGGCCGGACGGTATCACCCTCTACGAGGTCGACCAGCCGAAGGTGCTGGAGTTCAAGGCCGTCACGCTGCAACGTCACGGGGCGCGCCCACGGGTCAATCTGGTGAATGTGCCGGTGGATCTGCGCCAGGATTGGCCGCGGGCGCTGCGCGACGCCGGGTTCGATCCGGCCAGGCCCACCGGCTGGTCGGCTGAGGGGCTGCTGCGCTATCTGACGGCATCAGCGCAGGATTCGCTGTTCGAACGCATCCACGAGCTCAGCGCCGTCGGCAGCCGGCTGGCTGCCAACGCGGTCGGCGCCGAGGCGCTGAACCCCCAGTGGCTGGCGCGCCAACGTGACCAGATGCGGCACTTGCGGTCGGTGGCCACCGGCCTCGTCGACACCGACGTCATCGATCTCGAAGAACTGTGGTATCCCGAGGAGCGCACCGATCTGAGTGCCTGGCTGAACGAGCACGGCTGGGAGGTATCGGCGGCGACCCTGGGGGAGTGGCTGGCCCGCTACGGTCGCAGCGACGTGGCCAGCGACCGCATGCCGAACGTTTTCGTCTCCGCGCGGCGAACGCGCAGCTGAACGCCGGTGTCGCCCCACGCGGGGTCAGTGGCCGGTGGCGAAGCAGAAAAAACCTGTATGAGAAGGGTTTCGAACACATCGCTCCGTAGCTGCTACGCCCAGGATCGATGCGCCGACGCGACGAGTGTGGCTTGGTGGTGTGTCGCGCCCAGGTTTAGAACAGACCCAGCATGGCCGGGAGGTCCGCGGCAAAGGTGCCCAGCAGTGAGCTGATGCCCGCTGGGTCCAGCAACGTTGCCGCGGTGGCCGCGCCGACGTCAGCCTGCAACAACCCGGTGATGTCGCCAGCGAGATTTTGGGTGCCTCCGCTCACCGCGCCGAGGAGGTCACTGATCACCGAGACAGGGAACTGGACCAGTGCAGTGCCGATATCGCTGGCCCCAGTCTGAATCGCGTTCAGAATCGTCGTCGGATCGCCGCTGAGAGCGGCCTCGAAGATGTTGTAAGCCGCAAACTGCGGCGCGGTGATCAAGTCGCGCACGTCAACCACCAGCTCGGTGGGCAATCCCGGAGCCGGGATCGACTGCCCGTTCCAGCTGACTATCGTCCACCCGGCCTCAGGATCGCCCTGGACAACGACAATTCCCGTGTTGGGCAGGAACGCCTTACCCGACACCAGATCTTCGAGAAACATCGGTAAGAAGATTGACAAGTCAGGGTTTTTGGCGTTCATCAGCACCCAGGTGCTGATCGCGGCTTCACCGGAGAACAAGACGTCTTTGGGTGGGGCGTCGGTGCTCACGGTGTTGTCATAGATGGTTTGAACGGCGCCGGTGAAGTTCTCGTCGAAGGCCACTCCGTTGATGTCGTAGGAGCCCGGCATCGGCACGAAGTCCAATCCGAACGCCCACGCAGCCAAGGTCAGCTCGTAGAGGATGCCGCCGGGGCTTGACGCCTGCAGACCGTTGTAAATACCGCCGGGGATCTCGTCGAGCCCGGGCAGTAATTGCACTTTCATGTCGAGTAGGTCAGCCAACGGCGCTGCGGTCTCCGGCATCCGGATGTTGTCCCCCGCATAGATCCCCGCGTAGGGCGTACCCGGCGCGAGCACCTGGGCGACGGCTTGCGCCTGTTCCTCGCCGGTCGCGTTGAGCGAATATCCGGGCAGAAACGAGCCGATCGTCGACAGGTAAGAGGGCGGCCCGTTGGACCCGTGCCGCACGAGGTCCAGGACGATCTCCTCCTCACCGGCCAACAGCTGAACCGCCGGCGCAAGTGACGCCAGTGACGAGTGGGCCACCGGGGTGACGGCGATCAGGCTGGCGGCTGCGGTGGCGACACCAGCGGCGGCATACGGGCGGCGGGGTAGTTCCATAGGCGGATCCTGTCACGCGGTACCAGCCGGTCGGGGTACTGGCGTGTGATGAATCCTATCAAAGACCTGAGAACAATACGTGAAAAATTTATTTGTTATTGCAATGTTGTCAGGTCGGTTGACGGTGGGGTTGGCGGTCATTGTGCAGGTGACATCGGCGCCGGCGCGGCTGGGCTGTCCTACTGGCCCTGGCAAGTGCCCTGTGGCACAGCATCTTCAGCTATTGCCACGCACACCGGACCTGCGTTACTCACAGAAACCGGATCCATCGGCTCGGCCCGGCAGCCGAGTCCTCAATGCCGCCGGCACGGTCGAGCTGTGAGCGCGGGCGCCGATCGCTGCGGGTCCGCACGCCGCAGGCTCAAAATCATCGATTCACCAATCCAGATTGAGTACGCCGACGATTTGGTACCGTTCCCAGCGGTCGGGCTGTGGGAGGATGTCGTGGCATTCGTCGAGCCGATCATCGTTGTCCTGGGCCCATGGTGCGGCGGCACCTCGGCCGTGGCCGGTGTCCTGCACCACCTTGGGGTGTTTATGGGCGCCGAGTTCGACTTGGCCCTTCGCGAACCATACGAAACCTGGGAGGACTACCGGCTAACCCTGTTATGCCGCAGAGCTTTTGGTGCTTTCAACGGCCCTGGAGGTCAGCTCAGAATCGACGGCGGTGCTTTCCGGGCGAAACTGCGCAGTTGGGCCGACGAGCATCGTCGCGCGGCGCGCATCGCCGGACAGCGGCCGGGCGCCAAGAATCCTCTTCTTTGTCTTGCCGTTGACGTCATCCGCGAAGCCTGGGGCCCGGTGGTGCCGGTTGTGGTGGACCGGCCGCTCCCGAAAGTGGTGGCGTCCCTGAATCGGCTGGGCTGGTTGAGCGACGAGCAGGAGCGGGTTGAGTCAACGGCACGTCTGATCGCAGCGCGCGACGAAGCGCTTCGCGGTGTTGCGACGATCAGGGTCGACTTCGAGGCGCTTCGCGCCGCACCAGCCGTGGTGATCCGTCGGCTCGCGGGCGAGCTGTGCCTTGAGGTCACCGATGCCCAACTGGAGGCGGCCGCGCACAGTATTATTCCGCCCACTACAGCGCAAGCGGGTGCCCAGCAAGTGGATCCGGCGAAGCATGTGCGTGATCTGTTGCTGGCCAAGGTTGAACGCAACCCCAAGGATGCACGGTCAGTCTTCTTGCTCGCTCAGACTTATTTCGCGCTTGGCGATTTCGTCAACGCATGCACCTGGTATGCGCGGCGAGTCGAGATGGGCGGCTGGGAAGAGGAGGTCTACTTCGCGGCATGGCAGATTGCCCAGTCGATGGCGCAACTTGGGGCGCCGTGGCCCGATGTTCAAGACGCCTATCTGCGGGCCTGGGAGTTTCGGCCGACACGCGCCGAGCCGCTGTATGCAATCGCGTACCGCTACTGCGCCGAAGGACGTTACCGGCTTGGCTACCTGTTTGCCCAGCGCGTCGCCGAAATCCCGTTTCCCGAAGACGACCTGTTAGTGTTAGACGCGGATATCTACACCTGGCGCGCTCTCGACCAGCAAGCGGCATGCGCATTCCGGATTGGCAGGCACGCCGAGGCATTCACGCTGTGGCGGCGTCTGCTGTCCCACCCCGACATTCCCGAGCATGATCGGCAACGGATTGCGCGCAACCGTGATATGTGTGTCCCGACGATGATCGAGGCGGCCTCATCGTATCCCGATGCAGTGGTGCGGGATGTGGTCGCCGGCGAAGCCGAGGTGATCGTCACCCTGGTTGCCGGGCCCGACCGGGGCGCGACTGAGCAGGCACTGAACTCATTTCTGGTTTGTTGCCTCGATCTTTCGCGGGCCGGGCGATTTCTGGTGGTTGACGCCGGCCTGCCAAGCCAGGATCGTGCGGCGCTGCGCGAGCGTTACGGGTTCCTCGAGTTCGCTCATTCCGGTAGCGACGATCCCGCGGGCGCGCAGCTTGCGCAGATCCGCCGCCAGGTCCACGGACGATTCTGGCTGCATCTGGGCCAAGGGTGGCGATTCTTTGCACCCGAGAATCTCATCACTCGTCTGACCGGCGTGTTGCGGGCAGAACCACAGGTGTTTCAGGTGGCAATCAACGTCGCGGATGCGGCCACGCTGATCGGTGCCTGCGCGGCCGAGCAGACGGTACGCCGGGCCCCCGATGCCGGGCGCTACCTCCTCACCGACACAGTGGCCAGGGGCCCGGCGATGTTCGACACCACACGCCTGGATCGGGCCGGGGGGTTGCACGGCGCCGACCCGATCACCGCAGTCGGGCGGCGGGCGGCCGCTGCCGGGCTGCGCACCGCCAGCCTCGACGAAGTGCTGTGCCTCAGTCCGGCATGACCTCGCGTGGGCGAGCACCCGAATCGACCCTCCCCGGCGAACAGGAGCCAGTGGTCGCGGGCGTGCCGCTCAGCGGCGTCAATCCAGGATCCGCCGGGCGACGTTGGTGCTGACAAGATCGAGGAGCTCGTCGCCGCGGCCGGCGAGGATGGTGCGGATCGCGTACAGCGAGAACCCTTTTGCCTGCTCAGCGGTGATGACCGGCGGGATGCTCAGTTCCTGGCGCGCGGTGACGACATCGACAACCGCTGGCCCATCACAGCTGAACGCATCGCTCAACGCGGTTGCCAGGTCGCCGGGGTTTTCGACCCGACGACCACACAGGCCCAGCGCCTTGGCTACCGCCGCGAAATCGATGGCGTTCAGATCAGTACCGAAGTTGACGATCCCGGCGGCTTTCATTTCCAGCTCAACGAAGCTCAGCGAGGAGTTGTTGAACACGACCACCTTCACCGGCAGCTTGTTCTGTATCAGAGTGGCCAACTCCCCGAACAGCATCGTCAGGCCTCCGTCACCGGCCAATGCCACCACCTGCCGGCTCCGGTCGACGGTCTGGGCGCCGATCGCGTGTGGCAGCGCACCGGCCATGCTGCCGTGGGTGGCTGACCCGATCAGCCGGCGTCGGCCATTCATGGTCAGGTAGCGCGCGGCCCAGATGGTCGGCGTGCCGACGTCGTAGGTGAACACCGCGGCATCGTCAGCCAGTTGATCGACAAGGCGGGCCACATATTCCGGCCGGATCGGGGTGCGGTCGCGGTCATTGACCCCCAGGTCATCCAGCGACTTGCGGGTCTTGCGGTAGTGTTTCAGCGCGCGGTCCAGGTGGTCACGGTTGTGCTTCGGCGTCAACAGCGGCTGCAGCCCGGCAAGGGTGTCCTTCACCGTGCCCACCAGGCCCAGATCAACCGGGGCGCGCCTGCCGATGTGGCTGCCGCGCACGTCGACTTGGATGATCCGAGCGTCGTCGGGATAGAACTGCCGATACGGAAAGTCGGTGCCGAGCATCAGCAGCACTTCGGCTTCCCGGATAGCTTTGTATCCCGAGGCAAATCCCAGCAGACCGGTCATGCCGACGTCATACGGGTTGTCGTATTCGATGAATTCCTTGCCGCGCAGCGCATGCACAATCGGTGCCTGCACGGTCGCAGCCAGGCTCACCAATTCGTCGTGGGCACCCGCGCACCCGGCGCCGCCCAGGATCGTGATACGTGTGTGAGCGTTGAGGATGTCGGCGGCCTGACGCAGCGATTCGTCGTCGGGGCGTACGACGGACCGGGTCGGTAACACCGGCCTGATGTGCCAGTCCCGCTCGCCGACGCGGGTCCCGAAGATCTCACCGGGGATCACCACCACGGCCACCCCGCACTCTTCCACGGCCGTGCGCATCGCAATCTCTACGATGCGCGGCGCCATCTCGGGAGTGCTGACCAGCTCGCAGTAAACGCTGCACTCGCGGAACAGCTCTTGCGGATGCGTCTCCTGGAAATACCCCGAGCCGACTTCGGACAGCGGAATGTGTGCTGCGATCGCCAGCACCGGCACACGGCTTCGCTGCGCGTCGAACAACCCGTTGATCAGATGCAGGTTGCCCGGCCCGCAACTGCCCGCGCACACCGCCAGCCGGCCGGTCAGCGCGGCGTCAGCGGCGGCGGCGAATGCCGCTGCCTCTTCGTGGCGCACATGCTCCCAGCTGATTCCCCCGGAGCGGCGGATCGCGTCGGTGAAACCGTTGAGGCTGTCGCCGGGAAGCCCGTAAACCCGTTTCACCCCACTAACTTTCAAGGCGGCGATCAGGTGCTGCGCCACAGTCGCCATATGCGCTCCCTAGTCGTACTTGGGTATCCACATGGTGTCGTGGATGGTTTGCACGATGTTGTCGTGTGTTGTGGTGGCCACCCCGTCGTCGACGGCAGCGTGGTAGACGGCTTCGGCGACGCTGGCCGAAACCGCCCGCAGGTTCTGAACACCGGGCAGCAGCTCGCCACCATGGGTCGCTGGGTTGGCCAGCTGTGCAATCGCCTTGGCCGCTGCAGCGAGCATTCCTTTGGTCACCCGGCGAGCGCCGGCCACGATGACGCCCAGCCCTATGCCGGGAAACACCAGTGCATTGTTGGCCTGGCTGATGGGATAGGTAATACCACGGTATGTCACGGGAGGAACCGGGCTGCCGGTCGCGACCAGCGCCTTGCCGTCCGACCACGCCAGCAGGTCGGCCGGTCTTGCCTCCATACGCGATGTCGGGTTCGACAGCGGGAAGATCAGCGGCCGTTCGGTCGATGCCGTCATCGCCTGCACCACTTCGCGGGTGAACGCTCCGTAGGCTGTTGAGCAGCCGAGCAGGATGGTCGGGGAGGCCACCTTGATCGTATCGACCAGACCGATACCGCCGGTTGTGTCATCGGTGTTGAGACCCAATGTCTCTCGGTTCTTGGCGTAGGGAACCTGAAAGTCGTGCAGCTGTTGCATATCGTCGAACAACAGCCCCTGCTTGTCGACGAGCCAGATCTGTGAGGTGGCCTGCTCGAGCGTGGCGCCGTCGGCCACCATCGCGTCGCGGATCTGATCGGCGATGCCGACGCCGGCGGTGCCGGCACCGAAAACGACTAACGTTTGATCCCGCAACGGGATCTTGGTGATACGCAACGCGCTGTAGACGGCAGCCATCACGACTGCGCCCGTGCCCTGCACGTCGTCGTTGAACACGCAGTAATCCGATGAGTATTGGTCCAGGATGGCATGGGCATTGCGTGGTCCGAAGTCTTCGAAATGCAGCATCGCATGCGGGAAAAGTCGGTGAGCCGTCTCGACATAGCGGCGGATGAATTCGTCGTAGCCGGTGCCCCGATAACGGGCATGGCGGTTGCCCAAGTAGAACGGGTCGGCAAGCAGTTGCTCGTTATCGGTGCCGACATCAAGGACGACCGGAATGGTGCGGCACGGATCGATACCGCCTCCTGCGGTGTACAGCGCCAACTTGCCCACGGAGATCTGGATGCCGCCCACTCCCCAGTCACCGATGCCCAGGATCGCTTCGGCGTCGGTGCACACGATCAGGTCGACATCGTCGGGACCGAGCCCGAACGTCTCGAACGACTCAGCGATTTCGTCGGGGCGGTCGATCGATAAAAACAACCCCCGTTGCCCCCGATACTCGTCGGAGAAGCGCTGGATCGCCTCGCTGACCGTCGGCGTGTACACGATCGGCATCAGCTCGGCCAGATGGTCTTCGAGCACCTTGAAGTACAGCAGCTGGTGGCGGTAGTGCAGCTGATCCAGCAGCAGATTACGACCCAGATCGGTTGCCATGCTTTGCAGCTGATGCCAGACGCGGTCGGCCTGCTGCTCCAGGGTGAGCACTGCCGGCGGGAGCCGACCGGTCAGCCCCAGTTTGTGACGCTCCTCGTGGGTGAACCCGACCCCTCGATTGAGGCTCGGGGTGGCCAGTGCAACCGGAATCCGTGGTATGACCGCGTCTGGCATCGCCTGTCCTTCTCGCGTGAGATTTCCCTGCCGGGCAGCAGTGGTGCCGCGCACAGCGCAAAGCAATCCCACCGGATTTCTGCGTCGTTCGATCGTTCTTGAGTGTCGCACGCTGATCAGGGCCAGGTGTGGGCGGCAGGTGCAGCGGGATCGGCGTGATCACGCGCAATGGACAGGAACAGCGCAACGGCCCGGCCGATCTGGGCTGTTCGGGGCAACCGATGACACCGGCTAGGTCTTGTCCTCGTTGCTGCGCGGGAAGCCACCACCCTGCGGGAAGAGCGGGAAGACCACGTCATCGAGTTTCGCGGCGTCACCGTCAGTTTTGTTGACCGTCGCGCCCCACACGTTTCCGTCCGGCGCCATCCGCAAGGCCCAGGCATGCCCATGGGTGCCCTGACGGACAACGTCGGGTTCACCGGTGACCGCACCGGTCGCGGGTGCGAGGTGTACTGCCACTGTCTGTTTGGTATTAATCAGGTTGACCAGCACGGTGCCGTCCATGGCCGCGCATCCAGCCACACCGGGTTTGTCCGGCCACGTCCACACCGTGGAAACCCGCGAGTCTCTGGTGATGCGCTGCAATCGGTCGGCGGTCGGGGCCCGGTCGAGAACGTAAAGCGAGCCATCGACGGGGTCTTTGCACAGGCCACCGCCGGCGCCGATGCCGGTGAGCGCGGTGGTGGGCGGGGCCTGATTGATGGTGGTGGGCTGTTCGATGCGGATGACTTTGCCCGCCATCGATCGCGGATCGGCGGCCAGGGCCGGGTTGCCCGCGTCGCCGGTGAGCACGACCAGGGTGGTAGGGCTGGTGAAGAGCAACGCGCCGGTGTTGCCGGTCGCGCCCTTGGGTATTCCGGTCAGGATGTCCTTGGGCACGTCGCCGTCGGCGATGCGGATCACGCGGTTGTCGCCGGGGGTACTGATGTAGGCGTACATCAGCCGGTCTTGCTGGTAGGTGGGCGAGAGCACGATGTCCATCAGCCCGCCGTCACCGGACGGATCGACCGGGATGACGGTCTTGACCTTCGGCTCGGCGTTGAGCGACACCTCCTTCACCGCACCGGTGGTGCGCTCGGCGACAAGGGCGGACTTACTGTCGGTGCCCATGATCAATCCGCTGGTGCTCTCCAGGCAGCCCTGCATCACGCCCGGCGCTGGGCACTGCTTGGGGAACGGTTTAGCGGGTAGCGGTGGGGGTGGGGGAGGTGTCGAGGTGGACGGCGGCCGCAGGTGCGGCTCGGTGGTGAAGGGCTGCGACTGGGCGTTGTTGAATCGTGCGCAGCCGCTCGACGCCAGCAGCGCCGCGCAGAGCACGGCAAGCCCGCGTCGAACCCACCACCGTCTTCGCATAACCGCCAGGTTACGGACAGGACGGGGTGCCCCGCCACAGTCGGGCCTGGCTGCGGGCCCAGCACGGCTGAGATCGTCGAGCGGCCGCACCGGGGCCGTGCCTCACTCACCGGACCGCTGCGCACGGCGCCGTCGGGCGAAGCGCGGATTTGTCGGGTGAAAGCGCCGTTCAAATCCCCAATTCAGGAGCAAATGGCTTTACCCTGGCAGGCGTGACCAGTCAAGCAAATGACTCACGGTGGCGGCGAACGCCCAATCCCGACACGCCAACCCCGGCGCGCCCGGCTTCGGCAAGCCTGGTCGACCCGGAAGACGACCTGCCCTCAGCCGGCTATGCCGGCGATTTCGAGACCACCACGATCCCGTACTACCAATCGGGCTATGCAACCGACTCTAAGTCCAGCTATCAATCAGGCCATGAATCGAGTTATGCGCTAGAAAACGTGCGTGTCGGTAACTCTGGATACGGCGGGGGCTTGCAGCAGGACCCGCCGTCCGGAGCGCAGCAGCCCGGAGGGGGGCGGCACTCGGCGGCCGGGCCGGATGGCAGCGGGTCGGATGACGTCGGCTCCGGCGAGGACGACGAGCGGGTACGCGCCGCCGGCCGGCGCGGCACCCAGGATCTGGGCCTGCTGATACTGCGGACTGGTCTGGCCGCAGTGCTGCTCGCACACGGCCTGCAGAAGTTGTTCGGCTGGTGGGGCGGACAGGGGTTGACCGGATTCAAGAATTCGCTCTCTGATGTCGGCTACCAGCATGCCGAGATCCTTACCTACGTGGGCGCCGGCGGCGAGATCGTCGCCGGCGTCTTGTTAGTGCTGGGCTTGTTTACTCCGCTGGCGGCCGCGGGTGCGCTGGCGTACTTGATCAACGGCCTGGTTGCCAGCGCCTCAGCCCAGCCGCACTCGCGGTCGTTGTCGTATTTCCTGCCGCACGGACACGAATACGACATCACCTTGATCGTCGTCGCCATTGCAGTCATCCTGATCGGCCCGGGCCGTTACGGCTTCGACGCCGGTCGCGGCTGGTCCCGGCGGCCTTTTATCGGCTCGTTCGTTGTGCTGCTCGGGGGTATCGGCGCCGGTATCGCCGTGTGGGTGCTGCTGAACGGCGCCAACCCGTTGCGCTGAACGCTGTCAGCGGTAGGGGTTGGGCACCCTGCCGGCACTCACTTCGCTGAGCTGCGGCAGGGTGGCAAAGCTGACCGCGGGCAATCGCAGCTCGCCGCCGCTTTTGAGCTGTGCCCGCGCCCACGAACCCCGGGTGAACCGCAATCCGTCGATCTCCTCCCACCGCACCGATCGGCTGCCGAGCAGTGTGCGCGCCGTTACGCCCTGGCGGTCGGCGACCGTGCGCAGCCGGATGATCAACGCCGACAAGACCACCGGGATCACCAGCAGCGGCGCGGTGGCCGGCCAGGTGAGTACCGGAACCAGCAGCCCGAGGGTGAAAAATCCCACTGCCACATGAGCCATCGGCGAAACTCTGAGCACCGCGGTCCGCTCCCGGGATGGTTGGGCCGACGAATCGGAGGCCACCTGTGCATCTTCGCATGCAATTCAAAGGTCCTTTCTGCGGTGCGTGTCTTCTGACGGTGGCGCTGCCGCACCGGGGATCGGGGGCTGGGTTACCTGGCCGCACGGCCCGGGCGGCCGCGGTTTTCACCTGGCGGGATTTGACGTCTGACCTGTGCGGAGACTACCGTCGCAGGGTATGAAGACCCGCGGGATGCTGGTAGTACTTGGTCGGCGCGTTGGTGGCTGGCGGTCGTAACCTTCTAGCGCCAACGCGCAACCCTCGTGCAGCACGGTGAGCTGACGGGGGTTTTTTGTTGCCCACCAATCCGCAGCAGCCGGCCGAGGCCAGCAGAGTAGGACCGAAGATCGTGAGCACACCCACTACGCGAGAACCGTCGGCGAGCCCACCATCCCCCAATGGGGCGCCGAGCGGCATCCAACACGCGTCCAAGTCTGTCGGAGTTCAATCGAAACGTATTGTGCCGCAGCAAGTTACTGGCGCACAAGCGGTAGTTCGATCGCTGGAGGAACTCGGGGTCGAGGTTATTTTCGGGATTCCGGGCGGAGCAGTGCTGCCGGTGTACGATCCGCTGTTCGACTCGCAAAAACTGCGTCACGTGCTGGTTCGCCACGAGCAGGGCGCCGGGCATGCCGCCAGCGGCTACGCTCACGCGACCGGCAAAGTCGGGGTGTGCATGGCCACCTCGGGCCCCGGCGCCACCAACCTGGTGACCCCGCTGGCCGACGCGCAGATGGACTCCATCCCGGTGGTGGCCATCACCGGGCAAGTCGGCCGCCAGCTGATCGGCACCGACGCCTTTCAGGAGGCTGACATCTCCGGCATCACCATGCCGATCACCAAGCACAACTTCCTGGTCCGCAGCGGCGATGAGATTCCGCAGGTGCTGGCCGAGGCCTTCCACATCGCGGCCACCGGCCGCCCCGGCGCTGTGCTCGTCGACATCCCCAAGGACGTGCTGCAGGGCCAGTGCACGTTCAGCTGGCCGCCGCGCATGGAGCTTCCGGGCTACAAACCCACTACTAAACCGCACAGCCGGCAGGTGCGCGAGGCTGCGCGACTGATCGCAGCCGCCCGTAAGCCGGTGCTGTACATCGGCGGCGGTGTCATCCGCGGGGAGGCCACCGCGCAGCTGCGGGATCTGGCCGAGCTGACCGGAATCCCCGTCGTCACCACGCTGATGGCGCGCGGCGCCTTCCCGGATAGCCATCCGCAGCATCTGGGTATGCCGGGTATGCACGGCACCGTCGCGGCGGTGGCCGCACTGCAACGCAGCGACCTGCTGATCGCGTTGGGCACCCGCTTCGACGACCGGGTTACCGGAAAACTTGACTCATTCGCCCCGGAAGCCAAGGTCATCCACGCCGACATCGACCCGGCCGAGATCGGGAAAAACCGGCGCGCCGATGTGCCGATCGTCGGCGACGTCAAAGCGGTCATCGCTGAGCTCATCGTGGCACTGCGCCATGACGGCACCCCCGGCAACCTCGATCTCGGCGACTGGTGGCAGTACCTGCGCGGTGTGCAGGCCACCTATCCGCTGAGCTACGGGCCGCAGAGCGACGGCAGCCTGAGCCCGGAGTACGTGATCTCCACCCTCGGCAAGATCGCCGGGCCCGACGCCGTCTATGTCGCCGGCGTGGGACAGCATCAGATGTGGGCGGCGCAGTTCATCTGCTATGAGAAGCCGCGCACCTGGATCAACTCGGGCGGCCTGGGCACCATGGGTTTTGCCATCCCCGCGGCTATGGGCGCGAAAATCGCCCGGCCCGAGGCCGAGGTGTGGGCGGTCGACGGTGACGGCTGTTTTCAGATGACGAACCAAGAGCTGGCCACCTGCGCGGTGGAAGGCGCGCCGATCAAAGTCGCGCTGATCAACAACGGCAACCTGGGCATGGTGCGGCAATGGCAGTCGCTGTTCTACCAGGAACGCTACTCGCAGACGGACCTGGCCACCCACTCACATCGCATCCCGGACTTCGTGAAGTTGGCGGAAGCGCTCGGGTGCGTCGGGTTGCGTTGTGAGCGTGAAGAAGACGTGGTCGAGGTGATCAACGCGGCGCGCGCGATCAACGACCGCCCGGTGGTCATCGACTTCATCGTCGGGGCCGATGCGCAGGTCTGGCCGATGGTGGCCGCGGGAACCAGCAACGACGAAATCCAGGCCGCCCGCGGCATTCGCCCCCTCTTCGACGACGCCGACAACGAAGGGCATGCCTGATGTCGCCTACCACACATACGCTTTCGGTGCTCGTCGAAGACAAACCCGGTGTGCTCGCCCGGGTCGCGGCACTGTTCTCCCGGCGGGGATTCAACATCGAGTCGCTGGCGGTCGGGGCCACCGAGCAGAAGAATATGTCCCGCATGACCATTGTCGTCTCCGCCGAGGACACCCCGCTCGAACAAATCACGAAGCAACTCAACAAGCTAATCAACGTGATCAAGATCGTCGAGCAGGATCCCGAAAACTCGGTGGGCCGCGAACTGGCGCTGATCAAGGTCCGCGCCGACGCGAGCACACGCAGTCAGGTTGTCGAAGCAGCGAAACTGTTCCGCGCCAAGGTGATTGACGTATCACCGGAATCATTGACCATCGAGGCAACGGGTATGCCGGACAAGCTCGAAGCGCTGCTTCGGGTGCTGGAACCCTTCGGTGTTCGTGAAATAGTGCAATCGGGGCTGGTGTCGTTGTCCCGCGGCCCGCGTGGCATAGGTACCGGCAAATAACCGTATTACCCTGGGAAAAGGAGACATTCACGTGGCGGTCGAGATGTTCTACGACGACGACGCGGATCTGTCGATTATTGGCAGCCGCCGGGTCGGCGTCATCGGGTACGGCAGCCAAGGGCACGCCCACGCGCTGAGCCTGCGCGACTCCGGTGTCCAGGTGCGCGTCGGGCTAAGGGAGGGCTCCAAGTCGCGGCTCAAGGTCGCCGAGCAGGGCTTGCCGGTCGGCACCCCCGCCGAGGTGGCCGAATGGGCCGATGTGGTCATGCTGCTCGCCCCCGACACCGCGCAGCCGGACATCTTCGTCAATGACATCGAACCCCACCTGGCCACGGGCAACGCGCTGTTTTTTGGTCACGGGCTCAACATTCACTTCGGTCTGATCAAACCGGCTCCCGACATCACCGTGGCGATGGTCGCCCCGAAAGGGCCCGGGCATCTGGTGCGCCGTCAGTTTGTCGACGGCAAAGGAGTGCCGTGCCTCGTCGCGGTGGCGCAGGACCCGGCGGGCGACGGCCTGGCGTTGGCCCTGTCGTACGCCAAGGCCATCGGCGGCACCCGCGCTGGTGTCATCAAAACCACGTTCAAAGACGAGACCGAAACCGACCTCTTCGGTGAGCAGACCGTGTTGTGCGGTGGGGTCGAGGAATTGGTCAAGGCCGGTTTCGACGTGATGGTCCACGCCGGCTACCCGCCGGAATTGGCCTACTTTGAGGTGCTGCACGAGCTGAAGCTGATCGTCGATTTGATGTACGAAGGCGGCCTGGCCCGCATGTACTATTCGGTGTCCGATACCGCGGAGTTCGGTGGATATCTGTCGGGTCCGCGTGTCGTCGACGCGGCCACGCGGGAGCGGATGCGCGAGATCCTGCGGGAAATCCAAGATGGCAGCTTCGTTGAAAAGCTGGTCGCCGATGTGCGAGACGGCAGCAAGCAACTGCACGAACTTCGCAACCGTAATGCCGAGCATCCCATCGAGGTCACCGGCAGGAAGCTGCGCGCACTGATGAGCTGGGTGGACCGTCCGATCACCGAAACCGCTTAAACCACCCCACGCGCCGGTTCGCCGAGCGAGTAAGCAGGGCAATGTTCGTGGCTGTTTTCCCGTCATTGCACGCTGGGCAGCTGTTCGGGCTCCGCGTCCACGCCAGACCCAGACCGATGCCCGGCGGTGCGCTCACCCGCTGGTCGGCGGTGCTGCCATCCGCCGCCTCGGTGCAGCCTATTAGGCTGGCCGGGTGAGCTTGCCTGTTGTTGTGATTGCCGACAAACTCGCCGAATCAACCGTTGCCGCCCTGGGAGATCAGGTCGACGTGCGCTGGGTTGACGGCCCCAATCGAGACCAACTGCTGTCCGCGGTATCCGAGGCCGATGCACTGCTGGTGCGCTCCGCGACCACGGTTGACGCCGAGGTTTTGGCCGCCGCCCCCAAGCTCAAGATCGTGGCTCGCGCCGGGGTGGGGCTGGACAACGTCGACGTGGACGCGGCCACCGAGCGCGGGGTGCTCGTGGTCAATGCCCCGACGTCGAACATTCACAGCGCCGCTGAACACGCGATCGCGCTGCTGCTGGCGGCCGCCCGCCACATCCCCGCCGCGGACGCCTCACTGCGCGCGCACGAGTGGAAGCGCTCGTCGTTCACCGGCACCGAAATCTTCGGCAAAACGGTCGGTATCGTCGGGCTGGGCCGGATCGGGCAGCTGGTTGCGCAGCGGCTGGCCGCTTTCGGCACCCGCATCGTCGCCTATGACCCCTATGTGTCACACGCCCGGGCGGCGCAACTGGGTATCGAGCTGGTGTCCCTCGACGACCTGCTGGCCCGCGCCGACTTCATCTCGGTACATCTGCCGAAGACCCCGGAGACGGCGGGAATGATAGGCCGGGACGCCCTGGCCAAGACCAAGCCGGGTGTCATCGTCGTCAACGCCGCGCGCGGTGGCCTCCTCGACGAGGAAGCATTGGCCGAAGCCGTGCGCGACGGACACGTGCGTGCCGCGGGTATCGATGTGTTCGCCACCGAACCGTGCACGGACAGCCCCTTGTTCGAGCTGCCCCAAGTGGTGGTGACACCGCACCTGGGGGCCTCCACCGTCGAGGCTCAAGAGCGGGCCGGCACCGATGTGGCCGAAAGCGTCAAGCTGGCGCTGGCGGGCGAGTTTGTCCCCGATGCGGTCAACGTCGGCGCCGGGGTGGTCAGCGAGGAGGTGCTGCCCTGGCTGGATCTGGTGCGCAAGCTCGGTGTGCTGGTGGGTGTGCTTTCCGACCGGTTGCCGGTGTCGCTGTCGGTGCAGGTGCGCGGCGAACTGGCCGCTGAAGATGTTGAGGTGCTGCGGCTGTCGGCGCTACGCGGGTTGTTCTCGGCGGTGATCGAAGAGCCGGTGACATTCGTCAACGCCCCGGCACTGGCGGCTGAACGCGGGGTCTCCGCTGAAATCAGCACAGCTCCTGAAAGCCCCAATCATCGCAGCGTCGTCGACGTGCGGGCGGTCGGCGCGGACGGCTCCGTCGTGAACGTGGCCGGCACGCTGTCCGGCCCGCAGATGGTGCAGAAGATCGTGCAGATCAACGGCCGTAACTTCGACTTGCGTGCGCAGGGCATCAACCTGATCATCCACTACGTCGACCAGCCGGGAGCGCTGGGCAAAATCGGCACCTTGCTCGGTGCGGCCGGGGTGAACATCCACGCCGCGCAGCTGTCGGAGGACTCCGAAGGCCCGGGTGCGACGATCATGTTGCGCGTGAATCGTGACGTCCCCGAAGACGTGCGGTCGGCGATCAGCGCGGCCGTCGCAGCGAACAAGCTCGAGGTCGTTGATCTGTCGTGAGGTGCGGCGGCGACGGGGTAGCGCGACGCGATGCGCAGGAGCGGCGCCGATGAGGCTCGCGGTCATCGCCGGCGACGGCATTGGCCCCGAAGTGGTGACTGAGGCTGTCAAGGTGCTCGATGCGGTGCTGCCCGGTGTGGAGAAAACCAGCTACGACTTGGGGGCCCGGCGTTTCCACGCCACCGGCGAGGTCCTACCGGATTCGGTGCTCGCCGAGCTGCGGGCACATGACGCGATCCTGCTGGGTGCGATCGGTGATCCGTCGGTGCCCAGCGGCGTGCTGGAGCGCGGGTTGCTGTTGCGGCTGCGTTTCGCGCTGGACCACTACGTCAATCTGCGCCCAGCGCGGCTGTACCCGGGGGTGAATAGCCCCTTGACCGGGAATCCCGCCATCGACTTCGTTGTGGTCCGTGAGGGCACCGAGGGCCCTTACACCGGCACGGGTGGGGCCATCCGGGTCGGCACCGCCAACGAGGTCGCCACCGAGGTGAGCGTCAACACCGCGTTCGGGGTGCGCCGAGTGGTCCACGATGCTTTCGAGCGAGCTCAGCAGCGGCGCAAACACCTGACACTGGTGCACAAAACCAACGTGTTGACGTTCGCCGGTGCCCTGTGGTCGCGCACGGTGCACGAGATCGGCGAGAAATACCCGGGAGTCGAGGTGTCCTATCAACACGTCGACGCCGCCACCATCCATCTGGTGACCGATCCGGGCCGGTTCGACGTGATCGTCACCGACAACCTCTTTGGTGACATCATCACCGATTTGGCCGCTGCCGTGTGCGGCGGAATCGGGCTGGCCGCGAGCGGCAATATCGACCCCACCCGCGTGAATCCGTCGATGTTCGAACCGGTGCACGGCAGCGCGCCCGATATCGCCGGGAAGGGGATTGCCGACCCGACGGCCGCGATTATGTCGGTGGCGCTGATGCTCGCCCACGTCGGCGAGGAAAACGCCGCCGCGCGGGTGGATCGGGCTGTGGCGGCTCATCTCGCGACACGCGGCGACGCGCGGTTTTCGACCAGCCAAATCGGCGAACGGATTCTCGCTGCGCTGTAGCGTCCAGCCCCGGCGGGCCCAGGTCAGCCGGGACCAGCGGGACTGCCAGCAGCGGGAACACCCCGCATACCGCCCAGGCCAGCGGATAACCGGCCGCCGCGATCAGCGCACCGAACACCGGCGGCCCCGCAGCTGCGGTCAACCGCTGGGTGGTGTTTTGAATGCCCAGTGCGCGACCACTCCAGAACGGGCCGGCGAACTCGGTAATCGCGGTGGACTCCAAGCCGTTGTCGAGTACTGCCAGCACTGCGACCACCACCATGATGGTCTCGGCCAGTGGCGATCCCAGCCGATCGGCGAGACCCAGCGACATCATCGTCACGGTGACGGCGATCGCGATCACGCGGACGGGCCGCATCCGCGAGGCCACGCGGTCAGACCAGCGGCCGACCACAATGCGGCCCAAGCCGCCCAGCAGCTGGGAGACGGTGACCAGGGCGCCTGCTGAGGCGATCGACCAGTTATGGGCAGTGATCAGCCAGACCAGCATGAACGTGACGGTCACACACTGGGGCATCATCAGCAGCGACGAAACCGCGTGAATTCGCCACAGGATCGACGTCCCGCGGTACGGGCTGGCCAGCTCTTCGACAGTGGCTGTCTCGCGCGCTTTCCGCGGCGGGTCGATCACCCCGATGGCGCAGGCCACCGCCGACACTGAGCACACCAGTGCCGGAAACATCAGCCCGGCACTGGGGCCGCGTTCCGCCAGCTCGGGAATTATCAAGGCGCCCAGTGCGATTCCTAAGGGCTGCGCGGCCTGGCGAATGCCCATCGCCAGGCCGCGCTGATGCGGGGGAAACCAGCCGGCCACCAGCCGGCCGCCGGCGGTATTACAGCTGGCGGCCGCCATACCCCCGACGAACAGCAATGCCCCGATGGCCAGCAGAGAATGCACCGAGGCCGCGGCATAGGCCGCGCCTGCAGTGAGTGCTGAGCCCAGCGTGAGCACGATCCGCTCCCCGACGCGGTCCAGCGCGTACCCCCAGGCGATCAGGGTCGCCACCATGCCGAAGCTCGGCATCGATGACAGCAAACCTGCTTCGGCGAGCGGGGTGCCCTGTTCGGCCTCCAGCGCGGGAATCAGGAACGCGACACCGTTGATGAAAACGAAAGCGCAGGACGTCGCCCCCAGCGAGATGGCCACCATCGACCAGCGCGCGCCCGTACCGATCGCTTCGGTTGGCATCCACTCATGCTGTCACACGCATCTGATCGGCCACAGTCATGCGCGTCAGCGCGTCGGCGGATGCCGGGGCGCGCCGGCGAGCGGTCTTGGTCAGGGGATACCGCGCAGCATCCGGCACGGGACCGACGAGGCGATTTTGGTGATGACGATGCTCGCGGGGACCGGGAGACGCGGATTCAGCTGGTGCCCGGCGCCGCTGCGCGGGCGGTTGTCGTTAGGCTCGGGCGGGTGCGCCTTGGTCGAATCGCCAGCCCCGACGGTGTAGCCTTCGTCAGCATCGAAGGCGAGCCCGGAGCGATGACTGCCCGCGAGATCGCCGAGCACCCATTCGGCACCCCAACCTTCACAGGCCGTCGCTGGCCGTTGCCCGACGTGCGCCTGCTGGCGCCAACGCTGGCGAGCAAGGTGGTCTGCGTCGGCAAGAACTACGCCGCCCACGTCGCCGAGATGGGCGGAGCAGCGGCGGCCGATCCGGTGATCTTCCTCAAGCCCAATACCGCCATCATCGGACCGAATGTGCCGATTCGCTTGCCGGCCAACGCGTCACCGGTGCATTTCGAGGGCGAGCTGGGGCTCGTGATCAGCCGGCCGTGTAAGGACGTGCCCGCCGCTCGGGCCGCCGAGAACATCCTCGGCTACACCATCGGCAATGATGTGACGGCCCGCGATCAGCAACAGGCTGACGGTCAATGGACCCGGGCCAAAGGACATGACACCTTTTGTCCGGTTGGGCCGTGGATCGCCACCGACCTCGACCCGGCCGACCTCGAATTGCGGACGGAGGTTAACGGCGACGTCAAGCAACGCAGTCGTACCTCGCTGATGATCCACGATATCGGTGCGATCGTGGAATGGATCTCGTCGGTGATGACGTTGTTGCCCGGAGATCTCATCCTCACCGGAACACCCGACGGTGTCGGTCCCCTCGAACACGGCGACACCGTGGCTGTGTCCATCGAGGGCATCGGTACTCTGACTAATCCTGTTGTGCGCAAAGGAAAGTCGTGAGATCAGCGGCACGTGTGCGAGTCCGGTTCTGTCCGTCGCCCACCGGGGTTCCCCATGTCGGGCTGATCCGTACCGCCTTGTTCAACTGGGCCTATGCGCGGCATACCGGCGGTACTTTTGTCTTCCGGGTCGAGGACACCGACCCCGGGCGTGACAGCGAGGAAAGCTACCTCGCGCTGCTCGACGCGCTGCGCTGGCTGGGTTTGAATTGGGACGAGGGCCCAGAGGTCGGCGGGCCCTACGGTCCTTACCGGCAGTCGCAGCGCACGGACATCTACCGCGACGTGGTGGCGCGGCTGCTCGACGCGGGCGAAGCTTACCAGGCTTTTTCGACGCCGGAGGAGGTCGAGGCCCGTCACATCGCGGCGGGACGCAATCCCAAGCTGGGTTATGACAACTTCGATCGGGACCTGACCGACGCTCAGCGCGCGGCCTACCTGGCCGAGGGCCGCAAACCGGTGATACGGCTGCGGATGCCTGACGAAGATCTCGGCTGGCACGATCTGGTGCGCGGACCGATGACGTTCGCGGCAGGCACCATACCCGATTTCGCGTTGACCCGTGCCAGTGGGGATCCGTTGTACACATTGGTCAACCCGGTTGACGACGCGCTGATGAAGATCACCCACGTGCTACGCGGCGAGGATCTGCTGCCGTCAACCCCGCGCCAGATCGCGCTGTATCAGGCCCTGATGCGTATCGGAGTTGCCGATCAGATTCCCCAATTTGCACACCTGCCAACGGTCTTGGGAGAGGGCACCAAGAAGTTGTCGAAACGCGATCCGCAGTCGAACCTGTTCGTTCATCGCGAACGGGGTTTCATTCCGGAAGGACTCCTCAATTACCTTGCCCTGCTGGGTTGGTCGATCGCTGATGACCGTGACGTGTTCAGCCTCGAGGAGATGGTGGCCGCATTCGATGTCGTGGATGTCAACGCAAACCCGGCCCGGTTTGACCAGAAAAAGGCCGACGCGATCAATGCCGAGCATATTCGTCTGCTCGACGCAGAGGAGTTCACCGCCAGGTTGCGTGAGTACTTCTCCGCACACGGCTATCATCTGGGCGTCGACGAGGCCGGTTTTGCGGTGGCGGCCCGCCTGGTTCAGACCCGCATCGTCGTGCTCGGCGACGCATGGGGTCTGCTGAAGTTCCTCAACGACGACGAGTACGCCATCGACCCGCAGGCCGCCGCCAGGGAGCTGGGGTCACACGCCGGCCCGGTGCTCGACACTGCCCTTACAGCCTTGGCGGGTCTCGACGACTGGGCTGCCACCGAGATCGAGGCTGTCCTGAAAGGTGCACTCGTGGACGGGCTCGGACTTCAGGCCCGCAAGGCGTTCGGTCCGATCCGCGTCGCCACCACCGGAACAGCTGTCAGCCCGCCGTTGTTTGAATCGCTGGAACTGCTTGGCCGCGAGCGCACCCTGCGGCGGCTGCGGTCGGCCCGACAGTGGACCGGGCACCCCTGAACCACACCGACGGTTTTGGTAATCTGCACGTCGGCCCGACCAGTCGGCAGCAGGGATTCGCGCGGGTGTGCGTGTGAGCCTAAAATAGGCTCTGAACAGTGGTTTTAACAGCAGATGGGGTATGGTGTAATTGGCAACACAGCTGATTCTGGTTCAGCCGTTCTAGGTTCGAGTCCTGGTACCCCAGCAAGATCTGGTGGCCGCACGCGATGAGGTGGGCACCTCCAGGTGGGTCCGCGTGGGTTATGCTGGCAGCTCAGATCGGTTCCGGCCCCGTCGTCTAGCGGCCTAGGACGCCGCCCTCTCACGGCGGTAGCGTGGGTTCGAATCCCATCGGGGCTACCACACCGGCTGTGGCGAGCCGTTGCACACCAGTTCAGTTCGCGTGCCGAGGTGTTCTGGTGGGCTATCGTGCCCCTGCGGTGGGGGCGGTCGAGCCGCCGACGGGCATGGGTGGCAGGCCGAGCTTGCGGTGATCCCAGGAGCGGGTGCGACGGGTAATGATGCGTACCCCGATGCGGTTGTGCATCATCTGGTCGATCGCCGGCTTCATGGCGTCGCTGTAGGGGCCGGTGTAGCGCTCGAACACGCTGACCCCCAGCCGGAAGAGCGTATCGGGGTTTTCGACGATCTCGGCGACGCCTTCAAAGGAAACGCCGCGAAGCGTGTCATAGGTGTCGCCGTCTTCGATCAGGAAGCTCACCCGTGGATCGCGCCGAAGATTGACCGCCTTCTGGGACTTAGCCTTGGTTTCCAGCCAGATCTCGCCGTCCAGTACGCCGTACCACATCGCGGTCAGATGCGGCTGTCCGCCGGGGCCGATGGTGGCCAGCGTGCCGGTGCGGCTACGTGCCACGAACTCGGCGATCTCGGATTCCGACATCACAATCTGTGCGCGCTGATTCGTTCCCATGGCGTCAGTCTCTCAGGTCGTCGTGACCACTGCTGATGTGGTGACCCTGCGGGCGCCAAACCGCTGGTTTTACAGCCGGGCGCAGAGTCGGGTCGCGGGCGCAATTGCCGATGCGACGGTATGCGATGCGATCACAGGCGTTCAGTGAGCGCCTCGGCTGCTGCCAAGAGGTCAGCGGCCCATCGTGCCCCGGGCCGCCGGCCCATCCGATCGATCGGGCCGGACACCGAGATGGCGGCGATCACCTGGCCGTTCGCGTCGCGGACCGGGGCCGACACACTGGCCACCCCAGGCTCTCGTTCGGCAACGCTTTGGGCCCATCCGCGCCGGCGAACCTCGGCCAGCGCGTGCTCACTGAACTTCGCCGCCGGCAGCACAGCCTGCTGGGTGGCGGTATCGCTATATGCCAGCAGCACTTTTGCACCCGAGCCCGCCGTCATGGGCAGGCGTGCTCCTACCGGAACCGTATCGCGAAGGCCGGCAGGTGGTTCCAGTGCGGCCACGCACACCCGTGTGGTGCCCTCACGCCGGTACAACTGCACGCTTTCCCCGGTGGTCTCACGCAGCTGGGGCAGCACCACCGCGCCCGCGGCCAATAACGGGTCGTCGATATGGGCGGCCAATTCAGTGATCGCAGGGCCCAGCTGCCACCGGCCCTCATCGTCACGCGCCAGGAGGCGATGACGTTCCAGCCCCACCGCCAGCCGATGCGCAGTCGCTCGGGGCAAGCCGGTGCGAT
Organism: Mycobacterium botniense; assembly: GCF_010723305.1. Taxonomy (NCBI): domain Bacteria; kingdom Bacillati; phylum Actinomycetota; class Actinomycetes; order Mycobacteriales; family Mycobacteriaceae; genus Mycobacterium; species Mycobacterium botniense. The sequence goes on along the minus strand of NZ_BLKW01000004.1, from coordinate 2,037,124 downwards.
CACACAGTTCCGCCAATGCGCAGGGGGACTCGGCGATGGTGTGCAGCACACCCACTGCTTTGTCGAGGACGCCGATACCGCTATGCTGTCTCACAGATAGATACTAACGTCTCATATTTTGAGATACAATCGGGCGAGCAAGCGAGCGAATCGAGGCGAAGATGGCAACCGGCACCCGCAAACCGCGCACGCTGGCGCACAAGATCTGGGATGACCATGTGGTGGCACCCGGTGACGGCGGGCCGGACCTCATTTACATCGACCTGCACCTGATCCACGAGGTGACCAGTCCACAGGCGTTCGACGGGTTGCGGTTAGCCGGGCGCCGGGTACGACGGCCCGACCTGACCCTGGCTACCGAGGACCACAATGTGCCCACCGTTGACATCGACAAGCCGATCGCCGATCCGGTCTCGCGCACCCAGGTCGAAACACTGCGGCGCAATTGCGCCGAATTCGGTATCCGCCTGCATCCGATGGGCGATAGCGAACAAGGCATCGTCCATGTCGTCGGGCCACAGTTGGGCTTAACCCAACCGGGCATGACGATCGTGTGCGGGGACAGCCACACCTCGACCCACGGCGCATTCGGCGCCTTGGCAATGGGAATCGGCACGTCCGAGGTCGAGCACGTGCTGGCCACTCAGACGCTGCCGCTGTCACCGTTCAAGACAATGGCAGTCAACGTGGAGGGACAGCTACCCCCCGGCGTGACCGCAAAAGACATCATTTTGGCGCTGATCGCCAAAATCGGAACCGGCGGCGGACAGGGCCACGTCATCGAATACCGGGGCAGTGCCATCGAGTCGTTGTCGATGGAAGGCCGGATGACGGTCTGCAATATGAGCATCGAAGCCGGTGCCCGGGCAGGGATGGTGGCGCCGGATGCGACCACATACGAATTCTTGCGCGGCCGCCCGCACGCACCCACAGGCGCGGAGTGGGATGCCGCAATCGGATACTGGGAGCAGCTGCGTACCGACCCCGGTGCCGAATTCGACACCGAGGTTGACTTGGACGCGGCCGCCTTGAGCCCGTTTGTCACCTGGGGAACGAATCCCGCTCAGGGGGTCCCATTGTCTGGTGCCGTTCCGGATCCGCAGCTCATGGCCGATGACGCCGAGCGCCAAGCTGCGGAGAAGGCGTTGGCATACATGGACCTTCGACCCGGCACGCCCATGCGTGACATCCGGGTTGACGCGGTTTTCGTCGGATCGTGCACGAACGGCCGGATCGAGGACCTGCGCGCGGTGGCCGAAGTATTGCGTGGCCGCAAGGTGGCTGACGATGTGCGGATGTTAATCGTGCCGGGTTCGATGCGGGTCCGCGCGCAGGCCGAGGCCGAAGGGCTGGACGAAATCTTCATTGCCGCGGGCGCCCAGTGGCGCCAGCCGGGCTGCTCCATGTGCCTTGGGATGAACCCCGATCAGCTCGCCCCGGGCGAACGTTGCGCCGCAACGTCCAACCGCAACTTCGAAGGGCGGCAGGGCAAGGGTGGCCGGACGCATTTGGTGTCGCCGGCGGTGGCCGCGGCCACCGCCGTGCGTGGCAGGCTGTGCGCTCCCACCGACTTGGATTGACACCGCGGGATAGGAGACGAAGATGGAAGCTTTTCGCGCCCATACCGGTATCGGCGTGCCGCTGCGACGGTCAAATGTCGACACCGATCAGATCATTCCTGCGGTCTATTTGAAACGTGTCACCCGCACCGGTTTTGCGGACGGTTTGTTCGCCGCCTGGCGGGCCGATCCGGGATTTGTGCTCAATCTCACTCCCTTTGACCGCGGTTCTGTGCTGGTCGCTGGACCCGACTTCGGCACTGGATCCTCGCGTGAACACGCGGTCTGGGCGCTAATGGACTACGGGTTCCGGGTGGTGATCTCATCCCGGTTCGGCGACATTTTCCGTGGGAACGCGGGCAAGGCCGGGCTGTTGGCTGCCCAAGTTGCCCAAGATCATGTGGAACTTCTCTGGCGGTTGATCGAGCAGAGTCCGGGATTGGAAATCACTGCCAATCTTCAAGATCGAAAAATCACCGCTGGAACGGTGGTGGTGCCGTTCACGATTGACGACTACACCGCCTGGCGGCTACTGGAAGGGCTTGACGATATAGCCCTTACGCTGCGAAAACTCGACCAAATCGAGTCGTTCGAAGCGGATCGGCCGGCCTTCAAACCGCGTACCCTGCCAACCCGCTGAGGGGCCGATCTAGGCCGAATTCCGGCTCGGCAGCGAGGCATTCTCCGGGCTGACCAACCGATCAAGGGCGGCAACCGGATTGCAAAAAACTTGATGATAGCCCATTGAAATTGGGCGTGGCTCTTGGAAATCAGCCGGGTTAGGGTTTACCGTGTCCTCTAGTCGGTTCTACACGAGGACCGCTGGTTTCGGAGGTTTGCATGAACAAAGCAGAGCTCATCGACGTACTCACACAGAAATTGGGCTCAGACCGTCGGACGGCAACCGCCGCCGTCGAGAATGTCGTCGACACCATTGTGCGCGCCGTGTACGCAGGTGACAGCGTCACGATTACCGGTTTCGGCGTGTTCGAGCGGCGCCGCCGCGCGGCTCGGGTCGCCCGTAATCCGCGCACGGGCGAAACTGTGCGAGTGAAGCCGACGTCGGTTCCCGCATTCCGGCCGGGTGCGCAATTCAAAGCAGTTGTCTCTGGCGCGCAGCGCCTCCCGGCGGAAGGCCCGGCCGTCAAACGCGGTGTAATGGCGAGCGGGGCTCGGAAAGCGGTGAAGAAGGCGCCGGCCAAGAAGGCTGCCAGGCCGGCGGCACGAAAGGCCGCGACAAAGGCTCCGGCCCGCAAGTCGACGGCCAAGAAGGCACCGGCTACCAAGGCGGTCAAATCAACGGCCAAAAAAACGGCGGCCAAAGCGGTGAAGAAAGCCACCAAGGCAACTAAGGCCCCGGCCAAGCGGACCACCGCGAAAAGGGCTCCCGCCAAGAGGGCCACGGCCCGCCGCGGTCGCAAATAACCAGAAGGGGCATCAACACGCACACACCCTTCGGCCTCTGCCGAAGGGTGTGTGCGTGCTATCTCGCCGTCTTGTCCGGCAGCGCGCTACCGATATGGTCGGCCGCCACCAAGTGACCTGCGGCCAGCGAAAGTACCCAGGTACTGCCTTTGCGATTTCGTGACTTGTCCGGCCGTATCCCGTCGCGGGCACACCACCAAGCGATCAGGTCTGGAATCACCTCACCTTGCGTACATATCACCGGTGTGCTGCCTTGGGCGGCGATCTCGATGACTCGGCGTCGTCCGCGTTTGGGGTTCTCCGCATAAGCTTCCGCCGTCAGGGTGGGCTCGTTGCCGATGACCACACCGAGTTCTGCGGCCAGCGGTTCCACCGTCTGGTGGCAACGGACCTTGTCGGCGGCGTACACATCGGTAGCGCCGAATGCCAGCAGCTGTCCCACCAGAGCTTCTGCCTGCGCACGGCCCTTCTTGTCCAGCGGACGCATGGCGTCGTCTCCGCGGAAGCGGGACTTGCTGCCGGCGGTCCCATGCCGCACGATCAGGACAGTTTGGGTATCGGCCGGATATTCCGCGAACCGGCGCAACACTTTTCGATCCCGATTATAGGAGAGTTTTTGAGCTGCTTCGGGCACCGGGAGCCACAGCAGTTCATCGACCTCGTGGCTGGGGGTGAACTCTCCTCCGAGGCTGCGTGCGGCCCAATAACGCACCCTTTTGACGCCCTGCCCGACCGGGTATCTGACGGTGTGGATGCGACGTCCCAAATGTGCACGGTGACCGGTCTCCTCCAAGACTTCCCGCACCGCCGTGACCGGCTCGGTTTCGCCGAGATCGATTTTGCCTTTGGGCAGCGACCAGTCGTCATAGCGGGGGCGATGGATGAGCGCGATCTCGGCCGCGTCGTCAAAGGGGCCGGGCCGCCAGAGCACCGCGCCGGCCGCACGAATGGTACGACCCGCCATGCGCTGTTCATCCAGCGAGGTCTGGGTCGACACCTTCACTCCTGCAGGTCGATTCGGGCTTTCCGTGGCCTTGGGTCTAGCCGGGGATCACGCCGGGTCAGGCACTGCGATGGCGCTCCATCAGCGAAACTTGGTGGTCGCGTACGGTGTGACCAGCCTGCGGTGAAGCAGTCCACACTCCGTCTGGTCCGAGTTCCCAGCACCGGGTAGCCGGGTCCAGTGCCGACTCGAACACCTCGTCCAGCTGAGCGGTGAGCCTGGGGTCTTTGACCTGAACCAGCGCTTCCACCCGCCGGTCCAGGTTCCGGTGCATCATATCGGCGCTGCCGATCCAGAACTCGTTGATCGCCCGGAAGTGGAAGATCCGCGAGTGCTCGAGGAAGCGGCCGAGAATTGAACGCACCGAGATGTTGTCGGAATAGCCTTTCGCACCGGGACGCAGCGCGCAGATGCCGCGTACGACGACTTCGACCGGCACGCCCGCCTGTGACGCGCGGTAGAGGGCGTCGATGACTTGCTCGTCGACGAGCGCATTGAGTTTAAACCGGATCCGCCCGTTGCCGGTTTCGTGGTGGGCGACAACCTCGCGCTCGATGCGGTCGATGATGCCGGTGCGAATCCCGTGTGGGGCCACCAGCAGGTTGCGATAAGCAACCTTGCGTGAATAGCCGGTGAGCGAGTTGAACAGATCGGTCAGATCGGCGCCGATGTCAGGAGCCGCCGTCAGCAGGCCGAGGTCTTCGTAGAGTCGCGCGGTCTTGCTGTTGTAATTGCCCGTTCCGATATGGCAGTAGCGGCGGATCGCCGGGCCCTCGCGCCGCACCACCAGGGCGGTTTTGCAGTGCGTTTTGAGGCCGACCAGCCCGTAGGCGACGTGTACGCCTGCCTGCTCGAGGGCACGTGCCCACCGGATATTGGCCTGCTCGTCGAACCGTGCCTTGATTTCGACGAGAGCCACCACCTGCTTTCCGGCTTCGGCGGCGTCGATCAGCGCGCGAACGATCGGCGAATCACCTGAAGTGCGGTACAGCGTTTGTTTGATCGCCAGAACGTTGGGATCGGCGGCGGCCTGCTCGATGAATCGCTGCACGCTCGTGGAGAACGAGTCGTAGGGGTGATGCACCAGCACATCGCCCTCGCGCAGTGTCGCGAAGATGCTTTTGGGGGTCTCGCGCTCAGCGAAGGCCGGATGGGTGGCCGGCACGAACGGCCGGTCTTTGAGATCTGGCCGTTCCAGGTCATAGATCTGCCACAATGACGACAGGTCGAGAAGTCCGGGTACCTCGATAACGTCGCTGGGGTGCACGTCGAGTTCACGCAGCAGCAGCTCCAGCATGTGTTCGGTCATGTCATCGGAGATTTCGAGGCGGACCGGTGACCCAAAACGCCGACGCGCCAGTTCGCGTTCGAGTGCCTGCAGCAGATCCTCGTCGCGATCTTCTTCCACCTCGAAGTCGGCGTTGCGGGTGATGCGGAACACGTGGTGCTCGACAATTTCCATGCCGGGGAACAGCACCGGAAGAAACGCCGCGATCAGTTCTTCCATCGGCAAAAACCGCACCGTGGACTTCCCGTCTGCACCCACGCCGCCACCGAGTTCGACGAAGCGATCAACGTTGTCGGGCACCTTGACCCGGGCGAAATGCTGGCCGCCGTCGTCAGGCTTTTTCACCGTGACAGCCAAGTTCAGGCTCAGCCCGCTGACGAACGGGAACGGATGGGCCGGGTCGACGGCGAGCGGTGTCAGGACCGGGAACACCTGCTCATGAAAATAGGTCGACAGCTGGTCCCGGTCGGCCTGGTTCAGATCTGCCCACGTGACGATGTGGATTCCTTCTTCGGCGAGCGCGGGCCGCACTGAATCGAGGAACACACGTGCGTGGCGGGTGGCGATCTGCTGGGTTTGCTCGCCGATACGGCGCAGTTGCTCACGCGGGGTCAAGCCGTCAGCGGAGCGGACCGACAGCCCCATTTGGTCGCGGCGCTTGAGCCCGGCGACACGAACCATATAGAACTCGTCGAGATTGGACGCGAAAATCGCCAAAAACCTGGCGCGTTCCAGCAGGGGCAGTGATGTGTCCGCGGCCAGTGCCAGCACGCGGGCATTGAAGTCCAGCCAGCTCAGCTCTCGGTTGAGATAGCGATCCTCCGGAAGCCGCTCGTCAACCACCGTCGTGGTGGCAGCAGGTGGTGCCTCGGGGGCTGAGTCCCCGGGATGCCACACGGTTTCGCCGGGTCGCGTCTCAGCGTCGATTTCGGTCACCCTGCGATCATTGCTCATCATCCGGCGGTGCTGCTACCGCTGGACCGACATCGATGCGCAGTCGGTATAGAGGGCAGCGGTAACCGAGTGCCGTCGTCACCGGCGCGCGGCCGTGGTCACGAAACATCACTGCCGTGGCGGTTGCCTGGCCTGAGCAGGATGCGCATACCCGGCGGCGAGAGCCCGGGCCGTGGCGGCGCCGACACCAAGACGGCGGGCGACGGCAAGGTCGTCGGGTGTGTCGATATCGCATCGCAGCCCCGGCCAGGCACCGGTGAGCTCCACCGCTCCCGAACGCCGGTGACGGGCCGCGGAATCCGGCCCGAACTGCGGATCGAGCAAAGTCCCGAATGCGCACAGTGCGGTTGTCCCGGTGCCCCAGCGGTCGGCGACGAAGCTGCGCGGATACCGACGCGCGGCGGAAATTGCCTCACTTAGCTCCTGCGTTTGTAACGCCGGCAAATCACCTTGCAGCACAACGATATTGGCTACCGATTCGGCAACCACGCGCTCAGCGACGGTGATCGCATTGTTCAGCGGGTTATGATGTCCCGCGGGTGTGGGATCGGCTAATACCGTGGCTCCCAGCTCGGTTGCCGCAGCCGCGGCTGCATCGTCGGGTGTGATGACCGTGACCGAGTGCAGCGCTGCAACGCCGCCCGCCGCGGTGAGAGTATCGATCAACATACCCAGCACCACCGCCTCGCGGGTTGGCGCGGAGAAGACGGGCGCCAGCCTGGTCTTGGCGGCAGCCAGCCGCTTGACGGCGATAATCAAGCCGACGTCACCCTGACCGTCGGCCTGTGTGCCGCGCATGACGTCATCCTGCCAGCGCGGGGGCGAGGGCTGAGACGAGGCCCGGAACGGCTGGACGCGTTCCCGCCGTTTTCCGGCCCGGTGCCGCCGGGCTAGTGTGTAGCGCCGGCCAGGCGAATCGACAAGGGGGTGGCGAATATGGCCAGCGCGACAGCGGTGATGGGCGCCGGCGCGTGGGGCACCGCGCTGGCCAAGGTGCTGGTCGACGCCGGTGGCGAGGTGAGGCTCTGGGCGCGGCGGGCCGACCTCGCTGCACAGATCAATGCCACCCGGTGCAACCCCGACTACCTGCCCGGTGTGCGGTTGCCCACCGGTGTACACGCCACCGCCGACGCGGCCGAGGCGCTCAGCGGGGCCTCGACGGTGTTGCTGGGAGTTCCCGCGCAGACGATGCGGGGCAATCTCGAGCGGTGGACCGGTTTGTTCGCCGACGGCGCCACCTTGGTGAGCCTGGCCAAGGGCATCGAGCTGGGCACCTTGATGCGGATGAGTCAGGTCATCGTCTCGGTCACCGGTGTGGATCCGGAGCAGGTCGCGGTGATTTCCGGGCCGAACCTGGCCAGCGAGATCGCCGCGGGGCAGCCGGCGGCCACCGTCGTCGCGTGTAGCGACTCCGGCCGCGCGATCGCCTTGCAGCGCGCATTGAGCTGCAAGTATTTCCGGCCGTACACCAACGCTGATGTGATCGGCACCGAGGTGGGCGGCGCCTGCAAGAACGTCATCGCGCTGGCGTGCGGGATGGCGGCCGGTGTCGGTCTTGGGGAGAACACCGCAGCGGCCATCATCACCCGGGGGCTGGCGGAGATCATGCGGCTCGGGGTCGCGCTCGGCGCCAAAACCACAACGCTGGCGGGTTTGGCGGGGGTGGGGGACCTGGTGGCCACCTGCACCTCGCCGCACTCGCGCAACCGGTCCTTCGGCAAGCTTTTGGGCGCGGGCGAGAGCATGCAATCCGCGCTGCGGGCGTGGGACGGCCACGTCGTCGAAGGGGTCGCCTCGTGCGAGTCGGTGCTCGCGCTGGCGTCCAGTTACGACGTCGAGATGCCGCTCACCGACGCCGTGCACCGGGTCTGCCACCAGGGACTGTCCGTCGACGAGGCAGTCGTGTTGCTGCTGGGGCGCAGCACAAAGCCCGAATAGCGCGGGTGAGCGGGTAAGGCGGGGCGCAAACGGTAGCCTCTCTAGGTTGTGAGCGCCAGCCAGCCGCCGACCACCGCTGGTCCTGCCGGGTCGGGCACGTCGTGCGGCGGCCGCATCCGGGTGGCTGTCGTGTTCGGCGGCCGCAGCAATGAACACGCTATTTCCTGCGTCTCGGCCGGCAGCATCGTGCGCAACCTGGACCCCGAACGCTTCGAGGTGATCCCGATCGGTATCACGCGGGAGGGCGCCTGGGTGCTCAGCGACGCCGACCCCGACACGCTGGCCATCATTGACGGGCAGTTGCCGGAGGTCAGGGCTACATCGCCAACCCCGCTGACATTGGTGCATGATCTGCGCCGGCGCGGTCAGTTGGTGTCGTTGGCTCAGGGCGGCGACATCTTGGCTGTCGTCGATGTCGTGTTCCCGGTGCTGCACGGCCGCTACGGCGAGGACGGCACCATCCAGGGTCTGCTTGAGCTGGCGGGTGTGCCCTACGTGGGCGCCGGGGTACTGGCCAGCGCCGTGGGCATGGACAAGGAATTCACCAAGACACTGCTGGCGGCCGCAGGGCTGCCGGTCGGCGCACATGCGGTGCTGCGGCCGGCGCAGCACACGCTGCCACCCGAAGAGCGCCAGCGGCTGGGGTTACCGGTTTTCGTCAAACCCGCGCGCGGTGGTTCGTCGATCGGTATCAGCCGGGTCACGAATTGGGACCAGCTGCCCGCGGCGATTGCCGACGCTCGCCGCCACGATTCCAAGGTGCTCGTCGAAGCCGCTGTCACTGGCCGCGAACTTGAATGCGGCGTGCTTGAATACGCCGACGGCACGGTACAAGCCAGTGTTATCGGGGAGATTCGGGTAGCCGGGGTAGGAGGACGTGAAGACTCCTTTTACGACTTCACCACCAAATATCTCGACGATGGTGCCGAGCTGGACGTGCCCGCCAAGGTTGACGACGACATCAGCGACGCGGTGCGCGACATGGCGGTAGCGGCGTTCAAGGCTATCGACTGCCAGGGCCTGGCCCGGGTGGACTTCTTCCTGACCGACGATGGGCCGCTGATCAACGAAGTCAACACCATGCCGGGGTTCACCACTATTTCGATGTACCCGCGGATGTGGGCCGCCAGCGGCGTCGACTACCCCACGCTGTTGGCCACGATGGTCGAGACGGCGCTGGCACGCGGGGCGGGTCTTCGTTAGCCCGGATCCGTGGTCTTGACTGAGCCACCAATATCTCACTCGCCCAGATCGTGTCGTCACGTCGTCTTTGCCGGCGTTGTCGTGACGGGATCCGATGCGACAGCCGTGTCTTGTCGATGGCGTAGCGCCCCGGGCTCACCTGGGGCGGTGCCGGTGCCGTCCAGGGTCAGCCCGACGGGGGAGCCGGGCGGATGGGCACGGCGGCAAGGGTGTGGCCGATCAGATCGGAGAGCTCCTGGATGGGCGCCGGCCCGGATCCGGGGGGCAATGTCAGCGCGACATAGACCGGCCGGTCCACCGTGTACCAGGTGCTGCGGCCGGCGTCACCGGCGTGTGGGTCTGTCACCTCGAACCACTGCACCCCGTCGACGACCTGGATGGGCGAGCCCACCACGAAATCGGGCGGGCGGTCCAGTCCGCACCGCAGCACCACGGGCTCACTATCGCGACGCCATGCGGCGGTGCCGGGCGGGGCCGGTTGCGCGGCAGGGGCGCGCGTGTAGTCGCCGAGCCGCTGGGGCAATGCGTCCAGCAGTGCGTGGCAGGCCGGGCTTTGGGCTTGCGGGGCCGGCACACCGGCGATCGTCACCGGTTGCTGTGGGGTGCGCCGCGTGGCAGCTATCGCCAGCATCACCCCGGTCGCGGTGAGAGCCAGCACCACGGCGGCGATCAGCAATACCGGCGGCGGGCCGTCAGAACCAGCCCTCACCCCGCCTCCTCGCCAAAGCCCGGCATGACCTCACGCATACACTTCACCCCGGCTGGCCGCATGCGCAGAACAAACCCTACCCACCCGGCGGTGCCGGGATTCCGCCGGCCATCGGCCGGCCGGACGGAGGTGAAGTGAGCATCAGCGAACCGAGGCCTACACTGGCTCAGCTCGGTGAGTTCGGCATGATCGACCGACTGGTACAGGGCCGACGCCAGCCCGGCCAGGTGGTGATCGGCCCCGGCGACGACGCGGCTCTGGTCTTCGCCGGCGACGGTCGGGTCCTGGTGTCGACCGATATGCTCGTGCAGGGCCGCCACTTCCGCTTGGACTGGGCGACACCGCATGACGTCGGCCGTAAGGCCGTCGCGCAGAACGCGGCGGATATCGAGGCAATGGGCGGGCGGGTCATCGGTTTCGTCGTCGGGTTCGGGGCTCCCGCCGACACGCCGGCACCACAGGTCAGCGCGCTGGCAGACGGCATGTGGGACGAGGCGCGCATGCTCGGCGCCGGCATTGTCGGCGGTGACCTGGTGGACTGCCCGCAGTGGGTTGTCTCGGTCACCGTGCTGGGCGATGTGCCGGGCCGGGCCCCGGTGCTGCGCGCCGGGGCCCGGCCCGGATCGGTCATTGCCGTCACCGGTGAGCTCGGGGTCTCCGCAGCAGGATATGCTTTGTGGCGCAATGGAATCGAAGGGTTCGACGAGTTGCGCCGTCGGCACCTGGTGCCGCGGCCTCCGTACGGGCAGGGCCGTGCAGCCGCCGAGGCCGGAGCGGAGGCGATGATCGACGTGTCCGACGGCCTGCTGGCCGACCTGCGCCACGTCGCCCAGGCTTCCGGCGTGACGATCAGCGTGTCCACCGACGCGCTTGCTCCCGATCGCGAAGCGCTGCAGCCGGCTGCCGAGATGGTAGGCGCCAACGCGTGGTCGTGGGTGCTCAGCGGGGGAGAGGACCACGCGTTGGCCGCGGCGTTCGCCGGGCACGTCCCGGCGGGCTGGCGGATCGTCGGCCGGGTGCTCGACGGACCGCCCAGCGTGCTGATCGACGACAAAGAGTGGAACGGGTACACGGGCTGGCAGTCGTTCCTGTCGTCGGGTTGATGCACCCGACGCTGAGCCGCGAGGAGGAGGCGCGCAGATGGGCAAATCGCCGGTTGTTCACACACCGCCCACCACGGCCACGGTGATGCCGCCGGCGGCGGGGCCGCTATGACGCCCCGCCCGCTCCGTGAACTCGTCGACGAGGGCTGGGCGAAAGCCCTGGAACCCGTTGGTGACCAGGTCGCCACGATGGGGCGGTTTTTGCGTGCTGAGCTCGCCGCAGGTCGCGGCTATCTGCCTTCGGGGCAGAATGTGTTGCGGGCCTTCACATTTCCTTTCGATCACGTGCGGGTACTCATCGTGGGCCAGGACCCGTATCCGACACCCGGGCACGCGGTGGGGCTCAGTTTCTCGGTAGCTCCGCACGTGCGCCCGCTGCCGCGCAGCCTGGAGAACATCTTCACCGAATACGCCAGCGACCTGGGCTATCCGCTGCCCTCATCCGGAGACCTCACACCGTGGGCACAGCGCGGCGTCCTATTGCTCAACAGAGTGCTGACGGTGCAACCGGGTAACCCCGCGTCGCATCGAGGCAAGGGCTGGGAGCCGGTCACCGAATGCGCCATTCGCGCCCTGGTGGATCGCCGGCAACCGATGGTGGCCATCCTGTGGGGCCGTGACGCCGGCACGCTCAAGCCGATGTTGACGACGGGCAAGTGCATGGTGATCGAGTCGCCGCATCCCTCGCCGCTGTCGGCCTCGCGGGGATTCTTCGGCTCTCGCCCGTTCAGCCGCGCTAATGAGTTGCTCGAGCAGATGGGGGCGGAACCGGTCGATTGGCGGTTGCCTTGATCAGGTGCTGCGCCTTCTGCTCAGCGGGGCCGGCCGAGCATCTCGGCTCGTCACCGGCAGCGTCCTCTACCCGCGGCTGACCTTGCCGGCTTTGAGGCACGATGTGCACACGTTGAGCCGCTTCTTGTTGCCGCCCGGACGAGCCACGGCGCGCACCGTCTGGATATTGGGGTCCCACCGGCGGCTGGTGCGTCGGTGGGAGTGCGACACCGATTTGCCGAAGCCGGGGCGCTTCCCGCAGATATCGCACACGGCGGCCATACACAAACTCCTCAACTCATCGACCGCGACAGCTGACGCGGCTGCTCGTCGGACCCTTGCGGTCCCCTCCCGCACCATTCCCAGCGGGCTACCACCGGCCCGGCAACCGGACCAGGATAGCTGTCGCCGCCGGGGAGCGGCAAACCGTCGGCAGCTCGCGGCCGTGTGAGGAGCACTGCTGTCGCCGTGAGTGGTTAGGCTGGCGCCCAGCAGAGGCGGGGCAAGGAGGTGGGATCCGCGGTGACGTCGGATCGTTTGCTGGATGCGTCTGCGCTGCGGGACTGGGCGCATACCGCGGTCAGCGACCTCATTACGCACACCGACGAAATCAACCGCCTCAACGTGTTCCCGGTCGCTGACTCCGATACCGGGACGAACATGCTCTTCACCATGCGTTCAGCGCTGGCAGAAGCCAACTCAGATGCCGGGTCGGGCGATGTCGCGCGGGTCGCCGCCGCGTTGTCAACCGGCGCCTTAAACGGTGCGCGCGGCAACTCCGGTGTCATTTTGTCCCAGATTCTGCGCGGTATCGCCGATAGCACCGCACGTGCTGCCGACGCGGCCGGCGGTGAGCTGGGCGATCTCGACGTGCACGTCCTCGGCGCCGCGCTGCGCCGCGGTGTCGAGCTGGTCATCGCGTCGATGGGAGGCCAGGAGATACCCGGGACCGTCGTGTCGGTGCTGCGAGCCGCTGCCGACGCCGTCGAAGAATGCGCCAACGCCGCAGAAGGGTTGGGCCGGGCCATAACTGCGGCCGCTGACGCAGCGGTCATCGCGCTGGAGAAAACCCCCGAGCAGCTCGACGTGCTGGCTGATGCCGGTGTGGTGGACGCCGGAGGCCGGGGCCTGGTGGTGCTGCTCGACGCGCTGACCGCCACGATTACCGGCCAGGCGCCCACCCGCTCGGTATACGAGCCCGTATCGCGCCCCGCAGCGGCAGATGCGGAGGCCGACCAGCCGGCCCGGCAATTCGAAGTGATGTACTTGCTGGATGGTTGCGACGGCGCTGCAGCGGACGCGCTGCGTCAGCGGCTCGCCCAGCTGGGAGAATCGGTGGCGATCGCGGCCTCGGCATCCGATGCCGGCGATAGTCACTCAGTGCATGTTCATACCGATGATGCGGGTGCCGCCGTGGAAGCCGGGCTTGCGTTCGGCAGGCCGCGCCGCATCCAGATCTCGGCGCTGACCGTCGGCCCCACCAGGCTCCCGCCGGGTAGTTGGACTCGAGAACGCGCGGTGCTGGCCGTCGTCGACGGTGACGGAGCGGCCGAGTTATTCGCCGCTGAGGGCGCCTGTGTGCTGCGGCCCGATCTTCACACCGCCGCCGGGGTCAGTGCACAGCAGTTGCTCCGTGCGGTGGTCGACACCGGTGCAGCGCAGGTGATGGTGTTGCCCAACGGCTATGTGGCCGCCGAGGAACTGGTCGCCGGGTGCACCGCCGCCATCGGCTGGGGTATCGACGTGGTACCGCTGCCGACCGGATCGATGGTGCAGGGCCTGGCCGCGCTCGCCGTGCACGAACCGGATCGTCAGGCCGTCGACGACGGCTACACCATGGCGCAGGCCGTCGGCGCCACCCGGCACGCATCGGTGCGGATCGCGACGGAAAGGGCTCTCACCTGGGCCGGTACCTGCCAACCCGGTGACGGTCTGGGAATCGCCGGCGACGAGGTGCTGATCGTGGCCCCTGATATCGCCTCGGCGGCGACGGGCCTGATCGATCTGCTGCTGGCTTCCGGTGGCGAGTTGGTGACCGTCCTGATGGGGGCCGGCGCCGATACCACTGTGGGCACGATCTGCGAAAAACATGTCCATGACCATCATCCGGGCAGCGAGCTGGTGGCCTATCGCACCGGGCACCGCGGCGATGTGTTGTTGATCGGGGTGGAATAACCGTGGTGACGCTGAGTGACCGGCTCGATTACGTCATCGGGGCCAAAGCCGCCGACTCCCTCGATGAGGTGTTCGGCATCCGCACCGTCGACGACCTGCTGCGCCACTATCCGCGCAGCTACGTCGAGGGCGCCACAATGCGCGGAGCCGGCGACGAGCGGCCACCGGCCGGTGAGCACATCACGCTCGTCGACACGATCACCCACGCCGTGGCGCGCCCGATGAAAAGGAGGACGCAAGCCCCCGCGACGAAACGACGTAAAGACGAGTACCTGGTCATCACGGTGGGCTCCGGGCGCAGCAGGGTGACCGCGACGTTTTTCCACGCGAATTACCTCAAAGAAGAACTCACCGAAGGCACCCGGGTGATGCTGTCGGGAGAAGTCCAATTCTTGCGGGACAGAATGCATCTGACGCATCCCGCCTTTTTGGTCTTGGACTCTCCGCGGGGCCGCAATGTGGGCAGCAGATCGCTGCGCAAGATCGCCGACGCCTCGGAAGCCGTGAGCGGGGAAGTGTTGCTGGAAGCCTTTCAGCGTCGCTTCTACCCTATTTATCCGGCAAGCACCAAACTACAGAGCTGGGACATCTTCGCCTGCGTACGTCAGGTACTCGAGGTCCTCGACCCCGTTCCCGATCCGTTGCCGGAGGCGCTGCGCGCCGAGTTCGGTTTGATCTCCGAAGATCAAGCGCTGCGAGCCATCCACCTCGCCGAGAGTGAGACAGAACGACGACTCGCCTATGAGCGGTTGACCTTCGACGAAGCCGTCGGCCTGCAGTGGGCGCTGATCGCGCGTCGGCACAGCGAACTCGCGCAATCAGGCCTGTCGGCACCGCCGCGCCCGGACGGTCTTGCACAAGAGTTGTTGCAGTGCTTGCCTTTTGAACTGACAACAGGGCAACGTCGCGTACTGAAGGTACTGTCTGACGAACTCGCGGCGGCGCGCCCGATGAACCGGTTGCTGCAAGGTGAAGTCGGCTCGGGTAAAACGATAGTCGCCGTTCTCGCCATGCTCCAGATGGTCGACGCGGGCTATCAGTGTGCGCTCCTTGCTCCAACAGAAGTACTTGCTACACAACATTTTCGGTCAATTACCGATATCCTCGGACCACTGGGGATGGCCGGTCAGCTCGGCGGCGCCGCGGGTGCCACCCGGGTTGCGTTGCTCACGGGCTCGATGTCGCCGGCGCAGAAGAAACAGGTCCGCGCCGAAATAGCAAGCGGCGAGGCCGGTATCGTCATCGGCACCCATGCGCTGCTGCAGGATGCCGTGGAGTTTCACCGGCTGGGGATGGTCGTGGTCGACGAGCAGCACCGATTCGGTGTTGAGCAGCGAGATCAATTGCGCGCGAAGGCCCCTGCCGGTAAAACACCTCACCTGCTGGTGATGACCGCGACGCCGATACCGCGCACCGTTGCGCTTACCGTCTACGGTGATCTGGAAACGTCGACGCTGCGGGAGCTTCCCCGAGGACGCCAGCCGATCAGCACCACCGCGATCTTCGTCAGGGACAAGCCGGCCTGGCTCGACCGGGCATGGCAGCGCATCGTCGAGGAGGTCGCTGCCGGGCGCCAGGCCTACGTGGTGGCACCGCGCATCGACGAAAACGACGAGCCCCCGGAGCCGGGTGCCCGGCCGTCGGCGACAGCGCAAGACCTGTACGTCCGGCTGGCTCGCAACGAGTTGGCGGGCCTGCGGCTCGGGCTCATGCACGGGCGGCTGCCCGCGGAGGAGAAGGATGCCGTGATGGCCGCCTTCCGGTCCGGAAAGGTTGATGTGCTGGTATGCACCACCGTGATTGAGGTCGGTGTGGACGTCCCGAACGCGACCGTCATGGTGGTGATGGACGCCGACCGATTCGGAGTCAGCCAGTTACATCAGCTGCGGGGCCGGATCGGCCGGGGTACACATCCGAGCCTGTGTCTGCTCGCCACCTGGGCCTCGCCGGGATCGGCAGCGGGCCGCCGGGTGCAAGCCGTCGCCGACACCCTGGACGGGTTCGCACTCGCCGACTTGGACCTGAAGGAACGTCGCGAAGGAGATGTGCTGGGCCGCAACCAGTCCGGTCGTGCGCTTACCCTGAGGCTGCTGTCGCTGGCAGACCACCGCGAGATCATCGAGGCTGCGCGGGACTTTTGCACCCGGGCTTACGCAGCAGAACCTGCCCATCCCGGATTGGCACAGCTGGCAGCGCGATTCACCGACAACGACCGTATCGAGTACCTGGACAAGTCGTGACTGCCGGCAGCGGCGCAGACCGAAGTGGCCTTAAGGAGCGGCGTTTGTGAACCGCAAAGCGTTACTATGGCTTTCGTTGATCGCAGCTGTCGCTGTGATAGTCGCCTACCAGGCGGTGAGGGGATCAGCGGGCGACCGACCGGATCAGTTCGGTGCACGGGCCGACATCCCCACCGTGCAACCCGGCTCCGACGTCCTCGCCGGAATTACGGTGGTGCCGCAGCGGATCCGTCGTTACGACTACCGCCGCGCGGCGTTCGGCGACGCCTGGGACGATGATAACGACGCACCCGGCGGGCACAACGGTTGCGATACGCGCGATGACATTCTCAACCGAGATCTCGTCGACAAGACGTATGTGTCAACCAAGCGCTGTCCCGACGCCGTCGCCACCGGTATCCTGCATGACCCCTACACCAATGCCACGGTTGTGTTCCAGCGGGGCGCCCGGGTCGGTGCCTCGGTGCAGATCGACCACATCGTTCCGCTGGCCTACGCCTGGGACATGGGCGCCTACGACTGGCCGTATCGGCGGCGGCTGCGTTTCGCCAACGACCCGGCCAATCTGCTGGCGGTCGCCGGGCAAGCCAACGAGGACAAAAGCGACGCGCAGCCCGCAGTGTGGATGCCGCCCAACAAAGCATTTTGGTGTCAGTATTCGATGCAGTACATCGCGGTGCTGCGCGGTTATGAGCTGCCGGTTGACCAGCCGTCAGCCGATGTGTTGCGGCAGGCGGCAGCGACGTGCCCGACGGGTTAGATTCCGGCCGCCGGCGCTACCCGGCCGGCACGGGTCGGGGGCTAGACCCCCGTATAGGTCAGCGGATCCTCGCGCACCCGCGTGCCGTCGTTGAGCCCGTTGAGCGCGTTCATATGTTCGGCGGCCAACTCGAAATCGAACACATCGAAGTTGCTGGCGATACGTTCGGGTTTGCCCGAGCGAAAGATGACCGAATTGCCCAATTGCAGGTTCCATCGCAGCAGCACCTGTGCGGGTGTGCGCGCATATTCGGCGGCGATGGATGTCACCGTGGGGTGCGTCAGCAGCCTGCCCAGTGCGAGCGGGCTGTAGGCCTGGGTGACGACATTGTGCTGGGCATTGGCCTTGCGCAGGTCGGCCTGGTTGAGCAGGGGGTGCAATTCGATCTGGTTCACCGCGGGCACGACGAAAGCCAGGTCGATGACGGTCGTCAGGTGCTCTTCGGTGAAATTGGACACCCCGATGGAGCGGGCATGGCCTTCCCCGCGGGACTGGATCATCCCGCCCCAGCTGTCCACGTACTTGCCCAGCTGCGGTGCGGGCCAATGCATCAGGTACAGGTCGACGTAGTCCAGGCCAAGCCGCTCCAAACTGGCTTTGCACGCATCCTGGGAGGTGGTGAAGCCCTGGTCGGCTGTGGCCAGCTTGGTGGTGACGAACAATTCGGCGCGGGGAATCCCCGAGGCCGCGATCGCGCGGCCCACGGCGGCCTCGTTGCCATACACCGCGGCGGTGTCGATCAGCCGGCAGCCGATTTCCAGCGCCGCCGACACCGCACGCTCGGTTTCGCTGTCTGACAACTCTGCGACGCCCAGACCGAGCACCGGCATCGTGTTCTCATCATTGAGTGCGACGGAGGGGACCATGGCGCCCGACTCGCCAGTCACGTGATCTCACCTGCCTGTGAAATTGAAGTGTCGTGGGTTAGGGCCAAGCCGGGTTCCGTCCTCGAGCGAGGAGATCGACGCCATTTCGGTGGCGCTCAGCTGAAAATCGAACACGTCGAAGTTGCTCGCAATCCGCGTGGGGTTCGCCGACTTGGGGATGATGATATTACCGAGCTGAAGATGCCATCTGATCAGTACCTGGGCCGGTGTGCGGCCGCGGCCTTCGGCGACGGCAGTGATGGTCGGGTGGGTGACCAATGATCCTTGTCCGAGCGGTCCCCACGCCTCGGTGGCGATGCCGAGCCGGGTGTGCAGCTCCCGCAGTTCCGTCTGGGGCAACCGCGGATGCAGTTCGATCTGGTTGACGGCAGGGACGATGCCGGTGGCGTCGATGAGCACTTTGAGGTGCTCGGGTTCGAAATTGCTGACCCCGATGGAACGGATCCGGCCCTGGTCACGCAGGTACGCAAACGCTGTGAAGGTGTCGACGAACTTGCCCAGCTGCGGCAGCGGCCAGTGGATCAGGTACAGGTCCAGGTAGTCCAGCCCGAGCCGGTGCATGCTGGCGTCAAAGGCCTGCAATGTGCTGTCGTAGCCCTGGTCAGCGTTCCAGAGCTTGGTGACCAGGTAGAGCTGGTCGCGCGGAATACCGGACCGGGCGACCGCCCGGCCCGTCTCGCGTTCGTTGCCGTAGGCCGCGGCGGTGTCGATATGCCGGTAGCCGACCTGCAGCGCGGTGGCGACTGCGCGCTCGGTGTCGGCGGGCGAAATCTTGAAAACGCCGAATCCAACCTGCGGGATCGCATTACCGTCGTTCAGCGTGACCAGGGGAGCAGTCATGCTACGAAGTCTGCCAGGCGCGCCCGGCCGTCAGCTGGGAGCGCTGCGGGTGCCACCGCGCTGGATCAGCCGCGTGCGCAGTGCGGTAACCAGCACGGGTGTCCGGGTCATTCCGCGGATCCCGAACCGCGCCGCACTGCTGCTGTCGGGTGGCCGCTCGGTGTACATCGACGGCAACGCCCTGGATCCCACGCTGCAGTTGATGCTGTCCAGCGTGCGGATGCTCGGCATTGACGGGTTGGTGCACAACGAGGATCCGACCGCCTCCCGACGGCGCATGCGTGAGCTGGTGTTGGCGTTCCCGGGTCCGCAGATTCACGTCGCCGTCAACCAGATGTCCCTGCCCGGGCCGGCCGGTGCGATCCCGGCGCGGCACTACCGTCCGGCCTGCGCGGAGCCGACGCCGGTGCTGGTCTTCTACCACGGCGGCGGCTGGACCATCGGTGACCTGGACACCCATGACGCGCTATGCCGGTTGATCTGCCGTGACGCCGGTATCCACGTGCTGTCGATTGACTACCGGCTGGCGCCCGAGCACCCGGCCCCGGCTGCGGTTGACGACGCCTACGCGGCGTTCCGGTGGGCCCATGAGCACGCCGTCGAGCTTGGTGCGCTGGCCGGGCGAGTGGCGGTCGGCGGTGACAGTGCCGGCGGCAACCTGGCCGCCGTGGTAGCGCAATTGGCGCGCGACGACGCCGGGCCCATCCCGGTGCTGCAGTGGCTTTTATATCCGCGCACCGACTTCACCGCCCGGACCCGGTCGCTGAGCCTGTTCGCCGAGGGTTTTCTGCTGACCAAACACGACATCGACTGGTTCGGCACCCAATATCTCGCGGGTAGCGGTGTTGAGCCCACCGATCCGCGGGTGTCGCCGCTGCTGGCCGAGAACCTGTCCGGTCTGCCGCCCGCGCTGATCGCGATCGCGGGTTTTGATCCGCTGCGCGACGAAGGCGAGCAGTACGCGACCGCTGTGCACGCTGCTGGAAACACCGTGGATCTGCGCCGCCTGGGATCGCTGACCCACGGCTTTGCCAGCTTGTTTCCGCTCGGGGGCGGCAGCGCCATCGCCACTGGCGAGCTGGTGTCGGCGCTGCGCGCTCACCTCAGCCGGCTATAAGACACCCGCCGAGCCCGCCGGTACGCTAGAGGCGCTTACGCTAGAGGCGCTATCGCCGCCGCCGACAACCGAGGACCAGCGAACCTGTGGCCGACAAACCCAAACGACCGCGCTACGACCTCAACGCCGCCGACCGCAGGCGCAACCTGCTGATCCAGCTCGGTATGACTGCGGTCGTCGTGATCTTCGCTGTCGGCCTTGTGCTCTACATCGTGACATCGCACGCCAAGAAAAACCCCGTTGACGGCCAGGCGGTGCGGGTGACGTCGAGCAAGCTGATCACCAAGCCGGGAACCAGCGAGCCTAAAGCCACGGTGTCGTTCTACGAAGATTTCTTGTGTCCGGCCTGCGGTAATTTCGAGCGGATTTTCGGGCCAACGGTGTCCAAACTCATCGACACCGGCGCTATCGCAGCCGACTACTACATGCTGGGCCTTCTGAGCCGCCCACAAAACGACGACTATTCGTCGCGAGCCGCGGCGGCCGCCTACTGCGTCGCCGATGAGTCCATCGACGCGTTCCGCCGGTTCCATACCGCGCTGTTCACCAAGCAGATTCAGCCTCCGGAAACCGGCTCCACCTTTCCGGACAATGCGCGACTGATCGAGCTCGCCCGTGAAGCGGGTGCAGCGGGGAAGGTGCCGCAATGCATCGACAGCGGGAAATACATACCGATGGTTGACGGTTTAGCGGCCGCCCATCATATTCACGCTACCCCGACGATCCGGATCAACGGTGAAGACTACACACCGTCGACACCGGACGCCCTGGTCGCCAAGATCAAAGAGATCGTCGGCGATGTGCCGGGCCTGGACTCGGCTGCGACTTCTGCGGCGTCGTGACCATCGCGGTGTCCACGGAATCCACCGCGCGATCGGATGATCCCGCACCGGCCGGTACGCCGGTGCCGTTGGGCAGCGCGTGGTGGGTGCTGATCGCCGGTGTCATCGGCCTGATCGCGTCGATGACGCTGACGGTTGAGAAAATCAAAAGTCTGCTCGACCCGCTGTATGTGCCGTCGTGCAATCTCAATCCCGTGTTGGGGTGTGGCTCGGTGATGGGTACACCCCAAGCGTCGTTGCTGGGTTTTCCCAACCCGTTGATCGGCATCGTAGCCTTCACCGTGGTCATCGTTTCCGGAGTGCTTTCGCTAGCGAAAGTTCCTTTGCCCCAATGGTATTGGATCGGTTTGGCGGTGGCGACGGCAGCCGGTGCCGTGTTCGTGCACTGGTTGATCTACCAGAGCCTGTACCGGATCGGGGCGCTGTGCCCCTACTGCATGATGGTCTGGGCGGTCACTATCCCGCTGCTGGTGGTGGCGGCATCGGTCGCGTTCCGTCCGGCCTGCGAACGCAGCGCGGTGGCCTCGGTCTTGTACCGGTGGCGGTGGTCGATCACCGCGCTGTGGTTCGCCGCGGTGATCGTGTTGATCGTGGTCCGGTTCCGGGACTACTGGTCGACATTGCTCTAGTTCGCTCAGGAGCGGCGCGTGATCTGTGAGGTGTCGACGGGTGCCCGCGCGGGGCGCGGCCTGCCGCTGGCGGTGTCGCGCTGAGCCGGATCATCGCGGGCACTGCGGGCGGCCGGCGCATCGTGGTTCCCCCGGGGCGAGTCAGGCCCACCACTGATCGGGTGCGTGAGGCTTTGTTTAACCTGCTGGCGGCGCGGCTGGACATGACCGGGCTGTCGGTGGTGGACCTCTACGCCGGTTCCGGCGCGCTGGGGCTGGAGGCACTGTCGCGCGGGGCCGCGTCGGCGCTGTTTGTGGAGTCCGATCGGCGCACCGCGGCCGTGCTGGAGCGCAATATCGCCACCGTGGGCCTGAGCGGTGCAACGCTGCGGCGCGGCACGGTGGCCGCCGTGTTGGCGGCCGGCGCCGACTCCCCCGTGGATCTCGTGCTGGCCGACCCGCCGTATGACGTCGGTGCCGCCGAAATCGAGGCCATGCTCACCGCGCTCACCGCCCACGGCTGGGCTCGCGCAGGCACCGTTGCGGCGATCGAGCGTGCCACCAGGAGCCCGCGGCTGAGCTGGCCGCCCGACTGGCAACCCTGGCCGTCACGGGTATACGGCGACACCCGCCTGGAGCTCGCCGAACTGATGAGCGCGTCGCGCTGAGCGCGCCCTGCTACCGTCATCGGTCATGACCACCGGCCACGAGGCGGGGCACGGCAAGGAGGAGCGGCGCTGATGACGGGCGCGGTATGCCCGGGATCATTCGACCCGGTGACCCTGGGCCACATCGACGTCTTTGAGCGCGCCGCTGCGCAGTTCGACGAGGTGCTGGTCGCGATCCTGGTCAACCCCGCCAAAAAAAGCATGTTCGACCTCGATGAGCGGATCGCGATGATCACCGAGTCGACAACGCACCTGCCCAATTTGCGGGTGGAAGCCGGATCGGGACTCGTCGTCGACTTCGTCAGGTCACGGGGGTTGTCTGCCATTGTGAAGGGTTTGCGTACCGGCACCGACTTCGAATACGAGCTGCAGATGGCGCAGATGAACAAACACATCGCCGGGGTGGACACGTTTTTCATTGCGACCACACCACGGTATTCGTTCGTGTCATCGTCGCTGGCCAAGGAGGTCGCGATGTTTGGCGGTGACGTGTCAGACCTGCTGCCGGAACCGGTGAACCGTCGACTTCGCGAAAAGCTTCGGGGCCACAGCTGATCCGCCGACCTCTTCGACAGCGGCTTGGCCGGCCAGCGCCGCGGCGGGGCGTCTTGGTTGATGCACAGCAGCTGTACCGGGTGGTCGTCGGTGTTGGTTCTGGGTGGGTGTGTGCAGCACGCACCTAACCACAGTGACCGTGGTGGTTGTGCTCGGCGTCCGGGGCACCGCCCATCATGCGCAACATCGGAATGCCGCCGGTGGTGATGAACCGGGCGACGAGCAGCGCCCCGACACCGAGAAAGACGATATTGAGCCATGTGGTGTAGTTCCATGCGATCACGGCGTGCATCACCGCGCTATTGCGGTGAGCCGGGATGAGATGTGCTGCGCCGAAGAGTAATTCCACTAAGTACCCAGCGGATATGATCGCGGCGTAGAAAGTGCCCACTATCGTCAGTGTCATCATCGTGCCGTAGTACTTGCGGTAGATGTTGAGGATGGGCACGATCAGCAGGTCGGCGAAGATGAACGCGACGACGCCGCCGAAGCTGATTCCGCCGCTCCACAGCACTGCAGCGAGTGGCACATTGCCGATCGAGCAGACGAACGACGCGATCGCGACCACCGGCCCCACGATCGGCCCCCAGAGCGCGGACAGACCGGGGTGCCCGGTGAAAAAGAAGTGCTGCCAGAATGTTTCGGGCACCCAGGCTGCGATGGCACCCGCGATCACCAACCCCAGGACAAGGTCGCGCAAAACCGCCGCCCATTCCATGACGAACACGTGTGAGATCGACGTAAAGCCCTGTGCCGAAAACACCCGTCGCCAAAACGAGCCCTCACCGGTGACCGACATGTCCATGGCGGCATGGCCTTCCATCGAACCGGCCACCCCGCGCTCAGCTTGCTGACGGGCAGCTTCGACAAGGCGAGAACGCACGAACAGCCGAAACAGCAAGGCCAGCACCACGATCATCAGCGGGCCGCCGACAAACTCGGCTGCGGTGAACTGCCAGCCCATCAGCAAGGCAAGGATGATGCCCAACTCCACCACCAGATTGGTCGAACCGATTTCGAATGCCATGGCGGCGGTAAAGCTCGCGCCTTTCCGAAACAGCGATCGGGCCAGCGCCACCGCGGCATAAGAACATGACGACGAGGCCGCGCCCAGGCCGGCGGCGATGGCCAGGGTGCGCGGCCTGTCGTCGCCCAGCAGCCCCGCGATCGTCGAACGCCGCACCACCGCTTGGATGAGCGCCGACAGGGCGAAACCCAGGACCAATGCCCACAGGATCTCCCATGTCATCGAGGCGGCCAGCGCAAGGGCGTGCCCGAGTGCTCTCAGCACAGCTTTCTCCATGTGGCTACCGTATCGTCGGCGCTCGGTGTCGAGCCCGCTCTGCTGTGGTCCTTCGGCCGGTGCCGCCAAACCGGACAAGCCGACATAATGGCAGGCGGTGCGCTATGGCCGGGCGCTTGTGGTTGAGGCAATGTCCGACACACCGGGCGCGCAGCGCTGTCACAGGGATAACAGCAGGCACACTGGTCACAACAACGATGCCGGGAGGGTATTGCCGTGTACCGAGTTTTTGAAGCGCTCGACGAATTGAGCGCCATCGTCGAAGAGGCCCGCGGTGTGCCGATGACAGCAGGGTGTGTGGTGCCTCGCGGCGACGTTCTGGAGCTGATCGATGACATCAAGGACGCGATCCCCGGCGAACTGGACGATGCCCAGGACGTGCTCGACGCGCGCGATTCGCTGCTGCAGGAGGCCAAGGCGCATGCGGACTCCATGGTGTCGTCGGCGACTACCGAGTCGGAGTCCATGCTGAACCATGCTCGCTCGGAGGCTGACCGGATCCTGTCCGACGCCAAGGCCCAGGCCGACCGGATGGTGGCGGAAGCCCGCCAGCACAGCGAGCGGATGGTCGCCGAGGCCCGCGAGGAAGCGGTGCGCCTCGCCGCGGCAGCTAAACGCGAGTACGAAGCCACGACCAACCGGGCGAAGGCCGAGTGTGATCGGCTGGTCGAAAGCGGCAACATCTCGTATGAAAAGGCTGTGCAGGAGGGCATCAAGGAACAGCAGCGGCTGGTGTCGCAGACCGAGGTGGTCCAAGCGGCCAACGCGGAGGCCACCCGGCTTATCGACGCAGCGCATGCCGAGGCTGACCGGCTGCGAGGCGAATGCGATATCTACGTTGATTCCAAGCTTGCCGAGTTCGAGGAGTTTCTGAACACTACGCTGCGCTCAGTCGGCCGTGGCCGCCATCAACTTCGCACGGCGGCCGGCACCCACGACTACGCCACGCGGTGAA
Organism: Mycobacterium botniense; assembly: GCF_010723305.1. Taxonomy (NCBI): domain Bacteria; kingdom Bacillati; phylum Actinomycetota; class Actinomycetes; order Mycobacteriales; family Mycobacteriaceae; genus Mycobacterium; species Mycobacterium botniense. The sequence goes on along the minus strand of NZ_BLKW01000004.1, from coordinate 2,012,221 downwards.
CCAGCCCTAGACGCACCGCTGCTCGAGACCGCCCGCCGTAGGATTGCGGTATGGCGAGGCAGTACAGTTCGTCAGCCCAGCGCCATGCGGTGTCTGCGCTGAGCGTCAACATTGCCCGGCTGGCGCGCCGTCCGGGGGCGGCGTTTCCGGTACGTCGCAGTGTGAGCAGCCCGTCGCGGATCGGACTGGAGCTGATCGGGATCGAACGAGGCGCCATGCTGGATCTCGATCTGCTGGTGGAGTCGGTGTCCGAAGGCGTGTTGGTGACGGGCACCGTGGCCGCGCCCACCGTCGGTGAGTGTGCCCGTTGCCTGGCGGCGGTCAGCGGCCGCGTTGAGGTGACGCTGACCGAACTGTTCGCCTACCCGGACAGCACCACCGAGGCGACGACCGACGAGGACGAAGTCGGCCGGGTGGTCGATGAGACTATCGATCTCGAGCAGTGCATCATCGACGCGGTCGGCCTGGAGCTGCCCTTCTCACCGCTGTGCCGCACCGACTGCCCCGGGCTGTGCCCGGACTGCGGCGTGCCGTTGGCAACTGCGGAGCCCGGGCATCACCACGACCGGATCGACCCGCGCTGGGCCAAGCTGGCCGGGATGCTGGGGTCCGCCGACGATGCGGCGCAGCGGTGAGGAGGAACCTGCTCGACGCGCTCGGGGTCGACCTGCCCGATGATTTGCTCACCCTCGCGTTGACCCATCGCAGCTATGCCTATGAGCATGGCGGGCTGCCGACCAACGAGCGCCTGGAGTTTCTCGGCGACGCGGTTCTGGGGCTCACGATCACCGAGGAACTGTTTCACCGCCATCCTGACCGGTCCGAAGGCGATCTGGCGAAGCTGCGCGCCAGCGTGGTCAACACGCAGGCCTTGGCGGATGTCGCGCGCGGCCTGACCGACGAAGGTCTGGGCGCTCATATGCTGCTGGGGCGCGGTGAGATCAACACCGGCGGAGCCGACAAATCCAGCATTCTCGCCGACGGGATGGAGTCGCTGCTGGGTGCGATCTATTTGCATCACGGTATCGATACCGCCCGGGAGGTGATCCTGCGGTTATTCGGTGCGCTGCTCGACGCGGCTCCCACACTGGGCGCCGGACTGGACTGGAAGACCAGCCTGCAGGAACTCACCGCGGCACGCGGCCTGGGCGCCCCGTCCTATGTGGTCACATCGAGCGGTCCCGACCACGACAAGGAGTTCACCGCCGTGGTGGTGGTGATGGACACCGAGTATGGGACGGGTATGGGCCGGTCGAAAAAAGAAGCCGAGCAGAAGGCCGCGGCCGCGGCCTGGGAAGCGCTGGAAGGCGCTGGACAGCACGTGATCTAGATGCCCGAACTGCCTGAAGTCGAGGTGGTGCGGCGCGGCTTGCAGGCTCACGTGGTGGGCAAAACGATCACCGCGGTGCGCATACACCATCCCCGGGCGGTACGCCGCCACGAACCCGGGCCCGCGGATCTGACAGCGCGGTTAGTGGGTGCGCGGATCAACGGCACCGACCGGCGCGGCAAGTATTTGTGGCTGACCCTGGACGGGAAAGATACCGCTTTGGTGGTCCACCTGGGGATGAGCGGGCAGATGCTCCTGGGCGACGTGCCCCGCAGCACCCATGTCCGGATCTCCACCTGGTTCGACGACGGCACCACGCTGAGCTTCGCTGATCAGCGGACATTCGGCGGCTGGATGCTCGCCGACCTGGTCACCGTGGACGCTACCAGGGTGCCGGTGCCCGTCGCGCATCTGGCGCGTGATCCGCTTGACCCGCGGTTCGATGCCGATGCGGTGGTCGATGTGTTGCGCCGCAAGCATTCCGAGATCAAACGCCAGCTGCTCGACCAGACGGTGGTCTCCGGGATCGGCAATATCTACGCTGACGAAGCACTATGGCGGGCACAGGTGCACGGGGCGCGAATCGCTGCCACACTGCCTCGCCGCCAGCTTTTCACGGTGCTGCAGGCCGCCGCCGACGTGATGCGGGATGCCCTGGTGCACGGCGGCACGTCGTTTGATGCGCTGTATGTCAACGTCAACGGGCAGTCCGGCTACTTTGACCGGTCACTGGACGCTTACCGGCGCGAAGGGCAAAACTGCCGACGGTGTGGCACGGTGATGCGCCGCGAGAAGTTCATGAACCGCTCCTCGTTTTACTGCCCACGCTGTCAGCCCCGTCCGCGGCGGTGACGTGCGGTGCCGCTCTGGCGCGAGCGTGCGTGTCGGTACACCGACACGCCGCCGACACGGGCATTCTCTGCACCCTCGCGGCCGGCGGGTACCACCGGGTACCCCCGGATACCCCCGGCGCCGCCGTCGGTAGAAAGAAACCATGACGCGACTGTGGGTGGAACGCACGGGGCCGCGCCGCTACACGGGGTATAGCTCGCGGGGCGCGCAAGTACTGGTCGGCTCTGAGGATGTCGAGGGGGTGTTCACCCCCGGCGAACTGCTCAAGATCGCGCTCGCTGCCTGCAGCGGGATGGCCAGCGACCGGCCGCTGGCCCGGCGTCTGGGTGAGGACTACCGCGCGGTCGTCACGGTGTCCGGCCCGCCTGACCGGGCCCAGGAACGCTATCCGCTGCTGCGGGAAACACTGGAAATCGACCTCTCGGGGTTGAACGGCGAGGAGGCGCAGCAGGTGTTGAGCATCGTTCACCGCGCTGTCGACCAGGCATGCACGGTGGGTCGCACACTCAAATCCGGCACCCAGGTTATTTTCGAGATATCCGATGTCAGAGCCTGAGGTGCGGCTGACCGCGTGGGTGCACGGGCGGGTACAGGGGGTCGGTTTTCGCTGGTGGACCCGTTCGAAAGCACTGGAGCTGGGCCTAACCGGGTACGCCGCCAACCGGCCTGACGGCCGTGTGCTGGTGGTTGCGCAGGGTCCCCGTACCGCCTGCGAAAAATTGCTGGCGCTGTTGCACAGTTCTGCCACACCTGGTCACGTCACCACTGTCGTCGCCGACTGGTCGCACCCGCCGGAACCCATCAGCGGATTCAGCGAACGCTAAGCGTGCGCGTCGACGAGTCCGGCGCCGGCCCCGACAGCGCATCGTTCGCGGCGGTGCGCGTCGCGCATCGTCGCCGCGTCAGCGGCGGTAGTCTGGCGGGTCGTGTATCTCAAGAGTCTGACGCTGAAGGGCTTCAAGTCGTTCGCCGCGCCGACGACTCTGCGCTTCGAGCCGGGTATCACCGCCGTGGTCGGCCCCAACGGCTCAGGCAAATCCAACGTGGTGGACGCGCTGGCGTGGGTGATGGGCGAGCAGGGCGCCAAGACGCTGCGTGGCGGCAAGATGGAGGACGTCATCTTCGCCGGCACCTCATCACGCCCACCGCTGGGCCGGGCCGAGGTGACCGTGACCATCGACAATTCCGATAACGCGCTGCCGATCGAGTACTCCGAGGTTTCGATCACCCGCCGGATGTTCCGTGACGGTGCCAGTGAATACGAAATCAACGGCACCGGCTGTCGTTTGATGGACATCCAGGAGCTGCTCAGCGACTCGGGGATCGGCCGGGAGATGCATGTCATCGTCGGGCAGGGCAAACTCGAGGAAATCCTGCAGTCACGACCCGAGGACCGCCGCGCGTTCATCGAAGAAGCGGCCGGAGTGCTCAAGCACCGCAAGCGCAAGGAAAAAGCGCTGCGCAAGCTCGACGCGATGTCAGCAAACCTCGCCCGGCTCACCGACCTGACCACCGAACTGCGCCGCCAGCTCAAACCGCTGGGCCGCCAAGCCGAAGTCGCCCGGCGCGCGGCGACTATTCAGGCCGACTTGCGCGATGCCCGGCTGCGTCTGGCCGCTGACGATCTGGTCACCCGGCGGGCCGAACTGGACGCGACACATGACGCCGAAGCGGCGCTGCGCCGCGAGCACGATGAGGCGGCGGCCCGGTTAGCGGCGGCATCCCAGGAGCTGGCCGCGCACGAGACGGCGGTGGATAGTCTCTCCGAACAGACCGAGGCCGTGCAGCAGACCTGGTTTCGGCTCTCCGCGCTGGCCGAACGCGTGACCGCCACCGTCCGCATCGCCAGCGAGCGCGCGCAGCATCTCGACGTCGAACCGGCCGTGGCGGCCGGCCCCGACCCGGAGGCGCTGGACGCCGAGGCCCAGCAGGTCGCGGCCCAGGAAAAGCAGCTGTTGGCGGAAGTCGCCGCCGCCAGAGCCCGCTTGGAGGCCGCCCGCGCGGAACTGGCGGAGCGGGAGCACCGCGCGGCCGAGGCTGAGCGGGCGCACATGGCGGCGGTGCGGGCGGAAGCTGATCGGCGTGAGGGGCTGGCTCGGCTGGCCGGCCAGGTGGAGACCGTGCGGGCGCGGGTGGAATCGATCGATGAGAGCATCGGTCGGCTCTCTGGGCAGATCGAGGAGGCCGCGGCCCGCGCACAGCAGGCCCAGGCCGAGTTCGAAATCGTGCAAGGCCGGGTTGGTGAGCTCGATCAGAGCGAAGTCGGACTCGACGAGCAGCACGAACGCACGGTGGCGGCACTGCGGCTCGCCGACGAACGGGTGGCCGAGCTGCAGTCCGCCGAGCGGGGCGCCGAACGTCAGGTGGCTTCGCTGAGAGCCCGCATCGACGCGCTGTCGGTGGGGCTCGAGCGCAGGGACGGCGCCGCCTGGCTCACGGAAAACCATAGCGGTGCAGGGCTTTTCGGATCGATTGCAAACCTGGTCAAGGTGCACCCGGGGTATGAGACGGCGCTGGCCGCGGTATTGGGAGCGGCGGCCGACGCACTGGCCGCGGAGAGTCTGGGTGCGGCCCGCTCCGCCGTCACCGCGCTCAAGGAAGCTGACGGGGGACGCGCCGCCATCGTGCTGGGTGACTGGCCGGCCGCCGACGACCCCGCGCCTGCGACATACCCACTGCCCCAGGGAGCCCGATGGGCGCTGGACCTGATCGAGACGCCGGCGCGGTTGCGCGGCGCAATGACCGCGATGCTCTCCGGCGTCGTGGTCGTGGGCGACCTCGCTGAAGCATTGGACCTTGTCGCCGCCCAACCGCAGCTGCGCGCTGTCACCGTGGAGGGCGACCTGGTAGGTGCCGGATGGGTGAGCGGCGGCTCCGACCGTAAGCCCTCCACATTGGAGCTGACGAGCGAGGTCGAAAAGGCCCGTGCCGAGCTGGCCGCCGCCGAGGCGCGGGCAGCTCAACTGAGTGCGGCGCTGTCGGGGGCGCTCACCGAGCGGGCCGCGCGTCAAGACGCCGCTGAGCAGGCCCTGGCGGCGCTCAACGAGTCCGACGCCGCCATTTCAGCGATCTATGAGCAGCTGGGACGACTGGGTCAAGAGGCTCGCGTCGCCGCGGAGGAGTGGCGCAGGTTGCTGCGGCAGCGTGAGGAACTGGAGGCCGGACGGGCCCAGACCCTCGAGGAGCTCGGTGAGCTTGAGACCCGGCTGCGCACCGCCGAACACACGCAACACGTCGCGGTCGAGCCGATCGACCGGCAGGAGATCATCGCGGCGGCCGAGGCTGCCCGGGTCGCCGAGGTGGAAGCCCGGCTGGCGCTGCGCACCGCCGAAGAACGCGCCAACGCCGTTCGCGGGCGCGCGGATTCGCTGCGCCGGGCAGCCTCGGCCGAGCGTGAAGCACGGCTGCGCGCTCAGCAGGCTCGTGCCGCGCGAGAGCACGCGGCCTCGGTTGCTGCCGCGGTGGCCGAGTGCGGAGGCCGGCTCGCGCAGCGGCTAGAGCACATCGTCGCGGCGGCGTCGGCCAAGCGCGATGCGCTGGCCGCAGAACGGCACCAGCGGTCAACAGCGATGGCGGCGGTCCGTGACGAAGTCAGCAGGCTGAACGCCCGGATCGGGGCTCTGACCGAGTCACTGCACCGCGACGAGGTGGCCAAAGCACAGGCAGCGCTGCGTATCGAGCAACTCGAACAGATGGTCCTCGAGCAGTTTGGGATGTCCCCGTCGGACCTCATTGCCGAATACGGCCCCCAGGTTCCGCTGCCGCCGACCGAACTCGAAATCGCCGAATATGAGCAGGCGCGCGAGCGCGGCGAGCAGGTGAGGCCACCAGCGCCGATGCCTTTTGACCGGACCACCCAGGAACGGCGGGCCAAACGGGCCGAGCGTGAGCTGGCCGAACTGGGCAGGGTCAATCCACTGGCGCTGGAGGAGTTCGCCGCGCTGGAGGAGCGCTACAACTTCCTGGCCACCCAGCTCGAGGACGTCAAGGCCGCCCGCAAAGATCTGTTGAACGTCGTCGCCGACGTGGACGCTCGGATCCTGCAGGTGTTTTCCGAGGCGTTCGCCGACGTGGAACGCGAGTTCCGCGAGGTATTCGCCGCGCTGTTTCCCGGCGGGGAGGGCCGGCTGCGGCTGACCGATCCCGACGACATGCTCACCACCGGCATCGAGGTCGAGGCCCGGCCACCCGGCAAGAAGATCAAACGGCTGTCGCTGCTCTCGGGTGGTGAGAAGGCGCTCACAGCAGTGGCGATGCTGGTGGCGATCTTCCGGGCCCGCCCCTCGCCGTTCTACGTGATGGACGAGGTGGAAGCGGCGCTGGACGACGTCAACCTGCATCGGCTACTCGGCCTGCTCCAACAGCTGCGCGCCCAGTCGCAGATCATCATCATCACCCATCAGAAGCCGACGATGGAGGTTGCCGACACCCTGTATGGGGTGACCATGCGTGACGACGGCATCACGACGGTGATCTCGCAGCGCCTGCGTGGTGAGCAGGTGGGCCAGCTGGTCAGCGCCGCCGGTTAACGCCGTGATGCTGCGGCCTCGAGCGGGGCGTCGTGCCGCAGCTGGCTGACCCGGGGGCGCACGGCGCGGTGTGCTGTGCCTGGAACAATGTTGGCGTGCCGGAAGGTCTGTGGATCGCCCTCGCTGTCGTCGCCATCCTGGCCGTCATGACCGCACTGGCCGTGGGTCTGCTGCTTTACCGGCGGCGGCGGATCAGCCTGTCGGCTGCCCAGCGGACCGGCACACGCGAGCGCCCCGCCAGATACATCGCGTCCTCAGGTATCACTTTGGGCACGGCGGCACCCCCGGTCGAGCCGGCTGAGCGAAGTGACACCACCGGGCTCGGCGGCGACGGTGCCGCCGGGCCGCATGCTACGGTCACGCCCCCCGCCGACGAGGATGACCCGCCGACTGATACCGCCACGCCGACGCGCACCCAACCCCGCGCACCGGCGCCGGTCGAACCGGTCGCACCAGACCGCAGCACCATCGCGCCACCCGAAGGCCGGCTGCGACGGCTGCGCGGGCGGCTCGCCAAATCACAGACCGCGTTGGGGCGCAGCATGCTGGGGCTGCTCGGCGGCGGTGACCTCGACGAGGACTCCTGGCAGGAGGTTGAGGACACCCTGTTGGCCGCTGATCTGGGTCCGGCGGCCACAGCGTCGGTGATCTCGCGGCTGCGGAGCCGGCTCGCCGGAGGCGCGGTACGGACCGAAGCCGACGCCCGCGCGGTGCTGCGCGAGGTCTTGACCGCCGAGCTGCGGCCCGATTTGGACCGCGCCCTGCACGCGCTGCCACACCCTGATCGCCCGTCGGTGCTGTTGGTCGTCGGCGTCAACGGAACGGGCAAAACCACCACCGTGGGCAAGCTGGCGCGCGTGCTGGTGGCCGACGGTCGCCGTGTGGTACTCGGTGCCGCCGACACGTTTCGCGCTGCAGCGGCCGACCAATTGCAGTCCTGGGCGACCCGGGTGGGTGCCGAGGTGGTGCGCGGCGCCGAGGGCGCGGACCCGGCCTCGGTGGCGTTCGACGCGGTCGACAAGGGCATCGCCACGGGCGCGGACGTCGTCGTCATCGACACCGCCGGGCGGCTCCACACCAAAACCGGGCTGATGGACGAACTGGGCAAAGTCAAACGTGTGGTGACCCGGCGTGCCGCCGTCGATGAGGTGCTGTTGGTGCTCGACGCCACCATCGGCCAAAACGGGCTGGCACAGGCCCGGGTGTTCGCCGACGTCGTCGACATCACCGGCGCGGTTCTCACAAAGCTGGACGGAACAGCAAAGGGAGGCATTGTTTTTCGCGTCCAACAGGAGCTCGGGGTCCCGGTGAAATTAGTGGGACTCGGTGAGGGCCCTGACGACCTCGCACCGTTCGAGCCGGCCGCGTTCGTCGACGCGCTGCTGGGCTGATCGCCTCACGGTGAGCATCACGTAACGTTGCCGAAACGTTAAGGCACTAATGGTGCAACAACTTTCGCGCATTGTCTGGCAAGGTCATTGGTCATATTTGGCGGCTGGGAAGCGCCGACCGGAGGTGATGTCGAGTGGACCAGTTCCCGACCCTGGGTGTGCCCAATACCGGCGACACCGCCTGGATGTTGGCGAGCGCTGCGCTTGTGCTGCTGATGACCCCCGGTCTGGCCTTCTTCTACGGCGGGATGGTCCGCGCCAAGAGCGTGCTGAACATGATGATGATGAGTATCAGCGCAATGGGCGTCGTGACGGTGCTGTGGGTGCTCTACGGCTACTCGCTGGCGTTCGGCGACGATGTCGGCAACATCGCCGGCAAGCCAACTCAATACTGGGGGTTGAAGGGTCTCATCGGGATCAACGCCGTCGCTGCGGATCCAAGCACCCACACCGAAGCGGTACGAATCCCGCTGGCGGGCACAGTACCTCACGTCGTCTACGTTGCATTCCAGCTGATGTTCGCGATTATCACCGTTGCGCTGATCTCCGGTGCGGTGGCAGACCGGATGAAGTTCAGCAGCTGGGTGCTCTTCGCCGGTCTGTGGGCGACGTTCGTCTACTTCCCGATCGCCCACTGGGTGTTTGCGGCCGACAAGTTTGCCGCAGCGCACGGCGGATGGATCATCAACAAGCTGCATGCAATCGATTTCGCCGGCGGTACCGCGGTCCACATCAACGCTGGGACGGCCGGTCTGATTCTGGCGATTATTCTCGGCAGGCGGCAAGGCTGGCCCAAGACGCCGATGCGGCCGCACAATTTGCCTTTCGTTATGCTGGGGGCGGGGCTGCTGTGGTTCGGCTGGTACGGCTTTAACGCCGGGTCGGCCACCAGTGCCAACGGCGCTGCCGGGTCGACATTTATGACCACCACCGTGGCGACAGCCGCCGCCATGCTCGGCTGGCTGCTCACCGAACGCGTCCGTGACGGACACGCGACGTCGCTGGGAGCAGCGTCTGGCATCGTTGCCGGACTGGTCGCCATCACACCCTCGTGCTCCTCGGTCAACGTCGTGGGCGCATTGGTGATCGGTGTGGCCGCCGGTGTGGTGTGCGCGGTGGCGGTAGGCCTGAAATACCGCTTGGGATTTGATGATTCGCTCGACGTGGTAGGAGTGCACCTGTTCGGCGGCCTGGCGGGCACCCTCCTGGTGGGCCTGCTCGCCGCCCCGCAGACCACCGCCATCGCCGGCGTCGCCGGTGTCTCCCCCGGGTTGTTGTACGGCGGCGGCTTCGCCCAATTGGGACGGCAAACGATCGGCGCCTTCAGCGTTCTCGCATATTCGGCGGTCATCACCGCTATCTTGGCTCTGATCATCAAATTCGCTATCGGGCTGCGTCTACGCGGCGAGGACGAAGTCTTCGGCATCGATGAGGCTCAGCATGCTGAGAACGCCTACGACTTCGCGGTCGTTAGCGGTTCGGCTGTTGCTCGTCACAGCTTGGAGGAGAGAAGAAATGAAGCTGATCACCGCGATCGTGAAGCCGTTCACGCTGGACGACATCAAGACCAGCCTCGAGGAGGCGGGAGTCTTGGGGATGACAGTCAGCGAAGTCCAGGGTTATGGGCGCCAGAGGGGTCACACGGAAGTCTACCGGGGCGCTGAGTATTCGGTCGACTTCGTTCCGAAGGTCCGCATCGAAGTCCTCGTCGAGGATCCCATTGCCGACAAGGTCGTCGAAGGCATCGTCCGCGCTGCGCGCACTGGGAAGATCGGCGACGGCAAAGTGTGGGTCAGCTCGGTGGAAACCGTTGTGCGGGTGCGCACCGGCGAGCGCGGATCCGACGCCTTATGACACCGCTAGGCCCTGATCCGGTCTGCATAGCATGAGGACACCACCGCCAGGCCTTGTCCGAGACCCTCGGTGGGAGGGTCCGGCCGATGAGAAGTACCGATCGGCAACAGATTTGGTCGCGGCTCGCAGCCAGCTTCTTCTGCTCGGCCCACACCAACTGGATTCAACCGCGCTGCGAAAGATATGGCAGGATCTGCATGAGCTGTGGTTGACGACAAAAGCGGCTGAGATCGGGATCACGGCTAACAGCGGTTTCGCGATCGTCGCAACCGGCTCGCTGGGCCGCCGGGAGCTGCTGCCGCACTCGGACCTGGACCTCATGCTGTTACACGACGAGATGCCCGCCGACGTCGTCGGCCGGGTCGCAAATCTGCTCTGGTATCCGCTATGGGATGCCAACATTCGCCTCGACCACTGTGTGCGCACCGTCGGCGAGGCACTGCAGGTCGCTGCTGCGGACATCTCGTCGGGTCTGGCCATGCTGGAGGCACGCCACATCGTCGGCGACGCGCGGCTGTCTGCGCTCCTGATCGATGGAGTCAGGCGGCAGTGGAGAAGCGGAATCCGTTCCCGATTCGGCGAACTCGTGGCGGCTACGCATGCCCGTTGGCGCCGCAGCGGCGACATAGCGCACCGTGCTGAACCTGACCTGAAACTTGGGCGCGGCGGTATGCGTGACGTCCAGTTGCTCGAGGGGCTGGCTCTCGCTCAACTGGCTGATCGCCAGTCGGGCCGCAACCCGGGCGTCCCGGCTGGTTCGGTAGACAGCGCCTATCAGGCACTGCTTGAGGTGCGCACCGAATTGCGCCGTGTTTCCGGTCGTGGACGTGACGTGTTGTCTGCGCAATTCGCAGACGAGATCAGTGCCGCTCTGCGGCTCGGCGACAGGTTCGAGCTGGCGCGGGTGCTGTCTGACGCCGCGAGGACCATCAGCTATCACGTCGACACCGGGCTGCGGACCGCCGCCAATTCGCTGCCGCGGCGCGGCATGTCGGCGTTGCTTCCGCGGCGACGTCGACCGCTGGACGACGGCGTCGTTGAATGCGCGGGGGAAGTGGTGCTGGCCCGCGGCGCTCAGCCCACGCGCGATCCCGCTCTGCTGCTGCGAGTAGCCGCTGCATCGGCCGTCGCGGGAGTGCCCATCGCAGGCCCGACGCTGAACCTGCTGGCCGATACCGCACCCGAATTGCGCGCTCCGTGGCCCAAGGATGCTTTTGACGACTTGCTGGTTTTGCTGAGCGCCGGTCCGAGCGCGGTGGCGACGATCGAGTCCCTTGACCGTGTGGGCTTGTGGGGCCGGCTCTTCCCGGAATGGGGGGCGGTTCGCGATTTACCGCCCCGCGATGTCGTCCACACCTGGACTGTTGATCGTCATCTGGTCGAGACCGCGGTTCGTGCAAGCTCTTTGATGACGCGGGTGGCGCGACCTGATTTGCTGGTGCTCGGTGCGCTGCTGCATGACATCGGCAAGGGCCGGGGCGCTGATCATTGTGTGATCGGTGCCGAGTTGGCCACTCAGATCGGGACTCGCCTCGGCATGTGGCCCACGGACATCGAGATGCTGTCGCAACTTGTCCGCCATCATTTGCTGCTCATCGAAACGGCCACTCGGCGCGACCTGAACGACCCGCAGACCATTGCGACCGTCACAAAGGCCGTCGGTGGGGATCCGGTGCTGCTCGACGTGCTGCACGCGATGACCGAGGCCGATGCACTGGCCACTGGCCCTGGGGTGTGGGGCGACTGGAAAGCATCGCTGGTCGGTGATCTGGTGCGCCGTTGCCGGATGGTGATGGCCGGGGAGCCGCTGCCGCGCCCTGACCCGATTGACCCCGACTATCTCTCGCTCGCCAGTGACCACGCGGTGCACGTCGAGATCAGGCAGGGTAACAGTCCGCGTATCTACCGGGTCATCATGATTGCCCCTGACAGGCGGGGATTGCTGTCGAAGGAAGCCGGTGTGCTGGCTGTGAATTCACTGCGGGTGCACTCGGCCACCGTGAACGTCCACCGGGGCGCCGCGATCAACGAGTTTCTGGTGTCACCGCATTTCGGTCCTCCGCCCGCGGCCGAACTTCTGCGTCAACAGTTCGTCAGTGCGCTCGACGGTAACCTCGATGTGCTGGGCATGCTCCGACAGCGACATGCCGAGGCCGGCGCCCCGGCATCTCAGCCGCCCGGTGAGCTGGTTACCGGGGTGCCGGTCACCGACTTCGGCGCGCCGCCGCGGATTCTCTGGTACCGCGGCACCGCGCCCGGTCAGTTCATCCTTGAAATCCGCGCCCCGGACAAGACCGGCCTACTTGCGCTGCTCACCGGGGTGCTGGAAAGCGTCGGCGCGGATATCGTCTGGGCGAGAGCCACCACGGTCGGGTCGACGGTCGACGACGTGTTCTGCGTGGTGATGCCGGGCGGCTCCGCTGCCGGCGAAACCACTGGTGAACCCGGCACCGGCCGGCGGGCAGCGGTGGAGCGGGAGCTGCTGGCGGTGTTGAGCGCCGGCCGGCCTGCCGGTTAGCTTCGCTACGCCGCATCGCGTGTCCGGTGCACACCGCGGCCCCGCTAGGCTGGCGACGTGTTTGAATCGCTGTCTGACCGGTTGACCGCAGCCCTGCAGGGGCTGCGCGGCAAGGGTCGGTTGACGGATGCCGATATCGACGCCACCGCCCGCGAGATCCGGCTGGCATTGCTGGAGGCTGACGTTTCGCTTCCGGTGGTGCGGACGTTCATCGGACGGGTCAAAGACCGCGCCAAGGGCGCCGAGGTGTCCCGCGCGCTCAATCCGGCGCAACAGATCGTCAAGATCGTCAACGACGAACTCGTCACCATCCTCGGCGGCCAGACCCGCCAGTTGGCGTTTGCCAAGACACCGCCGACCGTGGTGATGCTGGCCGGCCTGCAAGGATCAGGGAAAACCACGTTGGCCGGCAAACTTGCCAAGTGGCTTCGCGGGCAAGGGCATACGCCGCTGCTGGTCGCCGCCGACCTGCAGCGGCCCGCAGCGGTGGACCAGTTGAAGATCGTCGGCGAGCGGGCAGGTGTGCCGGTGTTCGCCCCGCATCCCGGTGCCTCCGCCGAGGCTGGTCCCGGTGATCCGGTGGCCGTCGCCTCGGCGGGGCTCGCAGAGGCCAGGGCCAAACTGTTCGACGTTCTCATCGTCGACACCGCTGGGCGGCTGGGCGTCGACGAGGAGATGATGGCCCAGGCCGCCGCCATCCGGGATGCCCTCGACCCTGATGAAGTGCTGTTTGTGCTGGACGCGATGATCGGGCAGGACGCCGTCGCCACCGCTGAGGCGTTCCGCGAAGGTGTCGGCTTCACCGGGGTGGCGCTGACCAAGCTCGACGGCGACGCCCGCGGCGGCGCGGCGCTGTCGGTGCGCGAAGTAACTGGTGTCCCAATTCTTTTCGCTTCTACCGGAGAAAAACTCGACGACTTCGACATCTTCCACCCCGATCGGATGGCCAGCCGCATCCTGGGCATGGGTGATGTGCTGAGCCTGATCGAGCAGGCCGAGCAGGTCTTCGACGCCCAGCAGGCCGAGGCCGCGGCCGCCAAGATCGGTTCGGGTGAGCTCACGCTGGAGGATTTTCTCGAGCAGATGGTGGCCATCCGCAAGATGGGGCCGATCGGCAACCTGTTGGGGATGTTGCCGGGGGCGGGCCAGATGAAAGAGGCGCTGGCCGCCATCGACGACAAGCAGCTCGACCGGCTGCAAGCCATCATCCGCGGCATGACCCCGCAGGAGCGGGCCGACCCGAAGATCATCAACGCCTCGCGGCGATTGCGGATCGCCAACGGCTCGGGCGTGACCGTGGCCGAGGTCAATCAACTGGTCGACCGCTTCTTCGAGGCTCGCAAGATGATGTCGTCGATGATGGGAGGCCTGGGCTTTCCCGGGATCAGCCGCAAACGCTCGACCCGCAAGGGCGGCAAAGGCAAGAAAGGCAAAAAGCGCGGGCCGACACCACCGAAGACACGCGGCCCGCTCCCAGCCGGATTTCCCGACCTGTCGCATCTCCCCCAAGGCCTCGATGAGCTGCCGCCCGGGCTGGCCGATGTCGATCTGTCCACGCTGAAGTTCCCGGGCAAAAACTAGCCGCACCGTGCACTGTCATCTGCGCGGTTTAACGCTGCCCGAGGAAGCCGAAGTTGAGCTGTGGATCGTCGGGGGGCAGATCAGCGCGGAACCGGTTGCGGGCGCGCAGACGATCTTTGACGGCGGCTGGATCCTGCCCGGATTGGTCGACGCGCACTGTCATGTGGGGCTAGGGGAGCACGGCGCCATCGAGCTGGACGAGGCGGCCGCCCAGGCCGCCACCGAACGCGACGTGGGGGCGCTGCTGCTGCGTGACTGTGGTTCACCAACTGACACCCGCAGCCTCGACGGCCGCGCCGACCTGCCGCGCATCATCCGGGCCGGCCGGCACCTGGCAAGACCTCGGCGGTACACGCGCAATTTCGCGATTGAACTCGACGACGAAGCGCAACTCCCGCAGGTGGTGGCCGAGCAGGCGCTCCGGGGCGACGGATGGGTAAAACTCGTCGGCGACTGGATCGACCGGCAGATCGGCGACCTCGCCCCCCTGTGGTCTGATGACATCCTCAAGGCGGCAATCGACGCCGCACACGCCCACGGCGCTCGCGTCACGGCGCATGTTTTCGGTGAAGACGCGCTGCCCGGCCTGATCAGCGCCGGCATTGACTGTATCGAGCACGGCACCGGCCTCACCGAGGACACCATTGCGTTGATGCTCGAGCATGACACCGCGTTAGTTCCCACCCTGATCAACATCGAAAACTTCCCGGGCATCGCCGACTCGGCAACCCGTTTCCCCACCTATGCGGCTCACATGCGCGACTTGTACGCCCAGTGCCACCGACGCATGGCCGCGGCGTGGGATGCGGGGGTGCGGGTGTACGCCGGCACCGACGCCGGCACCATGGTTGCGCACGGGCGGATCGCCGACGAGGTGGAGGCGCTCAAGGGGATCGGTATGAGCCCTACCGAAGCCCTTGGTGCGGCATGCTGGGACGCCCGCCGCTGGTTGGGGCGACCGGGTTTAGACCACGGCGCGGCCGCCGACTTGGTGTGCTACACCGAGGATCCCAGGCGGGGACCCGGGGTACTGAGCCGACCCGACCTGGTGGTGCTGCGCGGGCAGCCGTTTTGATCTGCGCGCCGCAGCGGCGGCGGTTAGGATCGGTGGGTGCCGTTGGCCAGCGGGGCGACGTTTGCTGGATACACCATTACGCGACAGCTGGGCTCCGGCGACATGGGTGAGGTTTACCTTGCTCAGAGTCCGGGGCCGCCGCGTAGTGTCGCCTTGAAGGTCCTCCACCCGGCGCTGACTGCCGACAGCGAATTTCGTCAGCGGTTCATGCGCGACACCGAAATTTCGGCCACGCTGTACCACCCGCACATCGTGCCGGTGTACGACCACGGCGAGTTTCACGGCCAGCTGTGGTTCTCGATGGATTACGTCGACGGCACCAACGCTGAGCAGCTTGTGCGAGAACGGTTTCCATCCGGCATGCCTGCGGGCGAGGTACTGACGATCGTGGCAGCTGTCGCCAACGCACTCGATTACGCCCACTACCGCGGACTCCTGCACCGATCCGTCAAACCCGCCAATATCTTGCTGACCGATCCCAGCGCGGGTGAACCACGGATTGTCTTGACCGACTTCGGAATAGCACGCCGTCTTGATAACTTCTGCTCAATCCCGCAGGTTCCCCCGCCCGGAGCGGTCGCTTACGCCGCACCCGAGCAATTGAGGGGTTTGGACCTTGACGGCAGCGCCGACCAATACGGGTTGGCCGCCACCGCGTTTCATCTGTTCACCGGCGCACCGCCGTTTCAGGGCACCGACCCGGTCGCCGTCATCACCCAGCATCTGAACGTGGCGCCGCCACAGCTCAGCGACCGGCGCCCGGGCCTTGCGCCGCTTGACGGCGTCATGGCCACCGCACTGGCCAAAGACCCCGTTGACCGATTCTCCCAATGCCGGGAGTTCGCCGACGCGCTCAGCGCCCGGACCAGCGTTTGGGTCGCGGATCGCGGCCCGGAGGCATTCCTGCCGGTCCTCGACTACCCCGACGATGCGGTGACCGAGGTGCGGGGGGAGCCGGGCGGCCCCGCCCCGTCATCGGCGGAGTCGCAGCGTCGCGGCGCTGAACCGGAGCCGGGCCGGCAGCGGGCGGGGCCGGGGCTGCGCAGATGGCCCTGGGTGCTGCTCGGGGCGGCGGTCGGCGCAGCGCTGGTCGTGCTGGTCGGCGTACTTGCGGTCGGTGCCGGGGCGATGCGCGAGGCCCGCGCACCGTCGAGCCGGGCGGCGAGCCCGACGGGGCCGATGCACCTTTCGGCTCCGCGCGCGGTGCCGACGTCCAGCCTCCCTGCCGAGCCTTCGCCCCAACAGCTCCTCGATGGCTTGTACCGGTTAGATGTCAACCGCTCACAGCAGACGTTCAACGACACTCCTGATCCGCAGCCACCCGATGTGAGCACCTGGTGGGCTTTTCGTGCGGTCTGCACAGCGACAGGATGCGTGGCCACCGGAATCATGCTTGACGACAAAGACCATCGCACGGCGAGCACCTCGGGCGGAGATAAACCGCTGGTGCTGGACTTTCGTGACGGAGCCTGGCAGTCCCGGCCGGACACGGTGCCGTTCCCCTGCGTCGGCGCCGGTGGCACACCCGACAGCGAAATCACCCGGCAGGTGTTGTCGTTGCAACCGCAACGCCACGGCCCGATGCGCGGGGTGATGACCCTCACCGTGCAGACCGATGAATGTGGTCAACAGGGAGCGCAGTTCGTGATCCCCGCGGTAGCAGCGCGAACCGGCGATGTGCCGGCGGATGTCAGCGTGCCCGCCCCGCCGGCACCCGACGCTCCCGCGGCACCGCCCCCCCGGACCCTGCTGCCCGCCCCGGGTGCGCCGTCTGCCCAGATCCCGGAACCGACGCCGACTCGCTGACCGGCGCTTCCGGGTCGGTGGATGGGTCGGAACGTTTCCCGTCGGCGTGGCGTGAACACACGTGTGTCAGCATTGCCTACCTTGGCTATGCTCGCGGCACCCTGCGGCGGTGGAGGGCCGATGACCTACGACGTGATCATCCGTGACGGTTTGTGGTTTGACGGCACCGGCCGCCCAGCGCAGACCTGCACCTTGGGCATTCGCGACGGCGTGGTGGCCGATGTCTCGCCGGGACCGCTGGACGAGACGGGCTGCCGTGAGGTCATCGACGCCTCCGGGATGTGGATCGTTCCGGGTTTCATCGACGTGCACACGCATTACGACGCCGAGGTGCTGCTGAATCCCGGGTTGCCCGAGTCGGTACGGCACGGTGTCACCACAGTGCTGCTGGGCAACTGTTCACTGTCGACCATATACGCCGACGCCGAGGATGCCGCGGATCTTTTCAGCCGGGTTGAGGCGGTGCCCCGCGAATTCGTCGTTGGTGCGCTGCACGCTAAAAAGAACTGGTCGACGGCCGCCGAATACGTGAAAGCGCTGGATGAATTACCGCTTGGGCCGAATGTTAGCTCGCTGCTGGGGCATTCAGATCTACGGACTGCGGTGCTGGGGCTCGGGCGCGCGACTGAGGACGGTGTCACACCGACGAATACCGAGCTGGACCGGATGGTCAGCCTGCTCGGCGAGGCGCTGGACGCCGGGTTGCTCGGCATGTCGGGGATGGACGCCGCTATCGACAAGCTCGACGGGGACCGCTACCGATCACGCGCACTACCGTCCACCTTCGCGACGTGGCGCGAGCGGCGCAAGCTGATCTCCGTGCTGCGTGAACGTGGCCGCATCCTGCAGAGTGCACCGGATGTCGCCAACCCGGCCTCGGCGCTGTTGTTTTTCTTGTCCAGCAGCCCGATGTTGGGACTCCGCAAACCGGTACGCATGAGCCTATTGGTGTCGGCTGATGCCAAGTCGATGCCCGGCGCCACGCGGGTATTCGGGCTTGGCACCCGAGTGCTCAACGCTGTTTTGGGCTCACGTGTGCGGTTCCAGCATCTTCCGGTCCCGTTCGAGTTGTATTCCGATGGAATCGACCTGCCGGTGTTCGAGGAATTCGGTGCCGGAACCGCGGCTCTTCATCTTCGTGATCAACTGCAGCGCAACGCTTTACTGGCTGATCTCCATTATCGGCGCGAGTTCCGGCGTGAATTTGACCGTAAGAAGCTGGGACCAACGTTGTGGCACCGCGACTTCCACGATGCGGTGATCGTTGACTGCCCAGACAAGACGTTGGTCGGCAAAAGTTTCGGGGCGATCGCCGACGAGCGCGGATTGCATCCGCTTGACGCGTTCCTCGATGTGCTGGTTGACAACGGGGAGCGCAATGTTCGCTGGACCACCACCGTTGCCAACCACCGGCCCAAACTGCTCGACCGGCTCGCCACCGAGCCAACGGTTCACATGGGCTTTTCTGATGCCGGCGCGCACCTGCGCAACATGGCGTTCTACAACTTCGCACTGCGGCTGCTCAAGCGTGTGCGGGATGCCGGTCAGGCGAAAACGCCGTTCCTGAGCCTCGAACAGGCCGTTTACCGGCTGACCGGTGAGCTGGCCGCCTGGTTCGGGCTGGACGCAGGTACGTTACGTCAAGGCGACCGTGCCGACTTCGCGGTGATCGACCCGGCGGCCCTGGACGATTCGGTGGATGGTTACCACGAGGAGGCGGTTCCCTTTTACGGCGACCTGCGGCGTCTGGTCAATCGCAACGACGCGGCCGTTGTCGCGACCGGCGTGGGCGGAGTGGTGGTGTGCCGGCACGGCTGTTTCCGCGACGGCTACGGAAAGACGCTGAAATCGGGCCGCTTCCTGCGTGCTCACCAATCCCAGCGGTTCTGAGATGGCCGGCGCCGGAACGATACCGTGGCACGACTGCTCGACGCCGGCATCGCCACCGATCGCATCGACCGACGCGGTGCACGACGAGCCCATGGCGGCCCGCGCGCACCGACGCAAAGCTCACGGCAACACGCCACCATGTTCTCGCAAAGGGCAGCGCGACGACCTGGACGCCGCGCGCACTACCGGGCACCGGCAGCGTCCCCGAGCCGATGCTTGCCACCGTGATGACCAGCGATTTCGACAAATCGCACGTGAAATTCGAACTCGGCGCGCTACAACATGCCGACGCTCGACTGCGGGTTAAGGGCGAAGCCCCAGTCGAGCAGGCTGGCGGCCTGATCCCAATACGTCGGTCCGCCGTCACGTACCAGCCCGTACATCATGGCGATGACCAGCCGGCGACCATTGCGCGCAGCCGCGCCGACGAACGTCTTGCGGGCAGCATCGGTGAACCCGGTTTTGCCGCCGATCGCGCCCGGATAGCGCTGCAGCAATTCGTCCTGGTTGACCAGCTGGCGGTCACCGTGATCGGTGGGGAATGTCGCCGACGGCTCCGCGGTGATCTGCGCGAACACCGGATTGGCCATCGCTGCCCGGAAGATGACCGCCAAGTCGTGCGCGGTCGACCAACCCGGGCCCGCGGGGCCGTCCAACCCCGAGGGGGTGGACGCCTGGGTGTTGACCGCGCCCAGGGCTTGGGCCTTGGCATTCATCTTGGCCACGGCTGCGGACTCCCCGCCCACCATGTGCGCCAGCGTGTTGGCAGCGTCGTTACCCGAGGCCAGCAGCAGCCCGTCGAGGAGTTGGCGTGCGGTGTAGGTGCGGCCGGCCCTGACACCGACACAGCTGCACTCGACGCTGGCGTCGGCTTCGTCGGCGACCACGGTGGAATCTAAGCTCAGCTCGTCGAGCGCCACCAGCGCTAACAAAACTTTGATCGTGCTGGCCGGCGGGTGACGCACGTTCTCGTCTCGGGCGGCCAGCACGTGACCGCTGTCCATATCGGCGACGATCCAGGTTTGTGCCGGCCCCTCCGGTATCGGCACCGAGCCCACCGGTTGCACGCTGTTGTCGGCCCGCGCGCTGACCGCGGCCGCGCCGCAGCATATGACCACGCCGGCAGCGGCCAAGAGTGTCCGCATGGCTGCCCAGCTTAACGGCCCGGGCCCCGCGCCCGGTCGGGTGCCAAGCACTGAGGGCACAGTGTTGAATCAAGGCATGTTGAGCCAGGCTGAAATTTCTGACCGATTGGAGATCCAGCAGCTGCTGGTCGCCTATTCCACCGCGATCGACACGCGCCGATTCGACGATCTCGACCACGTATTCACACCGGACGCCTATATCGACTACCGCGCGATGGGCGGTATCGACGGCCGTTACCCGCAGGTGAAGGCATGGCTTGCCGAGGTGCTGCCGAACTTCCTCAATTACGCGCATATGCTGGGTCTGCCATCGATCCGGCTGTCCGGTGACTCCGCCACCGCGCGGACGTTCTGTTTCAACCCGATGGTGTTTGGGGGCGAGCGCCCCGGCACCATGCTGCTGGGTCTCTGGTATGACGACGAGTTCGTCCGCACACCCGAGGGTTGGCGGATGAGCCGCCGAACCGAGATCAAATGCTTCGACCGGCGTCCCTGACACCGGGCGAATTTCGACCACCCGATATTGCTCTGGCACAATAAGCGCTTGTGCGCCGTGCGAGGAACTGCTGCGCGGTGGTCACACACGCGAGGCAAAACCGGGTCCGGGCATCCTGCCCGGGCCGCTGAATTGCAGCGTGACACCCACAGGAGTATTCGCGTCATTATGGCTGTGAAGATCAAGCTCACGCGGCTTGGCAAGATCCGCAACCCCCAGTACCGAATCGCCGTCGCCGATGCGCGAACCCGGCGGGACGGGCGTGCGATCGAGATCATCGGTCGCTACCACCCCAAAGAAGAGCCGAGCCTTATCGAAATCAACTCCGAGCGTGCGCAGTACTGGCTTTCGGTGGGCGCCCAGCCCACCGAACCCGTCCTCAAGCTGCTGAAGATCACCGGCGACTGGCAGAAGTTCAAGGGACTGCCCGGCGCCGAAGGCCGGTTGAGAAAACCACCACCCAAGCCCAGCAAACTGGAACTGTTCAACGCCGCGCTCGCCGCCGCTGAAGGTGCGCCCACCACCGAGGCCGCCAAGCCCAAGAAGAAGAGTCCGGCGAAGAAAGCCGCCGCCAAGAAGGCCGCGGGCGACGAGGACCAGGACGAGGCTGAGCGGCCCGGCCACGCTGAGGAGACAAACCCGCCGGGCGGGGACGCTGACCGGGCCGACGCGGCCACCGACCGTTGACCGGTGTCATGAGTACCGTCATCGTCGACGCTGTCGAGCACCTGGTCCGTGGGATCGTCGACAATCCCGACGACGTCCGCGTGCGTCTTGTGACCAGCCGGCGCGGGCGCACGGTCGAAGTGCATGTCCATCCTGACGACCTGGGCAAGGTGATCGGTCGCGGGGGACGCACCGCGACCGCGTTGCGCACTCTGGTCGCCGGTATCGGTGGCCGCGGTATCCGCGTGGACGTGGTGGACACCGACCAGTAGCGAATCCCTGCGATGGAGCTCTCATGGAGCTACTAGTCGGGCGCGTCGTCAAAGCGCACGGCACCAGCGGCGAAGTCGTCGTCGAAGTGCACACCGACGACCCCGATGCGCGGTTCGCGCCGGGCGCGGCGCTGCGCGCCAGGGGATCCGACAACCAGGAACGTCACTATGTCGTGGACGCGGTCCGCCGGCACGGGCCGCGGCTGCTGCTGCGATTGGCCGGGGTGGCCGACCGGGACGCCGCCGATGCGCTGCGGGGAAGCTCATTCATCATCGATTCCGGTGACCTGCCACCCATCGATGAGCCGGACACCTACTACGACCACCAATTGGAAGGCCTTCGGGTCCGCACCACGGCGGGGCAGGACGTCGGCATCGTTGCCGAAGTGCTGCACACCGCCGCCGGTGAGTTGTTGGCGATCCGATGCGGCACCGGCCAGGAGGTGCTGGTGCCGTTCGTCCGAGCGATCGTGACGTCGGTATCGCTGGATGATGCGACGGTCGAGATCGACCCACCCGCGGGTCTACTGGATCTGAGCTAGCCGTGCGTATCGACGTCGTCACCATCTTCCCCGCCTATCTGGAGCCGCTGCGTCAATCATTGACGGGCAAGGCGATCCAGGCGGGGCTGATCGACCTGCACGTGCACGACCTGCGGCGTTGGACCCACGATCTGCACCGGTCGGTCGACGATGTCCCCTACGGTGGGGGTCCCGGGATGGTGATGAAAGCCCCGGTGTGGGGTGAAGCTCTCGACGAAATCTGTTCGCAAGAAACGCTTTTGGTTGTGCCTACCCCCGCTGGTGTGCTGTTCACCCAGGCGACGGCGCGGCGGTGGAGCGGCGAGGCGCATCTGGTGTTCGCCTGCGGCCGCTACGAGGGGATCGACCAGCGGGTCATCGAGGACGCCGCTCGGCGGATGCGTGTCGAGGAGGTCTCCATCGGAGACTATGTGCTGCCCGGAGGAGAACCAGCGGCCCTGGTGATGATTGAGGCCGTGGTCCGGCTGGTAGCGGGTGTCGTCGGCAATCCGGAATCACTTCAGGACGATTCGCATTCGCAGGGCCTGCTGGAGGGACCGTGTTATACCCGGCCGCCGACCTGGCGCGGCCTGGATGTGCCCGCGGTGCTGCTGTCCGGTGACCACGCACGCATCGCGCAATGGCGCCGGGCGGCCTCGTTGCAACGCACCCGTGAACACCGTCCGGACCTGCTTTAGGCGCAGCTGCGGGTGCGATGTCGCCGGCGGAATCTGCGCTGACGCGTCGACGGGTGAAGATCAGATTCTGCCGCCGGGAAAGATGGTCTGAACGGCGTGGGTGATTGTCGCGCGCGCGACACCGTCATCGGACGGCTGCAGCGACTCGATCACCACGACGTACCGTCGGTTTGTGCCGACCACACCGGTCGAAAGGTGCATCCAGTTGTCGCCGATGCAGCACATCCACCCCTGTTTGACCGCAACCGGTTCGGCGTACAAGCCATCCGGGATGCCGAACCGCTGCGGGTAGCCGTCGATTCCGGTGGCGGTGGACCGGGCCAGGTTGCTGATGATGATGTCGGTCTGTTCCGGCGCCAGGCCGCCGGAACCGTCGAGCAACATGTCGTAATAACGGATCAGATCGGGCACTGAGCTGACCGTGTTCCACCAACGCCCGTCACCGGGCGGGATGGTCGAGGCCAGTCCGTAGCGCGCGGCGACCTGGGTGATGATGGCGTTGCCGCCGTCTTGATTCCAGAATTTCTCGGCTGCGTCGTCGTCGGATGACCGCAGCATGACCTCCAGTGACCGGCGGTCTTGCGGTGCAAGGCTGACTTTGCCCTGGGCCTCCCGCAGCAGCAGATCGTCCGCGATGAACAGCTTGGCGACCGACGCGGTGGCGACGATCTCGCTGTTGCCGTTGGCGACCATCTGGCGGGTGGCACGGTCCAGTACCGCCACCGAGATGGTGGCGCCGTCGCCGGCGGCTTCTTCAGTGGCCCGCTGGATGCGTGCCCGGAGCCCGGCGAACGCGGCGTCCGGTGGCGCCAGAGACGGCAGAATCGCCCGGGCCAACGGCGATGCCAGAGTCGCCGCAGGTGTGGCGGAGACCCGCACGGGCACGCCGTACACCTTCGCCTCACACCCGGACACCAGCAGCACCGCCGCGGTGACGGTGGCCAGCACCAGGGGTGAGTGCGCTCGCATAGCCCTCCTCGGCACCAGCAGACCACAAATCCGGGTTCGGCACAGCCGTCTGCCCGGCGTGTCGGATAGCGGCCCCGCTCAGCGCGCCCGAACCCGCACCGCATCTGGGGTGTTGCCGTTGGGTGCTGTGATTTCCGCCGCACGCGCACCATCTGGCACAATTGAGCAGTTGTCTGCACCGGGCGGGCGTGCCCGACGGTTGCGAGATGCGCCCCGAAGCCTGAGCCCATCGGCGCGGCGACCACCGGCACCTGTCGGGTGCGAGTGGTTGCCCGTGGCCGCGACTTGCAAGGAAGTATCCGATGAACACGCTGGATTTCATCGACAAAGCGTCGCTGCGTGACGATATCCCGGACTTCGGCCCCGGTGACACGGTCAACGTGCATGTCAAGGTGATCGAGGGCGCCAAAGAGCGTATCCAGGTGTTCAAGGGTGTGGTGCTGCGCCGCCAGGGCGGGGGTGTCCGCGAAACATTCACGGTGCGTAAGGAGAGCTATGGGGTCGGAGTGGAACGCACCTTCCCGGTGCATTCGCCCAACATCGACCACATCGAAGTGGTGACCAGGGGTGATGTCCGCCGCGCCAAGCTGTACTACCTGCGAGAACTTCGTGGCAAAAAGGCCAAGATCAAGGAGAAGCGCTGAGCCGAACCTTGATTGCCGCACGGTACCGCCGACGCTGCTGGCTACGCTGATGTCGTGACCGAAACCACGGATTCGTCATCTGAAGGCCAGCCCGACTCCCCTCCCGCCGAGCCCCGGGTGTCTACCCGCGACCCGGCAAGCACCGACGGAGTCGCCGACGACGAGGCGAAACGCAAGAAACGAGCCGTCTTCCGGGAAACCGTGCTGCTGGCGTCGATCGCGGTACTTCTCTACTACCTCATGCTGACCTTCGTGGCGCGCCCGTACCTCATTCCGTCGGAATCCATGGAGCCCACCCTGCACGGCTGTTCAGGCTGCGTCGGCGACCGCATCATGGTGGACAAGCTCAGCTACCGTTTCAGCTCACCCCGTCCCGGTGACGTCATCGTTTTCAAGGGGCCCCCGGCCTGGAACGCCGGATACAAGTCGATCCGCTCGCACAACACCGTCCTGCGCTGGCTGCAAAACGCGCTCTCGTTTGTGGGCTTTGTGCCTCCTGACGAAAACGACCTGGTCAAGCGGGTCATCGCGGTAGGCGGGCAGACCGTGCAATGCCGAAACAACACCGGCTTGACAGTCGACGGGAAGCCGGTGAAAGAGCCGTATCTGGACCCGGCCACGCTGATGGCCGACCCGTCGGTCTACCCGTGCCTGGGCAGCGAGTTCGGGCCGGTCACCGTCCCGCCCGGCCGGCTGTGGGTGATGGGGGATAACCGGACCCACTCCGCTGATTCGCGTGCGCACTGTACCAGCATCCCCGCTGATGCCTTGAAAGGTTTGCTGTGCACCGGCGATCCGATGTCGGGAACCGTTCCGGTGGCTAATGTCATCGGCAAGGCCCGGTTCATCGTGTGGCCGCCATCGCGATGGGGCCTGATACGCGCCGTGGATCCACAACAGGGGAATTAGCCATGGCCGGTACGTGGCCGCCGCGGACGGTGATCCGTAAATCAGCCGGGCTGCGCACCCTGGAGTCCGCGCTGTATCGCAGTGGTCTGGGACCGGTTGCCGGAGTCGATGAGGTGGGTCGCGGGGCGTGCGCGGGCCCGCTTGTGGTGGCGGCCTGCATGCTCGGCCCCGGACGGTGGGAAAGCCTCGCTGCGCTCGATGATTCGAAGAAGCTCAACGAGAAGACCCGAGAGAAGTTGTTCCCGCTGATTTGCCGCTCCGCGCTGGCCTACCATGTGGTGTTCATCTCACCGGCGGAAGTGGACCGGCGCGGGGTACACGCGGCCAATATCGAAGGCATGCGCCGGGCCGTGGCTGGCCTTTCGGTGCGGCCCGGGTATGTGCTCAGCGACGGTTTTCGCGTGCCCGGATTGCCGATGCCGTCGCTGCCGGTGATCGACGGCGACGCGACCGCGGCCTGCATCGCCGCAGCCAGTGTGCTGGCAAAGGTGAGCCGAGACCGGGCCATGGTCGCGATGGACGCCAAGCACCCGGGCTACGGGTTTGCTGAGCACAAAGGTTACAGCACCCCTGCGCACAGCGCGGCGCTAATGCGGCTGGGCCCGTGCCCTGAACACCGGTACTCGTTCATCAACGTGCGGCGGGTGGCCAGCGGAGCGGGTAGCCGGGTGCTGGCCGAATTCACGCCGACCCACCGAACGAACGCGGCCGATGGCGGTAGGGAAAGATGGGACTAGCCCGGTGGCGAGGTGGGCCGTGCGCGTGGCCCACCAACGAGCGGGACAGTTTGGCACAGCAGAAGGACGGCTGAGCAGATGAGTGCCGAAGATCTCGAGAAATACGAAACCGAGATGGAGCTCTCGCTGTACCGCGAATACAAGGACATCGTGGGCCAGTTCAGCTACGTCGTGGAAACCGAGCGCCGCTTCTACCTGGCGAACAGTGTGGAGATGGTGCCGCGTAACGCCGACGGTGAGGTGTACTTCGAGCTGCGGCTGGCCGACGCCTGGGTGTGGGATATGTATCGGCCTGCCCGGTTCGTCAAGCAGGTGCGGGTCGTCACCTTCAAAGACGTCAACATCGAAGAGGTCGAGAAACCCGAACTGAGGCTGCCGGAGTAGCCCGGTGAGCCGCGCTAACTGTTGAGACTGCGCCCATCGCGTTTGAGGATCAGGCGACCGCGGTTTTCGATGACCGCCCGCGCCACATCGGCCAGCTTGATGTTCATCTCTTGGGAGCAGCGTCGCAGCTTGTCGAAGGCTTCCTCCTCGGAGATGTCGTCTAAGAGCATCAGCATCCCGATGGCCTTACCGATCTCACGGTTGCTCAGCAGTCCATGACGCAGGGTAGCGGCGTCTTCCCCGGAAGCGATGGCGTTGATGGCCACGCTGGCGAACGAGGCCAGCACAATGCCGCGCCGGGCGGACTCGGTGTCGAAGCTGTTGGGGGTGTCGCTGAACAGGTTGAGGGCGCCGACCTTACGTTTGTCCACCAGGATGCGGAACCCCATGGCTCCGCGTACTGGTGTCTCGGCAACAAGGCGGGCGGCCAGATTGGGCCAGGCCGACGGTGTCGTTAAGTCGGTGTCGATCTGAGGGGTTTCCTCCTCGATCGCGTCGAGGCAGGGCCCATCACCGACGGTGCGTTCAAGATCGTCGATGCGCTGAGCGATCCGGTCGCTGGCCCCGATCGTGACGTAGTGATCGTTGCGGCGCACCAGCAGGCTGGCATGATCGCAGCCGGGGACGACCAGGGTCGCTGCGATGCAGATGGCCGCATACACTTCGGCGGGATCCGAGCCCTGGTAGATGATTTCGGCCAGCGCGGCGAAAATATTCGCCGGGTCTGGCGTCGCCGTCTCGGGCGGCGAGCCCCCCGCGCCGACATTCACTTCGTTCACGACGTTGTCCCCGTTTCGCAACTTCGACGGTAATTGTCAATAGCGTCGAACATTAACGGCCCCTGCCGCGTCGGCATCGTGACCGTGGACGCCTAAGTCATGATTCCACACGGTGCAATATCCCGTTGCTGACAGTTGAAACGTTGTGATTGGCACCCTTTAGTCTGATTAGCCCGGTTTTTCGCGCCCAGCACGTGGTCGGCTCGACGGTTTCCGCGCCGGGAATGTCACTGAGGTAACCTCACCCTGGGGCGGTACCGTGCTTCGGGCCGACGAGTACTGCGATGACGTGGGATGAAACCCGCGAATCTCTGGAGAAGGCACTGCTCGAAATCTCCGGTCGCGGGGCCGCCACGGCTCACGGGTCACCGCGACGGCCGCGTCGCTGATGGCGGGGCGGTGGTTTGATCGAACGGGCCTGCGCGCAGTATTCGCGACGGCCGAAGCGGTGTACGTGATAGCTGGTCATGACACTTTCTCAGGAGCGCCGGCCAACTCAGCTGCGAGCTGTTTCTCAACCGGGCCAATCCGCAGCGAAATTAGCCACGGCCCCGGGGTCAGTCATCGATGCGGTAGCGGGACACGCGTTCCTGCTCGCGATACTCGGCGGCCAGCTGCGTCACGTGTGCTGGTAGCGAACCCCTCGCAACATCTGCCAGGGTCGTTTTCTCCAGTACCGAGCGCATACTGGCGCGAAGTGCCCGCCAGACGTCGGCCAGCGCCTGGGTAGGCCCGGAGTAGGGCAGGTCACCGAGTCTGACATCGCGGACGCTGGCGAGGGGACCGTCAATGCAGCGCAGGACGTCGGCAATGCTGATCTCGGTGGCAGGACGGGCGAGTTCGTATCCTCCCTGGCGACCGCGATGGCTGCGTACCAGACGGTCGGCGCGCAAATCCGAGAGGATGTCGACGAGGAACTGCGGCGGTATACCTTGGGCTGTCGCGAGGTCGTCCGTCGTCATCAGCGTTCCGCAGTCGGCGGCGGCAAGCTGCACCATCGCCCGCACCGCGTATTCCGCCTTGGCCGACATGCGCATTTGGTGAATTGTGCCACCGGCTGGTGGAGATAGCGCCAGGAAGAGTCGGGGTGACGTCACCGATCACCCGTGAATGGCCCTGTCGCGTTATTCGTCCGCACCATCGTGACCACCCCGGCGGCGCCGTCCACCAGCTGCGGCGCGATGAGGCCGCATGCGAGGGCAACCCGCTATTCCGCTGGTGTGTCGCCGGCTGGTCACCCGGGCGGGCCGGTGTGCTGCCAAATGGTCACGACCGCCAGGGTATCGGTGGAGATGGTTACCCGTAGTCTGCGCGGTGGTCGTGGTGAGTGCTGGCGATGCGATCAGATCATGACGGCCGTTTCCATGGGATTTTTCGGTCTGCGCTTTCAACGACAAAGGCGTCATTAATGACGGTTCGCCAGGGGTCGTACTCTAAATCCTGACCTGTAGTGACATTAGTTACGTGGCCCCCGGCAGCTGTGACGACAGCATCGGCCGCCGCCGTATCCCATAGTGATGTCGGACCGAGCCGGGGATAAAGTGAGGCCGCGCCTTCGGCGACCAGGCACAGTTTAAGTGACGAACCCATGGCCACCTCGTCATGGTCGCCAACCGATTCGACGAGCGCCTGCGTCTGATCGTTGATATGCGAGCGACTGACGACAACCTTCGGCCGTCCGGCAGGACGAAGAGCCTGAATCTTTGCTTTCTTGTCCCCGGTGATCTTAAACGCCTCGCCTTTTTTAACATTACCGCAATAACATACATTCAGCGCCGGCGCATAGACGACGCCGAGAATCGGTCTCTTACCGCGCACCAAAGCGAGATTGACGGTGAATTCTCCATTGCGTTTGATAAACTCTTTCGTGCCGTCCAGCGGGTCAATGAGCCAGTAGGGATCGGTTGTCGGTATCCGGTTGTCACTTTCTTCTGAGATGATGTCATAGTCGCTGATCCGAGCTAATTCTTCGGCAATAATTTTGTGTGCCGCCTTGTCGGCGCGTGTCACAGGCGAATGATCGGACTTCAACTCCACCGCAAAATCATCCGATCCATAAACGTTCATAATGGCGCTGCCCGCCCGCCCGGCAATGCGGACCATTTCTTCTAACAGTTCTTCTGATCGGCTCGGACTCATGCTGAGATCACCCTCCGGTTAGCAACCGGTGTGTCGATAATCGGATACAAAGCGGTGCGCCAACCAGCCCCCTGTCCGGCCACACGATTCCGGTCATTACGCCAACAAGCCTTCTTTTTCGTGCAAATGCAGCATGAGTTGATTGGCAAGCTCTTCCGCCGTTTGTTCAGTAGTGTCCAGCGTGATATCAGCGTCGGCAGGTTCTTCGTAGGGGTCGGAGATTCCGGTGAATTCTTTGATCCGGCCGGCTCGGGCCGCGGCATACAGCCCTTTGCGATCACGTGCTTCGCAAATATCGAGCGGCGTCGCGACATGGACCAGAACGAATGCACCACGTTGTTCGAGGACCATATTACGAACTTTCTTCCGTGTGTCATCATACGGCGCGATCGGTGTACAAATGGCAACGCCGCCATGTTTGGAAATCTCCGCGGCCACATAGCCGATCCGCAGCACGTTGAGGTCACGGTCTTCTTTCGAAAACCCGAGTTCACTCGAGAGGTGCTTGCGGACTATATCGCCATCCAGCAGCGTCACCGTGCGGTCGCCGCGCTCCATCATCTTGGCCATCAAGGCATTGGCAATAGTTGATTTGCCGGATCCGGACAAACCGGTAAAGAACACGGTGAAGCCCTGTTTATCACGCGGTTTGTAAGTACGCCGCAGTTCGGCAGCTACCTCTGGATATGTGAACCATTCGGGGAGTTCACGGCCGTCTGCCAAGCGTGCCCGTAGTTCGGTACCGGAGATATTCATTACGTCCATGCCCGCGGGCACCTCCGTGGATTCGACATATTTGTCGAGTTCCTTCACGTACACCAGGTAACCGGCTTCCATAATCTCGATCCCGATTTCATCGGCGTACTTCTTTGCCAGTGCCATAGCTGCCAATGGATCGTAGAAGTAGTTACCGCGAGAGTCTTTACCCGGTCCGGCGTGATCACGACCAACGATGAAGTGCGTTGCTCCGTAATTTTTGCGAATAATGGCATGCCAGACAGCTTCCCGCGGTCCACCCATCCGCATCGCCAGAGGCAGCAACGAGATCATGGCCGTTGACGTTGGGAAGCGATTGATCACGGCTTTATAGACACGCACGCGTGTGTAGTAGTCGACATCGCCTGGTTTGGTCATACCGACGACGGGGTGAATCAATATGGCGGCCTCGGCTTTTTTAGCCGCCCGCAGCATAGCTTCGACGTGGTTACGGTGCGTCGGATTCCGGGTCTGGAATGCCACGACTTTAGTCCAGCGCATTTTTTTGAAATGGTCCCTGAGCTGCTGGGGTGTATAGCGAAGATCATTGAAGTCGTAGTGGACCGGAAGTTGCAGCCCTTCGAGCTTACCGCCGATGTAATAATCCCCTGCCGTGTTGTGCAAGTACGCGACAGCCGGGTGAAATGTATCATCTTTACCAAATACCTGTTCGGCTTCTCTCGATTTGTCCGGCTTCCAGATATCGTCGACAGTCAGTACGGCGAGGACCACGCCTTCCTGATCGCGCAGGGCCACTTTCTCACCGATGTCTATACTTTTTGCGAAATTCTCATCGACGTCGAGGGTAATCGGCATTGGCCACAGCGTTCCGTCCGCTAGTCGCATCACCTGACAGACGCTTTCATAATCGGCCTTGTTCATGAACCCGCGAAGGGGTGAAAATGCGCCATTGAGTAAAAGCTCTAGGTCACATATCTGGCGGGGCGTGAGATCCCAGCTTTTATACATTGCGCTCGCGCTTTTGAGTTCTTGGGCACGCTTTTCACCAACCAAAAGGTCGACCAATTTCGGTCCGTCCGGGGTTTCAAGTCCTGGCATTGTTCTCCTCTTCTCGAGTGTTGTGCGCTTGCAGATCTGCGCGCGGTATGAGCGCCGGACGGGGCGCAGTGGTGGGCAGTGCCTCGGTCGCTGGCGAGCGCCAGCGTGTCCGCGTCTACGGGTGCGCAGTCAAGCGGATGACTGCGGGATGAATCCTGGTAAAATTGGTAATTTTTACTGGACTCACCTAGTAGTTAACCACCTGGTGCGGCAGCTGTCAACGCCCGGGGCTTGCGCATCACGTCGACGGGCCGTCGCACGGGGAAGGACGCGTGTGACCACGACACGTGCTGCCGCGCTGGTGCCGCGGGCGCGGAGCGGGAACGTGCCCAGCGTGGGTGTCGTTCGGGGCTCAGCGGGATGGCGGGATCGGTCAGGGGGTGTGGCGTACGTGCAGCGGGCGCTGTGATCGTAGTGCTCGGCAGATCCTTGGCGAGGAATGCGCGCACGGGCAGGACACGGGGTGACACCGCTCGGAGTGGCTCTAGGCTGGTAGGGACGTGCCGACCCGCCGGATTTCGCCGAGAAGGTGCGGCATGACAGGGAGGGTTGCAGAGTCGATGGTCAATCGGGCTCTGCCGGGCCGCCTCGCCATGACTATCGTGGCCGTGCTCTACATTGTGGCACTCGCGGCAGCAGCGCAGTACAGCGGCGGACGTTATCTGTTGTTTCCGGGGCTTGCGGCGCTGTCGTATGAGGTGTTGACCAGGCCGTGGGGAAAGTGGGCGCGCCGGCCCGGACGGCTAATTGCCGCACCAACCTTGGCGGCGGCACTCGGTATAGCGATCACACGGGGAGCTCCTTATCACGCGCTGACGGTTTTATTGGTTGTCGCCCTGTGTCTGCTTCTTTTGGCGGTGCTGCGGTCGACGGTCGCTCCGGCGATTGCAGCCGGCACGTTACCGCTCGTTTTGGGTCTCAAAAGTTGGTTTTATCCCGCATCGATAGCGCTTGGTCTAGTCGTCTTGGTTGGCATTGTGTTGCCGTGGCGAAATCGTTATCTGCGGATGGATCGCGACTGTCCGAAAGTGTCAGGTCGCCACTGCGCCGACTTCCTCGACGGTCCGCCCACCGCAGATATTTGGATTCTGCCGTTCTTCCTGTTTTTAACGGTTCTGGCCGTCTGCGCCGCGGCTTCAGGTCTCCGCCTTATCTTGTTCCCCCCGCTTATTGTTTTGGCGTACGAGATGTTTGCTCACCCGACATCATGCCCCTGGGCCAGAAAACCGTTCGCTATTCCAGTCATCTGCTTTTTGGTATCATCCACAGGATGGCTCGCTGTCAGCCTATTTGGAAGTAGTGGACTCGCCGCAGCATTCGGAATGATGTCCGGTATTATTGTGCTCCGCCTTTTACATATACACATGCCGCCCGCACTTGCGATCGGCCTTTTACCTCTTGTTCTCCATTCACCCAATATAAGCTACCCTATCTCGGCGGCCATAGGCTCAGGAGCTCTAGCGCTTGCTTTTCTGTTCAGCCGGCCGATCATCGGCCAAGGCCACGCCGGTTTCCGGACACGGTGAAGAACATCACGGTGTGACACCGCGCGCGGTTATCTTTCTTTTGCTGTTTTTGCTGTTTTTCACGGTGATAGCGGCCGGGCTTCGGTGTGGGTGAATGGAAGTATGTGGGCTGATTGCGGGCCTGTCATAAGTTAGCGTCAAAGCCCGACATGATGCCGACAACCTTGCGCCGAATCACACGCCTGCGGTGTCAGCGCGGCGAGTCGCGCACTGGAAGGCAAAATCCCGGTGTTGCCGCATGTCCCGGCACGATCCGCGGGCCCGACCGTCGGCCACCACACGCGGATTCCGTGGAAGCCCACAGTCGTGTCCCCATCTGCCCGTTCTTGACCCGGCCGTTCTGGATTGAGCGCCAAATTAGCGGGGGCATGAACCAACTCGTGCACAGCACGCATCAGATGACGCGATGCAGATTCGGCCGGTCACATCCCCGATGACCTTTGCCCCATTGTCCTATGACCTGGCAACATGACCTGGCAACGCACTCACCGGCATCGGCGCGGTGTGCACAAAATTCCGCGCCACTCGGGTCGGCGATGAGCCCCGAGTGAAACACCGAGCCGCTGGCAACCGAAGCAGGTTCCGCCTCAAGGGGCCGAGCGACCACCGCATAAGTGGTCACGCCTTAACCCGTTCTGGTGCACTTGGCTGCTGCGGACCGGGTGCGAGCTTGTGTGCGCGGTGCGGGCGGATGTAGCGCACCCAGGCCAGGACGGCGGCGCCGATGTAGCACACCAAGAAGATCCAGAATGCCGGCGTCTCGGTGCCGGTGCTGTTATAGGACTGCCGCAGAACCAAGTTGATCCCCACACCGCCGAGCGCACCAAACGCTCCCGCTAATCCGATCAACGCACCCGACCTGACACGCGCCCAATTACGGCGTTGAGCGTCGTCGAGGCCCAGCGCGTAACTGCGGGCTTCGAAGACCGAGGGGATCAGTTTGTACACCGCCGCCTTACCTATCCCGGTGAGGATGAACAATGCGATGAAGCCAATCACGTAGCCGGTCATGGTTTCGGCGGTCACGGGTCCGCCATGGGCGCGGGTAAGGTCATCGTGAGCGCTCACGACGACCAAAAAACCACCCGCGACGATTGCCCCGGCGAAGGCGCTGAGGGTGACGCGCCCGCCGCCGAAGTGGTCGCTTAGTCTGCCGCCGACGATGCGGGCCAGCGACCCCAGCAATGGCCCGATAAAAGCGATCTCGGCCGCGTGCAGCGCGGCCTGCCCGTTG
Organism: Mycobacterium botniense; assembly: GCF_010723305.1. Taxonomy (NCBI): domain Bacteria; kingdom Bacillati; phylum Actinomycetota; class Actinomycetes; order Mycobacteriales; family Mycobacteriaceae; genus Mycobacterium; species Mycobacterium botniense. The sequence continues at coordinate 1,978,461 of NZ_BLKW01000004.1, read as the reverse complement.
GTTTGCCCACTGGCCACGAAGTTGTGCTGCAGTACCTGACCGAAAGCGAAGGCGAAACCCAAAAACGACCCGGAGGCGCACAAATACAGAAACGAGATCACCCACGAGTCCAACACCGGCACAATTGCCCGCAAGTTGGCTATCGACAGACCAGCGCGGTGCGCGACAACATTGTCCATAAACAGGGCCGCCCCCACACCCCCGATGGCCAGCAGCACCAAATAGATCGCGCATACCCAGTAGGGCGCCTCATGCCCAGCGGTGGCCAGCACCACCAATCCGACCGCCTGGATACCTGCCGACCCGAGGTTGGCCATCCCCCCGGTCAAACCCAGCGCAAAGCCCTTGAGCCGCTGTGGATACAAACCGTCGGCCTTGGCCAGCGACGCCGAATAATTACCACCACCCAATCCGGTCAACGCCGCACAGACCAGATACGGCCACAACGGCCAACCAGGATGCGCCAACAACACGATAGCCCCACAGGTGGGAATCAACAGCACCACTGAGGAAAACGTCGTCCAGTTGCGCCCCCCGAACCAGTTGGCCGCCAGCGTATAGGGAATCCGCGCCAGCGCCCCGACCAGTGACGCGGTGGCGTCGATCAAAAGCTTGTCACCGGTGGAAAAACCGTAGACCGACTGCGGCATAAACAGCACCATCACCGACCACAAATACCAAACCGAAAAAGCAACATGCACATTCACGATCAACCAGAACAGATTCCGGCGAGCGATCGCATTGCCGCCGGCCTCCCAAGCCACAGCGTCTTCCGGATTCCACTCCGTGATATGACGCGAACGTGTCATGCGGTAGTTCCTTTCACAGGCGACAGTGGTGTGACGGTGAGTTATTCCTTGATGCATTCGCTGTCCGCGTAAGGCGTTCGCAGGTCTGGTCGGCATCGAGCGTGAGGAGCGGTGCTCACCGCAGTGAGCGATAGCTTCCTTTGCGGGCGCACACCATGCGAGCGAGGTTGGCAGCCAAGCGGTGCGGTGTTCCCCGGTGGGCGTCTGGGCCGCAGCGTCCGCCCATACACCATCGCGGACCTGTGAATCACAGCGGCGTCCGATGGGAATAGTGAGACGAGCCATCGAGCGCAGTCGGCGTCAGATCACGTTGTCCGGGCGCGCTAATCGGTTGACGGATCGATGAGTCCGTAATCGGGCAGTGACCAGTTGTCACTGTGCGGTGCTCGGCGAGACCGCCCCGCCGGTCGTCTTTATGGTCAGCTAAATGGGCGGCTGCCTGAGCGCAATCCAACGTGCGAGACGACACATGAGAACGCGCTACGGTGCCACCGGCCAGGATGGCCGATACGGTGCCGACGGACTGAGCGCGGCAATCAAAAATCCCAATCGGGAAAATCGGCGGAAATCGAACAGCCACCCATGGCCCTCCCCGTCACATCAGCTCCAAATTAGCCATCCGATACTATCTTTCCCGCAGGTCTGTCGGCCCTTGAGATGCGGCACGCATTTTATGGGATATGTCACGGCCATCATTGCCTGAGCCGGCTGGATGCTGGTGTCCTGCACACCGGATACAGTGAAACCTGCAGGCGATCATGCGGCAACGTAACCCGGCTGATGCACAGCACATTTCCAGCGGACTTTTACAGTATGTGCAGCGAGGTATCTCCACACCGGGTTCGCACCAGAATTTTTTTCCGCCGCTGGGGGGCAGGTCAGCTCGGTATTGGCGGCTGGCGGCGCCGACTGCAGCGGGATGTTACCCGGGCGCCGGCGCCAATGGCGTGGGGTTCTCCCGGGGCCGCAGTGATGTCAAGTCGACGGTTGTGCGGTGAACTGGATGCGGCGCCAATGGCATGCGGAATTCGGTGAGCGGCCACGGCAGGGATCCGCAGCTATGTCCACCGCCGCTAGGGGTTAACCTCAGCTGTTAACCTAAGCTGCGGCCCCTGGCCGGCACCTGCGGGTCCGAAATCCAGACGCCCTGACCGCAACCTACCGCCGAACTGTCGGCGCCAACCGTCGTCCAGGTTATCTCGCGGTGGGCCGGGAGAAGTTTGCGCATTGCCGCCTCAACCGGGGTTGATAGTGCCCCGAGTTTGCGCCACGCGTGTTGTCATTGTCATTTGATGACAAAGAGGCATGGTATAAATCCAATCTGTGGAGTCTCCGTCTGCTGAACTAGACCTCCAACCGAAAGTGCAACCCGCAGCAGGGCCAAACTCGATGGCGCCTCTACCGGGTGATGTTCGTGGGTTTCCTGCCCCACGGAAAACGACGCCTATTTTTGCGGTCCCGACGATCGGGATATATCTGATCGGATTCGTAGTGTTCGTCATTTCGACGATCGCCGCAATCCACGAAAAGGCACCGATATGGGTAATAATACCTGTGAATACCACCGTGACTTACCTGATGTTCACGGTGGTGCATGAAGCGATACATTGTTCGATCAGCACAGCGGGTTGGGTCAACGCGGTGATGGGACGGCTCGCGTGGGTATTTGTTGCACCGATGTTTTCGTTTTCATCGTTCACATTCATTCACCTTGCTCATCACCGCTACGCCAATGATCAGGAAAACGATCCGGATGTCTTCGCAACTCGTGCTCCGTTATGGCAGCTGCCGTTTCGGTGGGCATTCACCGACGTGTTCTACGCGGTCTATTACACGCGGCGCCTGCGAACTCGGCGGCCAGCGTATGAGCTCGCCGAGACGGCTGTGATGTCGAGCCTGTGTATCGCGGTGGCAAGTGCGGCGGCTATTACTGGGAACTTGTGGACCCTCGCTGCGATAGTCGTGATCCCGCAGCGCATCGGCATCATCGTACTGGCCTGGTGGTTTGACTGGCTGCCGCATCACGGCCTGCGCGATACGGCAGTTGACAATCGCTACCGCTGCAGCCGGGCTCGCGTCGGGATGGGGTGGCTGCTCACCCCGCTGATGTTGTCGCAGAACTACCATGTTGTGCACCACGTGCATCCGTGGATTCCGTGGTATCGATATCGAGCGACGTGGCGGGACAACGAAAACGCGTACGTGCGGTGTGATGTCGTGATAGAAACTGTTTTAGGTCGTCCCCTCACTGCCCAAGGGTTCATGGAGTGGAAACGGCGGAAAGCTCGTCGCTGTCGGCTGCGCAGATCACAAAAAGGGGAAACGGCTTTCGGGCCCGCCGAGTGCTGATGAGGTAGCGGTGCGGGGCGCGGTAAACGGGCGTTCGGGAGAGGGTGTCGGCGCGCCGGGCGATGTGCATGTGTCGCTTGATGGGGAGCAAGAAAGGCTGAGTGTCGACCGTGCGGGCGCAGCCCGGAGCGGCCACGTCGCAGCGATCTTGGCCGCGAACATCTCGTTTACCACCGCGATCCCACCAGTCTGGCTCGTCGCCGGAAGTCCTTCGGGTGGCATCGGGTTGTCTGGCAGCCCACCCGGTATCTCCGCGAAGACCCGGGCATCTCTGCGGGGCCGGGATGCCCGGCTGGATGTAGCGCCGGTGAAATCAGCTGTTAATCGGCTGTGCATCGGCAATGCTGAGTTGTCGAGCGACCGCTAGTCGGTTTACCCTCGAAAAAGTGAAGTCGTACTGACAGGATGGTCAAGCCATCAACTGTCAGCGCGAGATGGCGGTGGGGCTCGCCAGAACCGTACGTCACATTGACGGCCAACGGTCCCTGTGAAGCAGATCAGCCGGCTGATCAGCTGTGTTCAGCCACATGGGACGCGGAGGAACAACAAAGTGGCCGCTCGATGTTCACCGGTATCTCCGACAGCGGTTGTGGACTCCTGCGGCCGGTTTAAACCCCTGGCGCCGACCAGTTCGGCCGGTGCCCGGCGATTTGGGCTCCCTTGCGGCGATCGGGCTGCCCTCGGATCGATCGGTCTCGATGGTGAGGACCACGGTGTCGGTGCGGGCGGGACCACCGCGCAGGTGAATCCCCCGATTGCGGAGCCGTTGACGTGCCCGTCGCCCGCAGTTGTCCGCCCGGCTGAGTCAGCGCTGCGGATTCTCAATCACGGACTCGACGAGCCCTGGTTGACCGCCCACGCACGTGCCGTCCTCACGGCAACAGCCGCCAGGAAGTTCGGCCCGCACGTTGGACAACCATTGTGGCTGATGAGCCTCGTCGGATGGCGATCCTTGCTGCGGGTTCTACGTGGCGATGACCAAACACCGCCAAACCGAGGTTGTTCCGATTTGGTAGATGCGGAATCATTGACCACCCTGACGCGAACCGCGGTTCCGCTTCTTGCGAGATGGGTTGACGGCTAGGCCGGATAGCTCGGAAAGGGAAACACCGTATGGTGCGTACGCGCATCACGGAGTGGAATCCGGAAGACGCTGTGGCTTGGGAGGCCGGCGGCAATGCGATCGCTCGCCGGAATCTGTTCTGGTTGATCGTGAATGTGCATGTTGCTTTTTCGGTTTGGTATTTGTGGTCGGTGATGGTGCTGTTTATGCCGCAGTCGGTCTACGGTTTTTCCACCGGTGACAAGCTTTTGATCGACGCCACCGCGTCACTGGTCGGGGCGCTGGCGCGGATTCCCTATGCACTGGCGGTCAACTGGTTCGGGGGGCGCAACTGGACGACGTTTTCCTCAGTGGTGCTGTTGATTCCCACCTGTGGGGCTATCGTGTTGTTGGCGCATCCTGGTTGGCCGTTGTGGCCGTATCTGGTCTGTGCGGCGTTGACCGGATTGGGTGGTGGTAATTATTCGGCGTCGCTGGCCAAGGCCGACGGTTTGTATCCACAGCGGCTCAAGGGCTTTGCGCTGGGTTTGACCGGGGATGGCCAACCTCGGGTCGGCAGGTATCCAGGCGGTCGGATTGGTGGTGCTGGCCACCGCTGGGCATGAGGCGCCCTACTGGGTATGCGCGATCTATTTGGTGCTGCTGGCCATCGGGGGTGTGGGGGCGGCCCTGTTTATGGACAATGTTGTCGCGCACCGCGCTGGTCTGTCGATAGCCAACTTGCGGGCAATTGTGCCGGTGTTGGACTCGTGGGTGATCTCGTTTCTGTATTTGTGCGCCTCCGGGTCGTTTTTGGGTTTCGCCTTCGCTTTCGGTCAGGTACTGCAGCACAACTTCGTGGCCAGTGGGCAAACCAACGGGCAGGCCGCGCTGCACGCGGCCGAGATCGCTTTTATCGGGCCATTGCTGGGGTCGCTGGCCCGCATCGTCGGCGGCAGACTAAGCGACCACTTCGGCGGCGGGCGCGTCACCCTCAGCGCCTTCGCCGGGGCAATCGTCGCCGCAGGATTGGTGATCGCGGTCAGCGCCCACCACGATCTCACTCATGGTCCGCGTGGCCCGGTGACGCTATCGACGATGACCGGCTACGTGATTGGCTTCATCGCATTGTTCATCCTCACCGGGATAGGTAAGGCGGCGGTGTACAAACTGATCCCCTCGGTCTTCGAAGCCCGCAGCCGTGCACTGAATCTCAGCGATCTTGAACGCCAAGACTGGGCGCGTGTCAGGTCGGGCGCGTTGATCGGATTAGCGGGAGCGTTTGGTGCGCTCGGCAGTGTGGGGATCAACTTGGTTCTGCGGCAGTCCTATAACAGCACCGGCACCGAGACGCCGGCATTCTGGATCTTCTTGGTGTGCTACATCGGCGCCGCCGTCCTGGCCTGGGTGCGCTACATCCGGCCCCAGAGAGCTGACGTCGGGCTCCGGAGAGTAGGCGTGTCGGCAGCACACACACCTGAAGCCGACCAGGCCACGTCGACAAGAGCGAGAAGGGCGCAATGAGCAGTCAAAACCGTGACCACCTGATCCGCATTCTCGATGATCGGACGCAAATCGCTGTCGATCAGGACGGCCGTCGTGGGGAGCGCCGATCATGACCGGGGCAGGAAGAACATGTTGCCGATGTATTTCGCCGCTACCCGGTCTGAACGTGAGTCCCGTCGAGCGCAAATCCCTCCGGTTACTGGAATGGGATGTGGCGACGGGCGGTGAAAGTTTATCGTCGACGTCAGGTCACTCGAAGTCAGGGGCGATGATCGTGAACGAGACGAGATTCGCTGCAACGCAATTTTACTATTCTAGTGTTGACGCCGGTCGACGTGACCGGGCTGCTGATTGTGTGGCCATGGCAAGTGGTCCCGCTGATGGAGCGGTACGTATTTCGTCAGAGCCCCGCACTGCGCGAAGCGACGACGGGGCCAGCTCGAGGCGGTCGGCAGCATATGTTGCGTATTCCGCCACCACCGGCTATCCCCCGGGGGCTCTCCGTGGCGAAAGAGGTTCGATATGAGTCCTGATATTACCTGGCATCCCCAGAGCGTTACGCGCAGTGAACGAGAGAGGCTCAATGGTCACAGGGGATGCGTTATCTGGTTTACCGGGCTGAGCGGCTCCGGTAAGAGTACGGTCGCGAATTTGGTCGATCGGAAACTTTATGAGCGGGCAGTGCGGAGCTATGTGCTGGACGGGGACAATGTACGCTATGGGCTCAATGCCGGCCCCGGAATACTTGAAGAGCAGCATGGAAAAGACTTCGCGCGGCGTTTTGGGCTCGGATTTTCAGCCGAAGACCGCGAAGAGAATATCCGGCGGATCGGCGCGGTTGCAAAGTTGTTCTGTGATGCGGGAATCATAGTGTTGGCTGGATTTATCAGTCCATATCGGCGTGATCGTGACAGAGTGCGGGCCAGTCTCGGCGATGGGGATTTCATCGAGATTTTCATCGACACCCCCTTAGAGGTATGTGAAAAGCGCGATCCTAAGGGACTCTACAAGAAAGCGAGAGCCGGAGAGATTAAGGGATTCACTGGAATTGATGATCCCTATGAACCTCCGCTCAACCCAGAAGTGAAACTTGAAGGGGCTAAGAAGGATCCAGATTCGCTGGCGAACCAAGTTCTTTCATACCTTGAGAAGGTGGGAGTTGTCCCGCCCTTTTCGGAGTATCGAGAATCTCGGGGAGAGAGTGCCGAGGTGTTCTCCAGGGGAAGACCGGAGTTTTAGAATTGCGGCGAATTTCAGTCGGTGCGATAGACGTTCGTATCGTTGGTTTACACGGAGAGGAGGACACGCCGTGAGTAAACAGCTCATCACTCCGGCCAGGGTGTTCAAAGATTACCGGCTCTTCATGATTGAGGGTGTAGTTGGGGTCTGAATCCGCCGGTTTCTAGTAGTGATCGGGCGATGTAGTTGGTGAGGTTGCGAAATCCGAAGGCGGAGCCGCGCAGGTGTTCGAGTCGGCCGTTGATGGCTTCGGTTGGGCCGTTGCTGGTTCCAGGCCGGTCGAAGTAGGCCAGGATGTCGCCGGCCCGTTTCTTCAACGTGCGGCCCAGTGTGATGAGCTCGCGCAGGGCTTTGGGGACGCCACGGCTGAGGGTGTCGATCACGGCCTGCATCATCGCGCGGCCCTTGGCCCGGTTGGGTTCGCGGTAGGCAGCGACGGTGCGCTGATAGATCGTCCAGGTGGCTTCAACCTCGACATGGGCGTCGGCGGCGAACAGGGCGTGCAGCCGGATCTTCTGTTTGTCGGTGAGCAGGTCGGCGCCGGTGTGTAGGGTGTGCCGGCAGGCGTAGAGCGGATCGGTTTTGCGGCCACGGTGCCCGCAGGTGTCCAGCTGGACGCGGCGTCGGCACTCATCGAGGGCGTCACCGGCGAGCCGGACCACATGGAAGGGGTCCATCACCGCGACCGCTTCGGGCAGTTCGTCGCTGGTGGCGGTCTTGAACCCGGTGAATCCGTCCATCGCAACGACTTGCACGCCGTCACGCCAGGATTTGGGCCGCTCAGCTAGCCAGGTCTTGAAGGCCTGTTTGGAGCGTCCTTCGACCATGTCGAGCAGCCGAGCAGGACCGGTTCCGTCGCGCACCGCGGTCAGATCGATGATCACCGTGACGTGCTTGTCGCCTTTGCGGGTGTGGCGCCACACGTGCTCGTCGACGCCGATGACGCGCACACCGTCGAACCGGCCGGGATCGTCGATGAGCACGCGCCGGCCTTCGGCCAGCACCGCGCTGTTGGCGGTGTTCCACGACACCCCGAGGCCTTCAGCGACTCGTGCCACGCTCAGGTGTTGACACACCAGGGCTTCCAAGGCCCAACGCAGAGCCCGTCGCGACAGCTTGGCCCGCGGCTCGGCCGCAGCACTGCTGTCTTGGCGCCACACATGCGCACAGCCGGCACACCGGTAACGGCGCACGGTGACCAGCAAGGTCGTCGGCCGCCACCCGAACGGCTCATGCGCCAATTCCCGAGTGACGGTGTCGCGGGGGGTGCCCTGTTCCCCGCAGCGGCGACACCACGAGTCGTCATCGACGATCCGGCACGCCAGCACCGCCCGATCAGCCTGCAGGCGTTGGCCGGTCACCTCCAGCCCGAGCTCATCAAGGCGGCAGAACATGGTCAGATCGGGGCAAGCGAAGGTAGCGTCAGGCACGTCGAGGTCTTCTGATAGGCAGTATGGAAACTCCCATCATCAGAAGACCTCGACCCCTATCCCGGCAGCGACGCGCCGACCACCTCTACACCCTCAACTGCGAAGAGCCAGATTACCTATCTAATTCGATGGTGTGGGAGGATTTCCTGGCGCAGGGTGGTTTTGTTGAGGGGGATATTGTTGTCGCGGATCCGTTTAAGGCGGGTACCACGTGGACTCAACGGATCATTCAGCAGATATTGCACAACGGGGAGGAGAAGGGTGAAGGGCTTTCCGATACGTCTCCGTGGCTGGATTCCAGTTGGGGTGATCACGCCAAGATGCTGACGGTGTTAAAGGAGCAGCGTGAGGCAGGGATTCGGCGGGTGATCAAATCGCATCTGCCGGCGGATGCGCTGCCGATTGCTGCGGAGGCCCGGTATGTGTTCGTCGGTCGAAACGGGAAAGATCTGGGGATCAGCTTCCATAACTATCTGAAGAACTTTTCGGATGAGACGATGTCGACGATCAACCGGATACATGCCAGCTGGTGTCCGGAGCATGTGGATCTGGTGATTCCGGCGAACGTGCAGGACTTCTTCGACGTGTGGCTGGATACCGATGGGTATGGCTGTTGCGATTTGTTTGATGTTGTGAGCTCGTGGTGGCGGCTCCGGGATGAGCCCAATGTGCTGCTGGTGCACTACCAGCAACTCAAAGATGATTTGCGGCGCGAAATCGCGCGGCTGGCGCGGTTTCTCGGCATCGATCCCGCATCGCTGCGTATGGATGCCATTGTTGAGCATTGCTCGTTTGAGTATATGCGGGCCCGGGCGGAGAAGATGGCGCCGTTTGGTGGGGGACACATGTCGGATGCGAAGGCCTTTTTCCACAAAGGGCCGCAGCGCGATTACCGTGCCGAGTTGAGTCCGGCGCAGATTGACCGCTTCGATCGCGCCGCGGTAGCGAAGTTGGGTGCCCGGTGCGCGCACTGGCTGGAAACCGGTGAAACCGTTTCTGATCAGCGCGCCGGCGACCGGTGACCGCGGTGGTGCACGGGCACCGGAGCAGCGCGCATCCGGTGCGCGCCGAACCGGTCGGGCAGTGCGCGGGACCTTGACGTGCCCGCGCCACTGTGCAGGCGGTTGCCCTCTTGCCCGGCAGGGGTCATCCCCCAGCGGGGGAGCGAGGGATAACTTTGCGGCGGGGCTTGGCTGCCGCGGCGCTGACCGCGCGTCCCGCCAGGCTGCCCATCAAGGTCTCGCCGAACACGCCACCGGGTATGCCGACCGCGGCGTCCGGCGCGGTCCCGGCAGCCGGAAGCGTCAGGGCCGCCGGGGTGATTTCCGGGGCGGCAGTAGCGGCCCAGGTCGGGGGCACCGACAACAGGCTGACCTGGCTGGCCCGGCCCATCACCGCTGAGGCTGCTGACGTCGTCGACGGTAGCGGAATCCCGAAAATTGGCGCAAATGGCCCGATCCCCTGGGCGAAATCGCGTTGGGCGCTCGAATACCAGCTCGTCAGCCTGGCGCCGAGTGCGGTAAGTCGCCAGAACTCGTCATTGGTTGCCTCGGCCATGTTCGCGAGGGTGAGGGTTTCGAACCCGTACGCCGTGACGGGCTCCCCGGCGATCACAGGGACCACGTTGGCCGACGACGAAGACGCCGAGGATGCCGAAGCGGGCGAGGCGAGACTCTGTAGGGCACTGGTAAGCCCGGACAGAGCGGTGACATTCCGGGCGTGGCCGGCGCCGGTCGCGGTGGCCTGGGCGACTGCCGCGGCCTGGGCGGCCTGGCCCGCCGGATCGGTGGTCCGGGGTGGTTGGCTGAACGGGGTTAACCGGGTGGCGGATGCCGAAGAGCCGGCATAGCCGTACATCGCCGCGGCGTCCTGGGCCCACATCTCGTCGTATTCGGCCTCAGTTGCTGCGATCGCCGGGCTGTTTTGGCCGAAGAAGTTGCTCGCGGCCAGCGCTGCCAACTGTGCCCGGTTGGCCTCGATCAGCGGCGGGGGCACCGTGGCCGCGAACGCCGTCTCGTAGGCGCCCACGGCAGCTTTGGCCTGGGCCGCCGTCTGCGCCGCCCGGGCGGCGGTGTCGTGCAGCCACGCCACATAAGGGGCGACCGCACCGGCCATCATCGTCGACGCGGCACCCCGCCATCCCGTACTGGTCAGGTTGGCAATCACCGATGAGTAGGTGCCCGCTGAGAAACTCAGCTCGTTGGCGAGCCCATCCCAGGCGGTCGCCGCGGCCAGCAGCGGCCCCGACCCGGGACCCGAATACATTCGGGCGGAGTTAATTTCAGGTGGTAATGCTCCAAAATCCATGTCTGGACTCCTTTCTCAGGATTACGTGGCCGACCGTTCAGAGGCCGGGTTGCGTACGATCACCGGTTTGGATTTGTGGCGCGGGGAATCAGCAGCAGTTTTCGACAGGGAACTCAGCAGCGACTGACTGAATGCGCTGCCCGGCATCGACTCTGGCGGCGCGGGACCGGCATCGGCGGCGACAGTGCCCGGGATCGCGAGCGCGGCGGGGCGGATCGCCACGGGCTCGCCAGCCCAGCTCGGTGGTACTGATAACGATCCGACTGCCCCGGCCTGGCCTATTCCCGCTGATACCGAGTTTGTTGACCCGAGGCCGGCGGCGAGTTTGCCGGCCATCCGTTCCGCGAACCGGGCGGCGGCATCGGCTTCCCGGGTGACATTTTCGTTGATCTCCCCGAGCCTCGTGCCGAGGTTGACCTGCGAGTTGGAACGGTAAAAACCCCAGTTCAACATCTGATACGGGTAGGTCATCGCTGATTGCCCGAGGAATGTCGGGCCCAGCAGACCGTTGGAGCCGAAGATAGATGTCGAACCAGTCAGCGACGTCGAACCAGTCAGCGGTATCCAACTAATTGAGCTCGTCGAGGTGGCCGCTTCGGTTGAGGGTGACGACGCCGACGATTCCGGTTGTGGCAGCAAGTCCGTAAGCCCGGACGTGAGCCGCGGCAGCGTCGGCATCCGGGTCACGGTGGCGTTTCCGGCCGCACGGGCGACCGCGCCGGCCTGCATGTCCAACCCGGCCGGGTTGGTGGTCGGGGGTGGTTCGTTAAACGGGCTCAGTGCGCTCGCGTGTGCCGACGCGCCGGCGTAGCCGTACATGGCGGCGGCGTCTTGGGCCCACATCTCGGCGTAGTGGGCCTCGGTGGCCATGATCGCCGGGGTGTTCTGGCCGAAAAAGTTGGTGGCGACCAGCGCTGCCAGCAGCGCCCGGTTGGCCGCGATCACCGGCGGGGGCACCGTCATCGCAAACGCCGCCTCGTAGGCTGCGGCGGCCTCTTTGGCCTGCATGGCGGTCTGTTCGGCCTGGGCGGCGGTGCTCTGCAGCCAGGCCACGTAGGGTGTGGCCGCGGCGGCCATCGCCGCCGAGGTCGGCCCTGACCAGCTTTGGCCGGTCAGCCCCGCGATCACCGAGGAGTAGCCGGCCGCGGTGGTCTCCAGCTCCACAGCCAGCGCGTCCCAGGCCGCCGCCGCCGCCAGCATGGGCCCCGACCCGGGGCCGGTATACATGCGCCCGGAGTTGACCTCCGGCGGCAACAACGCAAAATCCAGCATCGATACTCCTCAGACGATGGTCCGGCTGCGGTGGAATTTCGATGATGGGCGGATGAGCCTCAGCGGGCGCCGGCCTTCGACGTCGCGGGTCTGGCCACGAAACACCGAAGTCATCGCGCCGACGGTGTTGGTCACAGGCAGGCTGGATGGCTCGTCGACGCGCAGCCTCGTCAGCGTCTCGCTGACGCCTACGCGCGGGCTGGCCGTGCCGGAGCGGGTGGGGTGGAACGTCTTAGTCCAAGTCGCCACCGCATCCTGAGTATCCGGCGCGTCGAGACCGGAACGTTCGATCATTCTCACCAGCAACGATCTCCTTTGTGTAGCAAGCCAATCTGAGCTTCCCCTCGACAATCGCGCGACATCAGCAACCGAAACGCCGCCAACAGAGCGCGGGCGGAATTCTTTGTGACACGCATAAATCGATCCGGTAAAGCTCCCGGGAGGTTGCTGCGCGACAGCACTCTGGCCTCGGCAACCGTTGCTGCGCACAACGCTTTCCGAGGTCGGCTTTGGTTGTGTGAGCAAATCAACTCCCTCATTCGCTGCGCTGGTCGAAACGGCAAACACTGGTCATCGATCGAGATCACCCGACCGCTGGTCGTAACCTAACGAGCACGCCATGTGGGAAGCATGGACATCGGCACGCACCCTCGCTAACCCGGCTACCTATGAAACCACCAAACTATATGCGCTCGAGCGCGCTTAGGGCGCAAGGAAACTTGGGAGTTTGCTGAGAGCTAATTGTGGGTGAATTTGAATCACCGTGAGCAAAAACCTTACAGCACTTTACCGATACGAGCGCCACCATGCCCGTGCAGTTGCTGCTCGGACTGCGGTTCACTGAGTTTTGGCGAACTCCTCGGTGCATCAGGAGTTTTCTGCGGTGTAACGTCATCCCTGCTCCCGTGCACAGATCATTGGCGGCATACCCGAACCGGGCTGGAGGCCGTCGTCGCTGCTACTCGGCATGACCGTCCGACGTTCGACCCCCGGTTCAGCTCGGGTTGAGAATTCGTTTGGGGGACTTCGGTCGTCGGGTTATACGCGGCGTGGGTTTCTAACGACCGGCCGGTGCCCGGGGGTGCGCAGCATCATGCTGGGTGTTCTGCATCCCACACCGGTGCCGCATCGACGACAGTCGAAACCGACTGTCGTCGATGCGGCACCGGGCCGGGCTAGGGGTGGCCCCTGTGGGCGGTGCACAGGTTACTGGTCCGGAGGAGCCCGCCGAGTGCCAGGCGGTCGGTTCGTGCTCACCGGCTGTCGGGGTCGGAACCGGCCCCGAACCGGGTCCGGCGAGCATGCGTTCCTTAGGCGATGTGTGTAGGTCGCGTGGCACAACCTCGCCGAGCTCTTTGGAGCTGGGCGAGGTTGTTGGTCACACCCAAAGCCCGGCTGGCGTAAGAGTTGCCGGCACGGGGCGGCGTGCCGCCGGCGCTTGTCGAGGCGCGCGATCGTGGACGAAGCGAACGCGGCTGATCCTGAGCCGGGTCCGCGGCGCGTAAAACACGTAGCTGGGCCGACATTCTCGGACCTCACCGACGGGCGAACTCGAGACCAGCAGAGACGAGCCGCCGGTGGCTGCTGTCCTGAATAGGCGAAACAGCCTTGGTGTGTGAGGATGATGTGCGCACCGCTTTTTTTCACAGCCCCACCAGACCTAGTCGTCAGATAGGGGCCATTAGCCGGGCACGGCGGTTGCGGCGAGCCCCATCGCCGCAACTGACTGTAGCCGACAACCGTGCACCGTGGGTGGAGGTATCGTTGGAATAAGCTGGAAATAAGCTGTGCACAAGACGGTTTGACCGAGCGCCACCACTTGAGCCAGTCAGGCGTTCGGTGGCGGCAGCGTAACGGCTGGCGCGCCCTCCACGTCAGATACCACCAGTCCTCTCGTATTCGTGCTAATCCGGATTTTTCGCGGGATGTCGATGTAGCTGGGTGTTGATACGCGAAAGTGCCTGTCCCGCAGTGGAGGATCTACTTATCTAAGGAAGATCGGTGCATGCGTGAGAGGCACTTCGCAAGTGACGGGTATCGCGGTGGCACAGCGGGTGAAAGTATCGGCGGACGGTTGTGGGGTGGTCTCGCACGCCGGGATGGGGCTGCTGCGGGAACTGGCCGATCTGACGGGGTTGTCGGCCCAGGTCACGGCGGTTTTGGCGGATACCGACAGGGGGCTGTGGACTTATGCCCCGGGGGCGGTGTTGGCGGATCTGGCTGCTGCGGTGGCTGATGGGGCGGATTGTATCGACGGAGTCGGCCGGCTCTGTGAGGATCGTGAGCATGTAGTCGGGGCCAAGGGCTCCACGACGACGATGTGGCGGTGCGTCGATGAGCGTATCGACGCCGCCCACCTGCCGAAGGTTCGCGCCGCACGGACGGCTGCGCGGACGGGGGCCTGGGCTGGCGGAGCCGCCCCCCGGCTGGTGCGCCCCTCTATATCGACATCGACGCCACGGTGGTGATCGACCATTCCGACAACAAACAGGACGCGGCCCGACGTGGAAGAAGTCCTTCGGTCATCACCTGCTGCTGGCGTTTTTGGACCGCCCGGAGATCGCCGACGGTGAGGCGCTGGCCGGGCTGCTGCGCAAGGGAAACGCCGGCTCGAACACCGCCGCTGACCACATCACGGTCCTTGAGCAGGCATTGGATTCGCTACCGGCGCATTGGCGTCCCGACCCGCAGAACCCGGGCGGACCGGCGGTGGTGGTGCGCTCGGATTCGGCGGGGGCCACCCACCGATTCGCCCAGGCCTGCCGCGAGCGGGGGGTTGGGTTTTCCTTCGGGTTTGCCGTCGACGCCCGCGTCTGGGATGCCGTGGACACCCTGCACCTCGGCGAGGGCTGGTATCCGGCGATCGACTCCGAGGGGCAGATCCGGGACGGGGCGTGGGTGGCCGAGGCCACCGGTTTGGTCAACCTTTCTGCGTGGCCTGCCGGGACCCGGCTGATCCTGCGCAAACAGAGGCCCCACCCGGGGGCGCAGCTGCGCTTCACCGACATCGACGGCATGCGCTTCACCGCCTTCATCACCGACACCGCACCCGGGGCCGTGCCCGGCCAGCTGGCCGGGCACGAACTACGCCACCGCCAACACGCCCGCGTCGAAGACCGCATCCGCCAGGCCAAAGCCGCCGGATTGGCAAACCTGCCCTGCCATGATTTCCAGTCCAACAGCCTGGCTCGAGATCGTGCTGGGCCCAGCCGATCTGGTCGCCTAGGCCCAACTGATCGGCTTCACCGGCACACCGCAGCTGGCCCGCTGCGAAATCCACGCCTTCCGCTACCGGGTGCTGCACGTCGCGGCCCGCATCACCCGCGGCGCCCGCCAACTTCGGCTGCGCATCGACGCCACCTGGCGCCAGGCCGCGGCCATCGCCACCGCCTGGCAACGCCTCCGCGCCGCCTTCCCCTGACAACCGCAAACCCGCCCCGACGACCCGAAAGACCCGCGGCCCTGGGAAAGCCCGCCCACCCCGGCGACACGGGACGGTCAAACACCCCAAAGCCCAAAATCGCAATCGCTCACCAATTTTTCATGGTTCAGCACCCCGAAACCCACCGCTGCGAAAAATCGAGGTTAAAGCGACTGTGATTTCGGAGGTTTCATTTTCGCTGTGCCCCCTTTGACGTGCACCGCATGGATGCCGGGTTTTTTCCGCAGCTCGGCCAGCAGGCCGTCGAGATGTTCAGAATCGGTGTGCCAGTGCTGCACGGTGTCTGGTTTTTCAGCCATCGCGGCCACGATGCGGCGGAGAGTCTGCGGCGAATCGCCGTCTTTGAGATTTTTGCGCTCCTTGATCGGGGCACCGCGCCCTTTGGTGCTGCCGTTGGTCACAGCGCGGGACGCTGCGGTACCCAGTGCGCCCCCGGCCATCCCAGCCAGGGCCATCCCGCTGACCAGGCTTCCCTGGCTCACCGCGGTCGCAGGAACGGCCCCGTGCGATGTTCCCGACAAGACGGCGGCGACCGTTCGGATCGCCGGGGTGGCTGCCGCCCAGCTCGGCGGAACGGCCAGCCCGCTAATGAAGCCGGCCTGCCCCACACTCGCCGAGACCGCCGACCCGGTTCCCACGACAGGCACAGTCGGGCCAAGGCCGCCCGCCAGAGCCGGGCCCGCCGCACTGCCGGCTCCCACGGCTATGTCTGACAGGCTTCGCCCCCCGATGACCAGGCCCATGATGGTGGTGATCAAGGCGTCGTTCGCGACGAGGATCGCTTTGGGTATCGTCTCCACATTCGCGGCGATCGTTGCCAATGGCGACGAATTCAGACTGCTGAGCAAACCCGTGAGCGAAGAGAGCGGCGACGGAGTGTCTGCGATTCCCGCGGGACCCGCAAGGCTTTGCAGCGCCCCCGGTGTGGCCGTGGTCAGCTGCGACAACAGCGAGGGGGTGTTCGTCCCGGCCGACAGCGCGGTGGCGTGGGCGACCGCGCCGGCCTGACCTGCGGCAGCGGCTTGGCTGGTCATTGGTGCAGGCGGATCGAACGGCGACAATGTGGCGGCGGCCGCGGATTGGGCGGCGTAGGTGTACATCGCTGCCGAATCTTGGGCCCACATCCCGGCATAGCGGGCTTCGTTCGCCGCGATCGCCGCGGTGTTTTGACCAAAGATGTTGGTTGCAATCAGCGATGCCAGTTCAGCGCGGTTCGCCGCGATGACCGGCGGGGGCACCGTCGCCGCGAACGCGGTCTGGTAGGCGGCCGCCGCCGCCCTGGCCTGGCTGGCGGTCTGCTCAGCTTGCGCTGCGGTGGTGATCAGCCAGGCCACGTACGGCGTCGCTGCGGCAGCCATGCTCACCGAGGACGGGCCCCGCCACGCCGCAGTCAACCCCGAGACCACCGACGAGTAGGACGCTGCGGTCGAGCGCAGTTCAGCGGCCAGGCCATCCCAGGCCGCTGCAGCAGCCAGCAGCGGTCCCGATCCCGCGCCGGTGTAGATGCGAGCAGAGTTGATCTCAGGCGGCAATGTTGCGTAATCCATTGCGAGACTCCTTGTTTGATCGAAGCCGGGAGGGGCTTTTCGGTCGTTGGCAGCAGTAGGGGGCGCTGGTGTTCATTCGTCGAACTCGGGGATCACAAAGATGTTGACGGTGGTGGCGACTTCCTCAGCCGCAGCAAAGCCGCCGCTCATGCCGACGGACCGGGCAGTGTCAGCACCGGTCCCCACGATGGCCCGTCCAGCCAGACCAGACAGGGTCATACCGCCGACGAGGGTGCCCGGGGTGTCGGCTGTCAGCGAAGCGGCAGGCGCGGCCGGGCCGGCCGGTGTGACCATCGCAGCCGCCGTCTTGATAACCGGGGCGGCCGACGCCCAGCTTTGCGGCACCGACAATGACCCGAGCAGGCCCGCCCGGCCCATCCCGGCCGACACGGCCCCAGTTGCCGGCCCCGCCAGAGGCGTCCCCGCACCGAACCCGCCCGGCAGCAGCCCCGCGCCGGCAGCGGCCGGGAGCGCAGATACCCGCTCGGCGGCACTGGTCAGATTCGCCGAAACCTGCGGCAGCAGGTAGCTCTGCACCCCCAATAGCTCAGGCACACCGCCGATGGAGTACAGCGATAGCGGTGATAACGGTCCGGTGATAAAGCTGTCCATCGTCACCAGCGACGACGACGGGTCGGTCGCCGCCGCGGGGGCCGCAGCCGACACCGGTGTCGCCAGGCTGTGCAACGACTGCGGCACCGCAGACATCAACTGCGGTAACGCCTGCACGTGCGTTCCGGTAGCCGTGCCGGTAGCCTGGGCGACCGCGGCGAATTGCGCGGCGCTCCCCGCCGGGCTGGTGGTCGGCGGCGGCGGGTCGAACGGCCGCAGGTGCGCGGCGGTCGCCGAAGAGGCCGCATAGCCGTACATGGCGGCCGCATCCTGGGCCCACATTTCGGCGTAGTGGGCCTCGGTCGCCATGATCGCCGGAGTGTTTTGTCCGAGAAAATTCGTGGCGATCAAGGCCATGAGTTGTGCGCGGTTGACGGCGATCGCAGTCGGCGGCACCGTCGCCGCGAACGCGGTCTCATAGGCGGCGGCCGCAGCCCGGGCTTGCATCGCGGTGCTCTCGGCCCGAGCAGCGGTCGCGCTCATCCACGCGGCGTACGGCGCGGCGGCAGCTGTCATCGCTGCCGACGACGGACCGCGCCACTGGGCGGCCAACCCCGAAACGACGGACCCGTACGATGCTGCCGCGGAGTGCAACTGTGCGGCCAGCTCATCCCAGGCCGCCGCCGCGGCCAGTATGGGACCTGATCCGGGACCGGCATACATGCGGCCGGAGTTGATCTCCGGTGGCAACAGCCCGTAGTCCATTTTTTTCCTCACCTCCCGATTGAGCTGCGGTCGCGTTCGCAGTCAGCGCGGACGGAGTCAGATCCGCAGTGAACCAGATTGCTTCCGCGAACTTTTCTCACGCGATGTTCGGCGTGTGGCTGCAAACCGGTGATCTCCTCTCCGCGATGGTGCTTACCCGAACGTGGACTCGGTTGTCCCGGTTCTCGTGAACGACCTTTCGATGCGTGATGATCGGATTGCCGGGCTTCTGACTGAATGCGGCAAAACCTTCGGCCCCGCTGCAGTGGCCGCTGTGGTGATTGTCCGCGTAAATGGTGTGATCAGTGTTATTTTTGCCGATTTGGCGTGCACTGTCCGGGCATTCCGGCAAGGGTGTCGCGAAGACCGGGTGGACACGTGACGGTGAGGCCGGCTGGCCCGGAAGCACCGTCCGGCCAGGATAGCTGCGAGTGTTACGAATTTCTTCATGCTCCAATCGTTTTGGTGAGCACCTGAGTAGCCAGTGCGATGACCACGATGGCCGGCGTGGTGTGATCGATTCACGGCGGGGTTAGAGACCGTCCGGGACAGTGGGCAGCGCGTTTAGCCATCGGGAAAGCTCTTGGCGATCTCCGAAATCGTCGACCGGCTGGCGTATGTCGCTGCAGGTCGGTGAAGACCTCGTGGTGGTCAGCGATCGCCGAAATTTCGGATAGCGGGGCGTAGAAGAATCGGCTCAGATCGTAGTCTGGGAACCCTGCTGTGATCGCGTCAACGATGGTGTCTCGGTGTAAGTCGCAGAAGCAATCCGCGGCGGTCTCGGCGTGGGCCGTCGCCGCGCTGCGCGGGAACAGGATGCTAGTCAAGCCCGCCATTTGCCGGTCACGGCTACGCGCCGGTCTGGGCATGGGCCCAATCCATCACGTTCTGGTACTGGTCTGGGCACAGTTCGCTCGCGGCGGCCCCCACAACGGTCCCGGCGTGACGACCGCTGAAACCACCGGCGTTTTTGAGCATGTCGATCGTCGACCGCACCGGCGTGCCGTTGCGCAATGAGTCGCAGGCAGCGTAACCCCAATGGAGGGCGTCCTCGGGCGACATATGGCTGACCTGAGCCTTATCCAGCCGGGCCAGGTATCCCGACTCGCTGGCGGCGGCGGGCGCGGCCAGACACACCGCGGCGACGGCCAGGCCAGCGGCGAGCGTTGCTCCCTTGAGCATTTTCAGGCCTCCTGTGACTGTGACAGAGAAATCGAGGTGTCATCAAGCACCGAGAACACGCCGTTTCTGCTCACTGAATTCCTCTTCGGTCAATATCCCGGAATCGCGGAGTTCAGCGAGTTCGCGCAGTTCAGCAGCGAGAGAGCTCACTCGACTGCCCGCCGGCCGCTGTGGATCGGCAGGGCGTGCGCGGCTCGTCGTCTCGACCCGCTCCGCGCGCCGGCCCAGGCCCGTCGTGCCGCCCAGGGCGCGCCCGGCCATCCCCGCTACAGCCATGTCGCTGAACAGGTTTCCCGCGCCGCTCGGTGCGGCCGCAGGCGCGGCGCCGAGGCTCGTGGTTGGCAACTGCGTCGCGACCAGCCTGGCGGGCAAGGCGGTGACGGTCCAGGCTTGCGGCACCGACAACGCCCCGACCATGGAGGCCCTGCCCATGCTGCCAGACACCGAAGTGGCAGTGCCCACTCCCGGGGCCGCCGAGGACATCGGTCCGAGTCCGCTGACCGGTCCCGCCGCTCCGCCACGAATCGCCCCTTGGGCCGCTTCGCTGGCCGCCAGCTGCTCGGTGACAGCTAACCCCGTGGCCGAGTAGCTGGCCGAGGTAAACGACGCGGATGCGCTCGTCGTCGACGCACCCACGGCGGCGCTCGCGGCCGGAATGTCGACCGACGCCGGAATCGCGGCGAGCACGGACACCGGCGCCGCGGCCGAGGATACCGCCGTCGGCGCTGCAAGGCTCTGCAGCGCTTGCGGGATTGCCGACATGAGTGCCGCGGACTGGATCCCTGCCGACGTCCCGGCAGCATGGATGACGGCAGCAGCCTGGTTGGCCGGTCCCGCCGGATTCGTGGTCGGCACAGGCGAAGTGAACGGCGTCAACGCCGAGGCCGCAGCGGAGTGGCCGGCGTACCCATACATAGCGGCTGCGTCTTGGGCCCACATTTCCGCATAATGGGCTTCGGTGGCTGCGATCGCCGGGGTGTTCTGGCCCAGCAGATTCGTGGCGATCAGCACCATCAACAGGCTGCGGTTGGCCGCGATCACCGGCGGCGGTACCGTCATCGCGAATGCCGCCTCGTAGGCGGCTGCTGCAGCCCGGGCCTGGGTCGCGGTCTGCTCGGCCTGTATTGCCGTGGTGCGCAGCCATTCCAGGTAGGGAGCGGCGGCGGCCGCCATCGACGCCGACGCAGGCCCTAGCCACGGTCCGGTGGTCAGCCCGGAGATCACTGACCCGTAGGCAGTCGCCGTGGAGTGCAGCTCGGTCGCCAGTGCGTCCCAGGCCGCGGCAGCGGCCAGCATCGGTCCCGAACCTGGTCCCGCATACATCCGGCCAGAATTAATCTCCGGCGGTAACGTCCCGAAATCCATTGCGCTGCTCCGTTAGCGAACTGCGATCGTATTGGCGGCTTCGCTCGCCGCGTAGGAACCAGCACTGGCGACGAGCGTGCTGACAAACATCTCGTGAACGGCTGCGGCCGGGGCGCTGACCCCTTGATACATCTGCGCGTGCGCGCCAAACTGCATGGCAGTCATTGCCGACACCTCGTTGGCCGCGGCCGGGACGACTCCGGTAGTGGGGAGCGCTGCGGCCGTATTATGCGCGTTCATCTCAGCGCCAATAGCGTGCAAGTCACTGGCGGCTGCTGCCAGCATTTCCGGTTGGGTCGTGACAAAAGACATGGTCATCCTCCGATAAAGCACCGTGTCGGGGGGTGTCGAGCAGGTTGATTCGTGCGCCCTCGCCCGCACCGGCGGTCCCGAATCCCGTTGGTGGAATCCATTGATGAACACCCGGTGGCGAGCATGCCGCTATGGGTTTCATGGTGCGTGGGCGGCAGTCGCACGCAGCGGTTTCGGGGAGACCGAAAACGATGGAAACACAGTAAAATTCGCGAACCACGTGGCGGCGCCGATTCAGGACTGCCGCCCGCTGGTGGGACGCGTGACGCAACACCGCGGGTGCGCCGGTAGCGAGCCGATACGTGGACTTGGCTTCGGCCCAGGGAAATCGGTGCTGCCGACGTCTCGCAATCCGCTATCACGCCGGAACGAAAGATCGCGACTCTGATGAAACACGCCACTCTCGCTGTCACCTCCTCCACCACGTGTCATCGCACGGGGTAGAGGCTATTAGCCAGAGGTGGCGGTTGTGGCGAGCCCCATCGCCTGCCTTTAGGTTAGCCGAAAGCTAATCCATACGCAAACATCCGCGCGGTGCAGTGGCGTCCGGGGCGTTGACGAGCCATGGCGGCATGAGGCGGGGGATCGCCGAACCGCGAATGTCGCCGACCGTGCCGGGAGATCTGTCGGGGTATCTGTCAGGCAAGAGGCGTGTCTAACAAAGCATTCCAAGAATCGTCGTGAGTCCACCGTCGCATTCGCGCGGCAGGCTATTCGGGTTTCCGGTCGTAGGCATCCACCCGCCACACACCGTCGATGAGGCTGAGTTGGTTCCAGCACGCGGTTCGCTGGCCCACGTGGCTCAAGGACGGATCGAGCCGGGCCAGCAGTGCCCGATTGAATGCGTCATGCGACACCAGGACAATAGCTTGCTGCCTGAATTCGCTGACCAGCTCCAGAAAACCGCGGTGCGCTCGCTGGGCCAGGGACGCGAGGGACTCGACTCCAGGAGCCGATTCCACGCTGCCGTAGCGGTGTTCGACCTCATCGGGACGTAGGCCAGTGGCCGATCCGTAATCACGGTCAATGAGCCGACCATCGACCGTGACCGGCAGTCCGGCGGCGGCAGCGATGGCCTGCGCGGTCGCAACGGCGCGTTGCAGCGGACTGGAGACCACCGCGCCGGGGCGTTTGCTGGCGAGCGCATCGGCGAGTCGTGCCGCTTCCGCGGTACCGACGTCGTCCAACGGGGGGTCGCTGTGTCCGCGCAGTCGCCCGTCGGCGTTGAAAGCGGTACGCCCGTGCCGGGCCAGGTAAACGCGTCTCACGCCGCTGGTCACCGCGCACCACCCGGGGATCCGGTGGCGAGATAGAGGGGGCGATTACTGCGGTGCAATCGAGTTCGTCCGGCCGTTCCCGCCGCCACAAGGCCCACGGCCGCTGAGAGAGCGGAATCGGGCTGTTGGACGGGGGTTATCGGCCAGACCGCGGGGAACCCGCCATGCGGAACAACCACGCCGAACTCCTCAGTGGCCTGCCTGAAAACCATAAGCCTTTCGCGTTCTCGATTGCGAACAACTTCGCTGAAGCGGGTCTGAGCGACCCGCTCGGAGGCGGTCCTTGCACGCACGTCAGCGACAGCGGGATCAACGGGCTCCAGTTCCCAAAATAGCCCACGCCCTCGACTGAGGTTCTGGTTTGCCGACGACTGTCGCGGGGATCACCGCGTCGGTGCGGTGTTCGACATGGCGGGATACCCGGGTCAGGAGCGGCACCACAGCGACCACAACCAGTTGGATTTCACCGAGTCAGCCGGCTAGCGCCGGGGCGCACATCGCTGTCGGCTTGACCAAACGGAGCGCCATTGGTTAACTGGGGTTGGCGATGGAGCCCGCCGGGAGCACGTCTTCCGAACCGCCACAAGGGCTGATGGCACCTGCGAACTGAGGAGTCGCAGGTGTCGTGTGCCTTTTTTCGGCCGAGCCTGGTGCGGCGACCGTTGCGGGGTGATGATCGCGGTACCGAAATCCACTTCGGCATGATCTGCTGCGACGCTACTGTGCGCAAGTCCCGCGGGGCGGAGGGCAGTCAGCGGCACCTGAAACGCCGTGGCCGATGATGGATCTGCCGTTACCGCTTGTTCAGGCTTGTCAGGTGCTCACGGTCGCGGCGGGCGCGCCGGGCGTCAGCGGGTTCATCGCGTGGGCAGAGGCGCGGCTGCGAGGTCGCCGCGGTCCCCGGATTCTTCAGCCCTACTTCGATGTGGTGAAGCTTTTCGGCAAGGAATCCCTGGTTCCGCGTGACGCCAGCGTGCTCTTCCGTCTCACGCCGGTGGTTTCTTTCGCGTGTTATCTCACGGTTCCGATGCTTATTCCAGTGCTGACCAGCTACCCGCTGCC
This sequence comes from Mycobacterium botniense, assembly GCF_010723305.1. Classification (NCBI taxonomy): domain Bacteria; kingdom Bacillati; phylum Actinomycetota; class Actinomycetes; order Mycobacteriales; family Mycobacteriaceae; genus Mycobacterium; species Mycobacterium botniense. Next base: position 1,955,003 of record NZ_BLKW01000004.1, on the reverse strand, counting down.
GCTCGGCTATATGGGCGATATCCTGGGCGGCGGACTGATCCTGGCGTTTGCGAGCTTCCTGATTGCTGCTGCAGCAGCTGAAACCGGTGATTCCTACGCTCAATTGGCGTCCAGCCGCGCGAAAACGTTCGCCGCAATCACTGAACCGGTCATGCTGCTGGTCTTTTTCACGGTGGCACTAATAACGCGAACCGATTTTCCCTATGTTCTCAGCGCCACACTGCGCAGCGGGCCCAATCAGCTCGTGCGTCCCGCGCACCTGCTCGCCTCGGCTGCCCTATTCATGGTGATCCTGTACGAGACCGGGCGGATACCTATCGCGACGCACACCGGGACAACAGAATTTGGAATGATTGAATCTGGCTGCACTTTCGAGTACTCCGGACCTGATCTAGCTCTATTGCAATGGGGTTCCGCGGCCAAACAGCTGGTACTTTATGCGATATTCCTCAATGTTTTCGTCGCCCCATGGGGTCTGGCGTCGAACAGGTCCGCGGCCGGGGTTGGGCTCGCCATCCCGGCCATGCTGGCTAAGGCTGCGCTGCTGGGGTGTGTGGTGGCCGTGCTGGACAACAGTTACGCGAAGTTGCGTCTATTCAAGATTACTGAATTCGTCTCGGCTGCATTGTTGTTGGCGGTATTGGCTGTGCTCAGCCTCTACCTTGGAGGCGGATGACTATGTTGGCGTACACGCAGGTGGTTCCCACCGTCTTCGGCGGAACAGCCAGCACATTAGCGCTGCTTGTGCTGCTCTTGGAGTTCGGGATGCTGCGCCAGGCACTACTGCGCGGGCAGGTGCGCCTTTATGCCGCCCAATCGTTGGCAGTCAGTGTGTTGGCCGCAGTGGTCGCTTTCGGCCACAATGTTCCCGAACTGTACGCTCTGGCTGTTCTTTCGCTGCTTCTCAAAGTTATCGCGGTGCCAGTGCTGATCGTTCGCCTGCTCCGTGAAGCCCCCGACGCCATCGCGGACAGCGGTGCGGTCGGTGTCGCCAACGCTGTGCTGATCTCGATCGCAGTCGCCACGTTCGGGTTTTTCGCTGTCGGGGCGCTCGGGATCAGTTCCGAAGTGCTCCCCACCATCGCGTTGAGCCTGGCAATGTCGGTTGTGCTGGTCGCGTTCGTCCTGATGATCGTTCGTCGCGACGTCGTCAGCCAGGCAATCGGTTTCTTCTCACTGGAAAACGGGGCTTCGCTGGCCAGTTTGGTAGTCGCCGCGGGAATGCCGCTTCTGCTCGAGGTAGCGTTCTTGTTCGATCTCTTGGTGGCAGTTGGGGTATTCGGACTGCTGGCGCGTACCCATCACCGACGGGCACAGACATTGTCCACCGCAGCACTTGATCGGCTCAGGGGGTAGTTGATGTCGATGGTGCTTCTGCTGATACTGCCGTTGGCCGCTGGGCTCGTATGTACCCGCGCGCCCCACTATGTCGCGGGGGCGGTGACGTCGTTGAGCGGTATCCTCACTTTCGTAGTTGCGGTCAGCCTCATTCCGGCAAGCCTCAATCACCCTGTTATGGTCATGCACTACCTGAGAGCCGATGCACTGTCGGTAATCTTCCTGCTGAGCACGTGTTTTCTCTACGCTGTCGTGGCAATCTACTCAGTCGGTTACCTGGCCGGCGACCAACATATAGTGCGTGCTGATACCGCCGCACGTCAGCAGATCTTCGCACGCTACAGCAGGCGGTTCTATCTCGGCTTGAATGCCTTTTCCTGGTCGATGATCTGGGCGCTGCTGGTCAACGACCTTGCTTTGCTGTGGATCGCCGTCGAAATCACCACAGTGGTGTCGGCGCTACTGGTGGCGCTGGACAACACGAGGGAAGCAACCGAAGCCGCTTGGAAGTACGCGCTCATCGCCTCGTCAGGACTGGGCATCGCGCTGCTGGCCACCCTCTTCCTGTATTACGCCGGGTCACCGGTGCTGGGGCCGTCGTATAGCCTGGCATTAGACCCGTTGATCCAGGCATCTGCCCAATTCCCCCATACACCGGTGCGTTTGGCCTTCGTCCTGGCAGTCGTCGGTTATGGCACCAAAGTGGGCCTGTTTCCGATGCACACCTGGCTTCCGGACGCCCACGCCGAAGCCCCCACCCCGGCGTCAGCCTTGCTGTCGGGATCGCTGCTGGCGGTGAGTCTGTACGCGATCCTGCGCTACTATCAGATCAGTGTGGGCACGCTCGGGCCCCGCTTCCCGCAACAGGTGCTGCTGATATTCGGCGTGTTGTCGCTTTTGCTGGCAGCGTTGTATCTGCTCGAGCAGAGCAATATCAAACGGCTGCTTGCTTATTCGAGTATCGAGCACATGGGTATCCTGGCCATCGGTGTCAGTTTCGGAGTGCGCATGGCGCTGTCGGGAGTGTTGTTACACGTTCTTGCGCATGCCGCCGCAAAAGGTAACGCATTCATGGGCGCTGGTGTGCTGGTGCGAAAATTCGGCACCAGGGAACTCAGCCGCATGGCTGACGGCATCGGGCGGCTGCCCTGGTCGGGCCCGTTGTTTTTAACCACGATCTCGGCGCTGTCAGCAATGCCCCCGTTTGGGCTGTTTCGCAGCGAGTTCCAGATCGTGGCAGGTGGATTCGCCGAGGGCCGCAACTTCGCCGCTGTGGTGCTGGTGTGTTTGGCCACCTTGGCGTTTCTCGGACTGGCTGTCGCGACGACACGGGCCTTGTTTCGCCCCGGGCCACAGGGCGTTGGGACGAGCCGCGGTGAGCCCAGCAGCTGGATGGTCGTGCCGGTTGTTGCCGGGGTGGTGGTGCTGCTGGTGCTGGGCCTGGCCCCACCCGCAGAGCTGGTTGACCTGCTGACCCGGGGTAGCGCCGAACTCGCGGCGGGTGCGTCATGAGCGCCCCCGCCACGTCATGGGTCGTTGATTTGCGGCCGGGCGAATGGCATACCCAGGTAGCTGGGCGTGTCGCCACCGGTGACCGATTCGCCGGCTTGTACAGCACCCGCAGGCAAGATGCCGCACAGTTGCATGCTCTGCTGGTCGGAGACGGTGCTGTGAGCTGCTTACGGACCTTGCTGACACCGGATGCAGACGGCTCACTGTCCTACCGCTCGTTGACACCTCAAGTTCCGGCAGCGTTTTGGTATGAGCGTGCGATGCACGACCTTTCGGGTGTGCTGCCCGTCGGCCATCCACGGCTGGACCCGTTATTGCTAGCGCGCCAGCCCGGACACCCCTCACCGCGACCCGGCTATGCCGCCGCCGAAACGCTCGAGAAGCGTCGTCATTCGCGCGCCACCGAGCGGCACGGTCCGGTTGACGTCACCGGGGGCGGGGTATTCACCTTGCCGCTGGGTCCGGTGCGGTCCGGGGTTGTCGAGTCGATCGAATTTCTCATCGAAACACCGGGAGAGGATATCCCGCATCTGAATATCCGTCCGCACTATAAACACCGCGGGGTTGCCAAGCGGTTTGAGACGTTACCCGTGGCCGACGGGATCCTGATCGCTGAACGTGTCGAAGGTGTCGCCTCCGTCGCTCACGCGTTGGCGTTCACGCACGCCGTCGAGACACTCGGTCAGGTAACTCCGCCGCGACGGGCTGGTTTGATCCGGGTGATCCATGCTGAACTCGAGCGGATTGCCAATCACCTCGACGTGGCGATGCGACTTTGTGACGCTGCAGGCCTTGCCGTTCCGTTCTCCCGGTTCGGGTGGCACAAGGAGTCAGTGCTGCGCTTGATATCGAGGCTGTGCGGCAATAGGTTTGGTCGCTCAGTCGTCTGCGTCGGCGGCGTGCGTGCCGAACCGACGCTGTCCCCGGCGGTGTTGTGCGGCCAACTCGCGGCAATCGTTCAACGGATTCGGGCGGATCGGGAGGCGCTGATGGTCGACGCGTCTTTTCTGGACCGTTTGCGCGGCACCGGGCGCCTAGATCCGTCCTTGGCCGCGTCGCATGGCGCGCTCGGTCCGGTGGGCCGCGCCGCTGGCCTCGCTGACGACGCCCGTCGGCGACCCTACGACGGCTACACCGAACTGCCCACGGTCGCGGGCACCACGGTCGACGGTGGCGGTGACGTGCTGGCCCGGCTGCGGGTTCGGTGGGCGGAAATCGAGACGTCGGTCGAGTTGATTGAGGCGGCGTGTGATCGGCTGAAAACGCTGTCTGACCCTGCGATTGCGACCAGGGTGCCGGTGTCCGACGGTTTCGCCCTGGGGTGGGCTGAGGCGCCGCAAGGAGAGGTGCTCTACGCCCTCGAGATCCGCGACGGCGTGATCGGGCGCTGTTTCGCCCGGACGGCGTCCTTTCACAACATGCTGCTTTTCCACGATGTGTTTGCCAGCGATGTTTTCACCGACTTTCCCTTCATCGAAGCAAGTTTCGGGCTGTGTTACGCCGGGGTGGCGATGTAGATGCCGTGGGTTTTGCGGGGGCTGCGCAATGGGATGCTCACCACCAGATGGCCCGGGGGTGCAGACGGTTACTTTGACGAGTTTCCGGCGGCCGTCAATATGGTCGTCGGCCGGCGGAGCGGCGCCCCGGACGCCCTGGCCGACGCTGCCGCCGCCTGTCCCACCCAGGCCATCTCGGTGGCTCCGCGACCGCGGCTGGACCGTGGGCGCTGCATACTGTGCGGACGCTGCATCGACCGGTCACCCGACTGGTTCGACTGGGAAAGCGGTTGTGCAACAGCACAGCTGAGTCGGCAGGCCATGGTGGTCGGAGATGTCGAAGAAACCGATGAGGCGCTGGCACAGCTGCGTGCCGCGTTGGCGTACCGGGTGCGGCGACTGCGGCGCTCGGTGCATCTTCGTCATGTCGACACCGGGTCCGATGGCAGCGACGAATGGGAGATCGAGGCCTTGACCAACCCGGTCTATGACGTGCACCGGCTGGGGATCTTCTTCACTGCGAGTCCTCGCCATGCCGATGTACTTCTGGTCACTGGTATCGGTGCCAGCGGGATGGTCGAACCGCTGCGCCGCACGCTCGACGCGATGCCGGCGCCGAGCGTGGTAATCGCCGTCGGCACCGATGCAGTCAGCGGGGGGCTCATCGGCGGCGGATATGCCGGTGGCACCGGCATATCCGGCATAGTGCCGGTGGATGTTTGGGTTCCCGGCGCTCCGGCGTCGCCGTTTAGCGTGTTGCACGGAATCCTGTTGGCGCTCGGCCGGCTTCCTTCTGCTGGGGGCAGCCGGTGATCACTGCGGGTCTGGTGCTGGCAGGCGCAGCCATGCTGATCGGCTGGGTGGCCGGACTTGCCCGGCGCACCGACACCCAAGTACTGCTGAGCACCGTGGCGTGGACGGCGAACATCGCTGCGGCCGTGGCACTGACGATCGCCGGCGCCCTGGGGCTGGCCGGCTGCCGACAGCGGGTCGATCTCGATGGGCTGGCCGGTTTCGGACCCGCCACATTGTCGGTCGACAGCCTGGCAGGGCTGTTCCTGGTCACCTCATTTGCTGTGGCGATTCCCGCCCTGGCCGCCGCGGCGTCCCCCGCCAATCGCAAGCGGCCACGGCTGCCCGCCGCTGTCGCTGCGGCACTGGCGGCTGTCGCGGTGATCGTCACGACCGACAACTTTTTCGTGTTGCTGTTTGGCTGGGAGGCCCTGACCGCCGCGTTCTTTCTGATGTCCGGCTACGACCGTGACCTGCCGGGCAGAGCCGAAGGTTCCGTTATCACGGTGGCGTTCGGAAAAGCCAGCGGCGCAGCGGTGTTGATGGGTGCTCTGCTGCTGGCCGCGCACACCCACACCTTCACTTTTGCCGCCGGCGCGGTGAATCCGCGCAGCGCGGCAGGACAAGCGGCGTATGTGCTGCTGCTGTTGGGCTTCGGTATCAAAGTCGGGCTGGTGCACGCGCACAGCTGGATGCCGCGCGGCTACGCTGCGGCTCCCGGGCCCGCCCGCGCGGTAATGGCCGGTGTCGCCGTCAACGTCGGCTTCTACGGAATGTGGCGCACCCTCGAGATCATGGGCGCCCCGCCCGTATGGCTGATCTGTGTTGTGCTCGTTGTCGGGGGCGTGACCGCGATCCAGGGCATCGCCCACGCGGCCGTGCATCCCGATTTAGCGGCATTGATTTCCTGGTCAAGTGTGGAGAACTCCGGGATGATCACCGTGGGCTTCGGGGCCGCGCTGGTGGGCGCGTGGGCAGGCGAGCCGAAGTTGACCGCCGCAGGACTGGTGGCCGGCACGGCCCAGGTGATGGCCCACGCTCTCGGCAAGACCTTGCTCTTCGTCTCCGCCTCGACGATCGAACAGGCCACCGCGACCACAGATCTCGACCGACTCGGCGGGATCGTTCGTCGCTTACCTTGGTCAGGAACGGGTTTGGTGATCGGATCGCTTACCCTGGCCGGGTTGCCGCTGACCGCAGGGTTCGCCTCGGAGTGGTTCACGCTGGAGTCACTGATGCAGCAGTTCCGGGTTTCCAGCCTTGCCATGCATCTTTGCACTGCTGTGGCCGGTGCATTGGTCGCGTTGACCATCGGTATCGCGGGCGTCACGTTTGTGCGTGTTATCGGGCTCACCGCGTTCGGTCCCAAAAGACTGGGTGAGCCGCGGATAGATCGCGACTTTGCGGCGGTGGATCAGCAGTGGGTCTACCGATTCGCCTGCGGCGCACTTGTGTTGGGGTGCCTGGGGGTGGCGGCATTCGCGCCGGTGCAGGTGCGGTTGATCGGGCACGGGCTGACCTCGGTGGTGGGTAGTGAAGCGGCCGGTGCCAACGCCCAGCCGTGGGTGTTGGCGCCGGTGTACGCGGAGTTCGCCGCGCTGTCGCCGAGCTGGCTGTGGATTGTGCTGCCGTTGATGGCAGTGCTGGCCGCCGGGGTCGCGGCACTGTTCGCAAAAAGAAACCCGTTCCGCGCTCGTCACGTGACACCTTGGTCGTCGGCGTCACCGGGCGTCGACCGTGGTGTCGGTTACAGCTCGTTCGCCTACGCCAACCCGGTCCGTAATGTGCTGTCCACGGTGCTTTTGACCCGCGCCGAATTACTCGGGACAGCACACGAATCCAGGAGCCGTGCTCCGGCCCCGGGACGCCTCACCTACCGAGTCGAGGTTGTCGACCTTGTCGAACGCTACTTCTCCCGGGGGCTGTTGAGGTCCGTGCGGGTTGTGTCGCGGGCTGCGCGGGGCCTGCAATCGGGCCGGCTGGACGCCTATCTGGCCTACCTGCTCATCGCAGTGCTCGCCGTGATCGCGGTGGTGATCGCCACGTCCTGATTCCGCGCTGATTTCATGCCGGCTGCGCACCGCGACATGAGCGCTGCCGAGGCTGTGGATCAAGCTGCGACTGGGGATAAGGCCCGACGATAGCCTGGTGCGCCATGTCGTGCGGGCGCGCCGTGTCGGCAGCCACGGGCATGGTTGCCGCATGACAACGTTGACTCGCGCCCAACTGGGAGCGCTTGGCGAGCAGGCCGCGGTGGACTATCTGACCAAACTGGGGCTGCGCGTCCTGACCCGCAACTGGCGCTGCCGCTACGGCGAGCTGGACGTGATCGCGGTCGACCCAGCGACCCGCACGGTGGTGTTTGTGGAAGTCAAGACTCGCACCGGTGATGGATTCGGCGGCCTGGCGCAAGCGGTGAGCCAGCGCAAAGTCTATCGGCTGCGCCGGCTGGCGGCGTTATGGCTGGCCGGCCAACAGCAGTGCTGGGCCGCGATCCGCATCGACGTGATCGGCGTGCGTTTCGGTCGCCGCCGGACGCCAGAAATCCACCACGTGAGAGGAATCGGCTGATGGCCCTGGGGCGCGCATTCTCGGTCGCAGTGCGGGGATTGGACGGCGAGATCGTCGAGATCGAAGCCGACATCACCTCCGGGCTTCCCGGTGTGCATCTGGTGGGCTTGCCCGACGCCGCGCTGCAGGAATCGCGTGACCGGGTCCGGGCGGCGATCACTAACTGCGGAAACCAGTGGCCAATGGCCAGGCTCACACTCGCGCTGTCACCGGCGACGCTGCCGAAAATGGGCTCGGTGTACGACATTGCCCTGGCCGCAGCAGTGTTGTCGGCGCACCGACAGAACCCGTGGCCGCGTCTGGAGAAGACCGTGCTGCTGGGCGAGCTGGCCCTGGACGGCCGGGTCCGGCCAGTGCGGGGGGTGCTGCCCGCGGTGCTGGCCGCTAAACGCGACGGGTGGCCTACGGTCGTTGTCCCGGTGGACAATCTGGCAGAGGCCAGCCTCGTTGATGGCGTCGATGTGTGGGGTGTCCGCACACTAGGCCAACTGCAGGCGTGGCTCAGCGGTTCCACGCGACTCGAGGACAAGATCACCGCGGTGCCGGCCGCTGCGGAGCCAACAGTCGACTTGGCCGATGTGGTGGGTCAATCTCAAGCGCGATTCGCCGTGGAGGTGGCCGCGGCCGGCGCACATCACCTTATGCTGACGGGCCCCCCTGGTGTCGGGAAAACGATGCTGGCGCATCGTCTGCCGGGAATACTGCCGCCGCTTTCTGAAACCGAGGCGTTGGAGGTTACCGCGATCCATTCGGTGGCCGGTCTGCTGTCGGACGCGACGCCGCTGATTACCAGGCCGCCTTTTGTCGCGCCGCATCACAGCTCCAGTGTGGCAGCGCTGGTTGGCGGGGGCTCAGGGATGGCCCGTCCGGGTGCTGTCAGCCGGGCCCACCGCGGGGTGTTATTCCTCGACGAGTGCGCTGAGATTGGGGTGAGTGCGCTGGAGGCACTCCGAACGCCGTTGGAGGACGGCGAGATCCGTCTCGCTCGCCGCGACGGCGTGGCCCGCTACCCGGCCCGTTTCCAGCTGGTGCTGGCCGCCAACCCGTGCCCGTGCGCTCCGGCGGACCCACGTGATTGCATGTGCGCGGCACGGGAGAAACGACGCTACCTAGGTCGGCTGTCGGGTCCGCTGCTGGATCGGGTGGACCTTCGTGTTGAGATGTATCCGATAGGTGCAACGGCTTTTTCCGCCGCGGAAGGCGAAGCGACACAGCAGGTGCGCACCCGGGTCGCGCAGGCTCGGGCCGCAGCGGCCGAGCGGTGGCGACCACACGGATTCCGCACCAACGCCGAAGTCAGCGGGGCACTGTTGCGGCGGAAGTTCCGGCTGAGCACCGCCGCGATGGCACCGCTTCGAATCGCGCTTGACCGTGGCCTGCTCAGCATCCGCGGCGTCGACCGCACTTTGCGCGTCGCGTGGACTCTGTGCGATCTGGCCGGCCGGGTATCGCCTGGACCGAACGAAGTGGCGGCCGCGCTGAGCTTTCGGCAGGCCGGAGCGTCGCGATGACCAGGGCGCTCAAGCGGACTCAGCGCGCCTGGGCCTATCTGTCGCGGGTGGCCGAACCGCCGTGTGCGGAACTCGCTGCTTTGGTGCACCGCGTGGGTCCGGTGGAAGCCGCCGAGCGGGTCCGGTGCGGGCAGGTGGACCCTGATCTGGCGCGGCTCACCCAAGCCAGACGTGGCATCGACCGATCCGCAGAGGATCTTGAGCTGCTGGACCAGCGGGGTGGTCGGCTGATCACCGCCGACGACGACGAATGGCCGACGCTGGCTTGGACCGCATTTCACGGTGCTGCGCTGCAGGGCAAACCACAGGCGAAGCCGCCGATGGTGTTGTGGGCGCTGGGCCCGGCCCGTCTCGACGAGATCACAGAGCGCGCGGCCGCCGTCGTGGGAACCCGGGCCGCCACCGCGTACGGGGAACAGGTCGCGGGCGACCTGGCCGCCGGGTTGGCCCACCGCGGTGTCGCTGTCATCTCCGGCGCTGCCTACGGCATCGACGGCGCGGTGCACCGCGCGGCGCTGGCGGCCGACGGAATCACCGTCGCTGTGCTGGCCGGTGGTCTGGATATCCCTTATCCGGCGGGGCATTCGGCGCTGCTGCATCGTATCGGCTCACACGGATTGCTGGTCAGCGAATACCCGCCGGGGGTGCGCCCGGCGAGGCACCGGTTTTTGACCCGCAACCGCCTGGTTGCCGCCCTGGGCGGGGCAGCCGTGGTGGTGGAAGCCGGCCTGCGCAGCGGGGCCGCCAACACCGCCGCCTGGGCGCGCATCTTGGGACGGGTCGTGGCCGCGGTACCCGGGCCGGTGACCAGCTCAGCCTCGGTGGGCTGCCACGCCCTGCTTCGGGGCGGCGCGGAGCTGGTCACACGCGTCGACGATATCGTCGAACTGGTCGGGCGTAGCGGCGAGCTGGCCCCCGAGGAACCACGACCCACCACCGCGTTCGACGGGTTGTCAGACACCCAGCGGCGGGTCTATGAGGCATTACCGGGCCGTGGTGCAGCCACCCTCGACGAGATCGCCATCGCGTGCGCCCTGAGCCCCGAGCAACTACTCGCGCCGCTGGCGATGTTGGAAGTTGCGGGATTGGCTGAGCGCCGCGACGGCTGCTGGCGAATCGTGCGGGCGGGTTCGCAGCGGGTTGCCGCGACGGCGCGGCTCGTATAGTCGACGAGGTCGAGCCGGGCCGGTGCGAAGCGGGACAATTCGACCGCGCCCGGCGACGATGCGGTTCGCGAAGGAGCCCGGCGACGACCGGGGAAGGTTGGACGGGAGGGATAGTGGGGGCTCGGCCGGTACACACGTTTCACGTCGTCCGCAGTGAACACCTCACACCGCACCTGGTCCGGGTGATGCTCGGCGGCAGCGGTTTCGGCACCTTCGTCCCCAATGAGTTCACCGACTCCTATGTCAAGCTGATATTCGTCGACCCTGAGGTGGATGTGACGGGACTGCCCCACCCGCTGACGCTGGACAGCTTCGCCAGCCTGCCCGCCGACAAGCAGCCCGCTATCCGCACCATGACGGTGCGCCGTGCCGATCCGGTGAACCGCGAGCTCGTCATTGACATCGTGGTGCACGGCGAGCACGGGGTCGCCGGTCCGTGGGCGTCGGCGGCGGAACCCGGACAGCCCCTGTATCTCATGGGACCGAGCGGCGCCTACGCCCCGGACCCGGCCGCCGACTGGCATCTGCTCGCCGGTGACGAGTCCGCACTACCCGCGATCGCCGCTGCTCTGGAAGCGTTGCCCCCCAACGCAATCGGGAAGGCGTTCATCGAGATCGCCGGGCCCGAGGACGAGATCACGCTGACCGCACCCGAATCGGTCCACGTGAAGTGGGTCTACCGCGGCGGGCGGGCCGACCTGGTCGGCGAGGACCGCGCCGGTGACCATGCGCCGCTGATCGAGGCTGTCACCACCACGCAATGGTTACCCGGACAGGTGCAGGTGTTCATCCATGGTGAAGCCCAGGCCGTCATGCACAACCTGCGGCCCTACATTCGCAAGCAGCGCGCGGTGGACGCTCAATGGGCGTCCTCGATTTCCGGGTACTGGCGGCGCGGCCGCACCGAGGAGATGTTTCGGCAATGGAAGAAAGAGCTGGCCGAGGCCGAGGCGGCGGGGGCGGTGGACTAAGCACCGGCTGGCATGCTGGCCTCATGGCATTCAGCGACTACCAGAACGAGATTTACTTACAGGGTTTGGCGGGGGTTCTTCCCTCACTGCCGATGGCGTTCACGGAGTTGGAAGCCAAGGCCGCCGCGGCCCTGCCAGCGTCGGTGTGGTCTTATGTCGCCGGTGGTGCCGGAGACGAGCACACCCAGCGTGCCAACTGTGAGGCGTTCCGTCGGTGGGGGCTGATCCCGCGGATGTTCGCGGGGGCCAAAGAACGTGACCTTTCGGTGCAACTATTCGGAAAGACCTGGGCCGCACCGGTGTTCCTGGCGCCCATCGGCGTCATCGGCCTCTGCGCCCAAGACGGTCACGGCGACCTGGCCACCGCCCGCGCCGCCGCCCGCACCGGGGTGCCGATGATGGTGTCGACGCTGACAGCCGACCCGCTCGAAGACGTCGCCGCTGAGTTCGGCGACACCCCCGGCTTTTTCCAGCTGTACACGCCCACTGACCGGGAGCTGGCCGCCAGCCTGGTGCGGCGCGCCGAGGCGGCTGGTTTCACGGGGATCGTCGTCACGCTGGATACCTGGGTGCCCGGCTGGCGCCCCCGCGACCTGAGTACCGCCAACTTTCCCCAGCTGCGCGGTCACTGTTTGAGCAACTACACCAGCGATCCGGTCTTTCGGGCCAGCCTGCAACAACCCCCGGAGGAAAACCCGCAGGCTGCGGTGCTGCGCTGGGTTCAGGTCTTCGGTAACCCCCTGACCTGGGAGGACCTGCCGTGGCTGCGTTCCCTGACCGATCTACCGTTGATCGTCAAAGGCATCTGCCATCCCGACGATGCCCGGCGCGCCAAAGACGGGGGCGTCGACGGTATCTATTGCTCCAACCACGGCGGCCGGCAAGCCAACGGCGGCCTTCCGGCGCTGGACTGCCTGCCGGCGGTGGTCGAGGCCGCCGACGGGCTGCCGGTGTTGTTCGACTCCGGGATCCGCAGCGGTGCCGACATCGTCAAAGCGCTGGCCCTGGGCGCGACGGCGGTCGGCATCGGCCGACCCTATGCCTACGGCCTGGCGCTTGGCGGGGTCGACGGCATCGTGCATGTGCTGCGCGCGTTGTTGGCGGAAGCCGACCTGATCATGGCGGTCGACGGCTACCCGACGCTGGGCGATCTGACCCGTGATGCGCTGCGGCGCGTCAGCTGAACCAGACCGTCGCCGTCTGCGACCGTAGGGGGGTGCACGCGGTCCTCGAGGAGTACCTGGATGAGTTCGACGAGTATCTGGCGCTGCAGCGCGGCCGGTCGGTGCACACTCGTCGCGCCTATCTGGGCGATCTGCGGTCGTTGTTCGCTTTCTCGACGACCATACGCCGGGGTCGGGTCTGGCCGGGCTGAGCCTGCCGCTGCTGCGCTCATGGCTGGCTGCCGGGGCGAACGCCGGCGCGGCGCGCACGACGTTGGCCCGGCGCACCTCGGCGGTCAAGGCGTTCACCGCCTGGGCGGTGCAGCGCGGCTGGCTGTCCGCCGATCCGGCCGCACGGCTGCAGCAACCGAAACCGCGGCGCACGCTGCCGGCGGTGCTGCGCCAGGATCAGGCGCTGGCCGCCATGGCGGCAGCCGAATCCGGCTCACGGCACGGTGATCCGCTGGCCCTGCGGGACCGGTTGATTGTGGAGCTGCTCTACGCCACCGGTATCCGGGTCAGCGAACTGTGCGGGCTGGACATCGACGATGTCGACACCGGACGCCGGCTGCTGCGCGTCCTCGGCAAAGGTGACAAGCAGCGCACCGCGCCGTTCGGCGAACCGGCCGCCGAGGCGCTCACGGCCTGGCTGGCCGACGGACGTCCCGCGCTGGCCACCGCCGAGTCGGGACCGGCGCTGCTGCTCGGTGCGCGGGGCCGCCGGCTCGACGTGCGGCAGGCCCGCACAGTGGTGCACCAGACTGTCGCCGCGGTCGACGGTGCCCCGGACATCGGGCCGCACGGACTGCGGCACAGTGCTGCCACCCACCTGCTTGAGGGCGGGGCGGACCTGCGCATCGTGCAGGAGTTGCTCGGCCATTCCAGCCTGGCCACCACCCAGCTCTACACCCACGTCACGGTGGCCCGGTTGCGCAAGGTGCACGACCAGGCCCATCCGCGGGCCTGAGGCCCCGGGATGTCTAACCGCTCAACGGTTTGAGCCGGACACCCGGCCTCACCGAATATGAAGCTCCCGGCATGCTTTTCACCTCTCTATTTACTTTTAGTAACCATAACTATCGCTTTACCGTGGTACCGTGCTGAGGCCAGCCTGAGCAGCACTTAAGACGAGGAAGGTGCAGATGATGAGGAGCCATCGTTGTGATCATCGGGGTCGCCGGGCGCCTCGGCGGGGTGCTGCGACGGTTCTCGGTGGCGGCGCCATCGCGGCTGCGATCATGCTCGCGGTGGCCGCGCCGGCTAGCGCCGACGACACGACACTCATGGACACCGCGGGTTCGGACCTGCACACAGCTGATGGCGACTTGAGCACCGCGCTCAACGATTTGGGCACGAATGCCACCCCTTTTGAGAAAACCGGCATTGACCAGGCCATCGCCCTGCAACACCTCAGCCATCTGGGGGATCAGCAGCTGTTGTCTACTGAAGATGCCCTCATCGCGCATAGCAACCCGATTGAGGCCAGCGTGGTGCAATTGCTCAGCAACGTGTTCGATGACGCCATCTACCAAGAGGCCGTGAATTCACTGAACGCCGACCAAGCCTTGGAAGCCGCTGTTGCTGCGACGGCCAGTGCAGCCAATGATCCCTCGGTGTTGGCCGACACGGCGGCAGCGGCCCCGGCGCCCGGGTTTCCGCTGCCCTCGCTTGCGGACCTTCGGGTGACTGAGATGGTCCCGATCGCAGCCGCAGCCGCGTTGACAGACGCGGCGACGGCCCACCTTGCTGAGTCGTTCCTGTCAGTCGTCCCACCCTTATTCTTATTCTAATCTTATTCTAATTTTATTCTAATTCGGGATGGCAGCCGGCCCTCGGCGCTGATTGTTGACCATGCCATGGTCTTGAGGTCCCGGTGTGAATTCGGTCGCACGATTCGGCGACCGGGACGCGCTCGTCCACGGATGGGGGACACACTGACGCCCAAGGCTGGCCGAAGCCGACCTGATCATGGCGGTCGACGGCTACCCGACGCTGGGCGATCTGACCCGTGATGCGCTGCGGCGCGTCAGCTGAACCAGACCGTCGCCGTCTGCGACCGTAGGGGGGTGCACGCGGTCCTCGAGGAGTACCTGGATGAGTTCGACGAGTATCTGGCGCTGCAGCGCGGCCGGTCGGTGCACACTCGTCGCGCCTATCTGGGCGATCTGCGGTCGTTGTTCGCTTTTCTCGACGACCATACGCCGGGGTCGGGTCTGGCCGGGCTGAGCCTGCCGCTGCTGCGCTCATGGCTGGCTGCCGGGGCGAACGCCGGCGCGGCGCGCACGACGTTGGCCCGGCGCACCTCGGCGGTCAAGGCGTTCACCGCCTGGGCGGTGCAGCGCGGCTGGCTGTCCGCCGATCCGGCCGCACGGCTGCAGCAACCGAAACCGCGGCGCACGCTGCCGGCGGTGCTGCGCCAGGATCAGGCGCTGGCCGCCATGGCGGCAGCCGAATCCGGCTCACGGCACGGTGATCCGCTGGCCCTGCGGGACCGGTTGATTGTGGAGCTGCTCTACGCCACCGGTATCCGGGTCAGCGAACTGTGCGGGCTGGACATCGACGATGTCGACACCGGACGCCGGCTGCTGCGCGTCCTCGGCAAAGGTGACAAGCAGCGCACCGCGCCGTTCGGCGAACCGGCCGCCGAGGCGCTCACGGCCTGGCTGGCCGACGGACGTCCCGCGCTGGCCACCGCCGAGTCGGGACCGGCGCTGCTGCTCGGTGCGCGGGGCCGCCGGCTCGACGTGCGGCAGGCCCGCACAGTGGTGCACCAGACTGTCGCCGCGGTCGACGGTGCCCCGGACATCGGGCCGCACGGACTGCGGCACAGTGCTGCCACCCACCTGCTTGAGGGCGGGGCGGACCTGCGCATCGTGCAGGAGTTGCTCGGCCATTCCAGCCTGGCCACCACCCAGCTCTACACCCACGTCACGGTGGCCCGGTTGCGCAAGGTGCACGACCAGGCCCATCCGCGGGCCTGAGGCCCCGGGATGTCTAACCGCTCAACGGTTTGAGCCGGACACCCGGCCTCACCGAATATGAAGCTCCCGGCATGCTTTTCACCTCTCTATTTACTTTTAGTAACCATAACTATCGCTTTACCGTGGTACCGTGCTGAGGCCAGCCTGAGCAGCACTTAAGACGAGGAAGGTGCAGATGATGAGGAGCCATCGTTGTGATCATCGGGGTCGCCGGGCGCCTCGGCGGGGTGCTGCGACGGTTCTCGGTGGCGGCGCCATCGCGGCTGCGATCATGCTCGCGGTGGCCGCGCCGGCTAGCGCCGACGACACGACACTCATGGACACCGCGGGTTCGGACCTGCACACAGCTGATGGCGACTTGAGCACCGCGCTCAACGATTTGGGCACGAATGCCACCCCTTTTGAGAAAACCGGCATTGACCAGGCCATCGCCCTGCAACACCTCAGCCATCTGGGGGATCAGCAGCTGTTGTCTACTGAAGATGCCCTCATCGCGCATAGCAACCCGATTGAGGCCAGCGTGGTGCAATTGCTCAGCAACGTGTTCGATGACGCCATCTACCAAGAGGCCGTGAATTCACTGAACGCCGACCAAGCCTTGGAAGCCGCTGTTGCTGCGACGGCCAGTGCAGCCAATGATCCCTCGGTGTTGGCCGACACGGCGGCAGCGGCCCCGGCGCCCGTGGACAACATCGGTCCGCTGCCCCAGGGTGTCGTGAACGCAGGCGTAGCCGCGTTGACAGACGTCGCGGCGACCCACTTTGCTGAGTCGTTCCTGTCAGCCCTCCCACCCTTATTCTCCATCCCTTTATTATTCTGATCCGGGATGGCAGCCGGCCCTCGGCGCTGACCGGTGACCGGGGACACCGGGGAGCGGCAACGCTGCCTCCGAGCGGCTTGAGCCGGATCGGGGTCGACCTCAGCAGCCCGAGCGGGTCGACGTAGTCGGCGCGAGACGCGGGACCCCACATCGCTCCCCAGTGCAAACACGCCGCGACTGCACACCCGGGGTGACCGCTCGACAACTCGCCGATGGCCGTCGCAGCAGTGACCCGCTGCCCGACCCGAACTCGCGCCCGCACCGGCTCGTAGCTGGTGCGCAACCCGCCCGGGTGGGCCAGCGACACCACCGGCCGGCCGGCCAGCATCCCGGCGAACACCACGGTCGCGGTGCCGGCCGCGTAGACCGGCTGACCCGGCGTGGCGGCCAGGTCCACCCCGCGGTGGCCGGGGTTCCAGTTGGGCGACGGGGCGTCGAACCCGCGCATCACGGCCGGTCGCGGCCGCAACGGCCAGTCCAGCCGGTCGTCGTCGGCCCGCGTCGGCGCCGCGGACAGAACCGCGACGACCACCGCGACCACCGCGACCGCCACCGCCCGCACCCGACCAGTGCAGGCCACGACCGGCTCGGCCGCCAGCCAGGCTCAGGTCAGGCTGTGGACCAAGCCCCAGCTCCCCGCGTGTACACTCAGCTGCGCAGCTCGCGCCAGTGGGCTGACTTCGCGTGTCTGCAACCGACCAGATGCCGTGCGGTCCCCGGGGACGGGGCCGGTAGCTGGGCAGACGCCAGGGCCCGACGCCACCCGGCGCCGGGCGACAACCGACAAGAAAAGGACATGGGCCACTATGCCTGTTGTCACCATGAAGCAGCTGCTTGACAGCGGCACCCATTTCGGGCATCAGACCCGTCGGTGGAATCCCAAGATGAAGCGGTTCATCTTCACCGACCGCAACGGGATTTACATCATCGACCTGCAGCAGACCCTGACCTACATCGACAAGGCGTACGAGTTCGTCAAGGAGACCGTCGCCCACGGCGGCACGATCTTGTTCGTCGGCACCAAGAAACAGGCCCAGGAAGCCATCGCGGCCGAGGCCACCCGGGTCGGCATGCCGTACGTGAACCAGCGCTGGCTGGGCGGCATGCTCACCAACTTCGCCACCGTGCACAAGCGCTTGCAGCGCCTCAAGGAGCTGGAGGCGATGGAGAAGACCGGCGGTTTCGAGGGCCGCACCAAAAAGGAGATCTTGGGCCTGACCCGGGAGAAGAACAAGCTGGAACGCAGCCTCGGCGGCATCCGGGACATGAACAAGGTGCCCTCGGCGATCTGGGTCGTCGACACCAACAAGGAGCACATCGCGGTCGGCGAGGCCCGCAAGCTGGGCATCCCGGTCATCGCGATTTTGGACACCAACTGCGACCCCGACGAGGTCGATTATCCGATCCCCGGCAACGACGACGCGATCCGCTCGGCGGCGCTGCTGACCAAGGTGATTGCCTCCGCCGTGGCCGAGGGTCTGCAGGCCCGCGCGGGTTTCGGGCCGGGCGACGGCAAGCCCGAGGTCGAAGCCGCCGAGCCGCTGGCCGAATGGGAGCAGGAGCTGCTGGCCGCCGCCACGCCTGCTTCCGACCCGGCTGCCGTCGGCGCCGCCGAGCCGCCGGTGAGCGAACCGTCAATCGAACAGACCACCACGGAAGGCTGACATGGCGAATTTCACCGCCGCTGACGTCAAGCGGCTTCGGGAACTGACCGGTGCCGGCATGCTGGACTGCAAAAACGCGCTCGCCCAAAGCGACGGCGACTTCGACAAGGCCGTGGAGGCGCTGCGGATCAAGGGCGCTAAAGACGTCGGCAAGCGCGCCGAACGGGCCACAGCCGAAGGCCTGGTCGCAGCCAAGGACGGGGTGCTGATCGAGCTGAACTCGGAGACGGATTTCGTCGCCAAGAACGCCGAGTTTCAGTCGCTGGCCGAGCACATTGTGGCGGCAGCGGCCGCATCCAAGGCCGGCGAGGTCGACGCGGTCAAGGCTGCTCCGCTGCCCGGCGCCTCGGGGGCCAAGACGGTCGAACAAGCCATTGCCGAGCTGTCGGCCAAGATCGGCGAGAAGCTCGAATTGCGGCGGGTCGCGCGCTTCGACGGCACCGTGGAAACCTATCTGCACCGACGTTCGGCTGACCTGCCTCCGGCGGTGGGGGTGCTAGTCGAGTATCGGTCCGGCGCTGACCACGGATCGGCGGCTCCCTCAGCAAAAGAAGCCGCACACGCTGTCGCGCTGCAGATCGCCGCGCTCAAGGCCCGCTATCTGAGCCGTGACGACGTGCCCGAGGACGTCGTGACCCGTGAACGCCGGATCGCCGAGGAGGCCGCGAAAGCCGAAGGTAAGCCGGAGCAGGCGCTGCCTAAGATCGTCGAGGGCCGGCTCAACGGCTTCTTCAAGGATGCGGTGCTGCTGGAGCAGCCATCGGTGTCGGACGCCAAGAAGACGGTCAAGGCGCTGCTCGACGAGGCGGGTGTGACGGTGACACGGTTCGTGCGGTTCGAGGTCGGCCAGCCCTAGCCCGAGGAGGATGTGGGCCGGCAGCGGTGTCGGCGTTGATAGCGTCGCTGCATGCGACGTGTGCATGCATTCGGTGATGACGCTCTCGGCGACCTCGACGCGGTTGCACTCGCCGACGCCCTCGCAGCGCGGCGGTTGTCCCGGCTCGACGTTGTGCAGGCCGCGATCGCCCGCACTGAAGCCGTCAACCCCACCCTCAACGCCCTGGCGTACCAGGCGTTCGATCAGGCGCTGGCCGCAGCGTCGGCGCTCGACGAGACCGGTTTTTTCGGGGGCGTCCCAACTTTCGTCAAAGACAACGTCGACGTCGCGGGGTTGCCGACGATGCGGGGGACCGACGCGTGGGTGCCGCGCCGGGCTGCAGCAGACGGTGAATTCACCCGGCTGTATTTGGCTACCGGGCTGATCTCGCTGGGCAAGACGCAGCTGTCGGAATACGGTTTCAGCGCATCGGCCGAACACCCCCGACTCGGGCCGGTCCGCAACCCGTGGGATACCGATTACACAGCCGGCGCCTCGTCGTCGGGTTCAGGCGCGCTCGTCGCAGCCGGTGCGGTGCCGATCGCGCATGCCAACGACGGCGGCGGCTCGATCCGTATTCCGGCCGCGTGCAACGGGCTGGTGGGTCTCAAACCGTCGCGCGGACGGCTACCACTGGACAAAGACATGCGCCGCATGCCGCTTCGCCTCGTCACCAACGGTGTGTTGACCCGCTCGGTGCGCGACACCGCCGCCTTCTACCGGGAAGCCGAGCGGATCTGGCGAAACCGCAAACTGCCGCCGATCGGCGACGTACAGCACCCGGGTAAGCAGCGGCTGAAGATCGCCGTCATCACCCGCTCAGTGGATGGCGAGTGCAGCCCTGAAATGCGGGAGCTCACACTGAAATCCGCGGGACTGCTCGAAGAGCTCGGCCACCACATCGAACACATCGAAAACCCGCCGGTGCCTTCGAGTTTCGCCGCCGACTTCGTGTTGTACTGGGCCCTTTTGGCCACGGGGCAGTTGCGCGTCAGCCGGGCCCAGTTCGGTGACACCTTCGACGACAGCCGGCTGGACAACTTGACACTGGGTTTGGACCGCCACGCCCGCCGCAACCTGCATCGGCTGCCTCTGGCGATCGTGCGTTTGCGCGCCGTTCGGCGGCGCACCGCGCAGTTCTACCGCCGCTATGACGCCGCGCTCACCCCGACAGTGGCCGACGTCACGCCCCGTCTCGGTTATCTGGACCCGACCGCTGACTATGAGCAGATTATCGGGCGGCTACGCGGCTGGGTCACGTTCACGCCGCTGCACAATGTCACCGGCGAGCCGGCCATTTCGCTGCCGCTGGCCGAATCCGCGGACGGGCTCCCGGTAGGCATGATGATCTCCACGGACCTCGGGTGTGAGGTGCGGTTGCTGGAACTGGCCTACGAACTCGAAGAGGCAAAGCCCTGGGCTCGTATCCACTCCCACACCCCGGGTTGAACCCCAACTGAGTTGGCGGGCTGGGGTTTCCCCAGTGGCTGCGCGAATTCTGTCAGGCGCGTGTGGGATTCACCGGTATCGGCGCCGACAGCGCCCGCGCAGCGGATTGGTGATTCCTGTCGCGCGCGGCCCGTTCCCGTATTTCGGACGCTGTCGCCGAAGAAAATCGCTTACGCCTGGTTCAGCTGCGTTGCAGCGTCTGTCGACGATCTCAGGGTGCGGCTTATAGACTTGAACACCGGCCCGGAGACACGCGAAGTATCGCTACGACGAGGAATATCATGCTCACGTGTACCGGCTTCGCCTTCCAGGCTGCAACCGCTAATCCATCAACGGGCATCGGCGCGGAGGCAAGACCCGGCCCGCTGGCTACCCGCAGGCTCATGGGCAGTCTTAGCTCAGGCACTCCGGGTCCATGGCTAACCGTCGGTGTAGTGGCTCGCGGCCAGACGGCTGTGGCGGTCGTGGAAGCAGCGGTTTACATGATCGAACCGGGACAGTCACTGGCGAACATGTGTTTAGGGTGAGCTCTTTCCCAGCGTGCCGAATTGTCAACGTATCGCCTGACCCGCCATCGCGTAGGGTGTAAGTGGTGTCGGTGTGAGTGGCATCCACAATGAGCCGGAAGTTTCGCCAGCGCAACCGGAAACGCAGCCGCGAGAAGGCGTCGGGCAGCTTAGGATCGAGCGCCAGCACACCTTGGTCGTCGCGCAAGCCGCCAAAGCCCGCGACCAGCGCAATCCAGGTTCCAGCCAGCGACGCCAAGTGGAGTCCGTCTCGAGTGTTGTGGTGCAGGTCACGCAGGTCGGTCAGAGCGGCCTCGTGGGTGTAGTCGTGAGCCAGGTCAAGGTGTCCGACCTCTGCACACAACACCGCCTGGGTGCATGCCGACAGCGACGAGTCACGCACCGTGCGTCGTTCGTAGTAGTCGACGTTCCGCGCCTTCTGTTCCAGGGTGAAGGCGTGGCTTTGCCAGTGCATCGCCAGTACCAGGTCAGCCTGCTTGATCACCTGCGCGGGATACAGCCGCACATAGGGCTCGTGAAGCAATAGCGGGTAGTTGTTGTGCACCGCGAAGTCCCACTCGGCAAAAGTGGTGAAGCCGTCGCATTGTTGGTGGACACCCAGCTCCTCATCGTAGGGGATGTGCACTGCGCTAGCCGCGTTGCGCCAAGCAGCCATCTCGTCGGTCGTCACACCCAACGCGCGCGCCGCGTCGGGATGACGGGCGCAAGCGTCGGCGGCAGCGCGCAGGTTATGGGCCGCCATCAGATTGGTATAGACGTTATCGCGGACGATCGCGGTGTATTCATCGGGGCCGGTGACCCCGTCGAGGTGCCAGATGCCGTGGCGGTCGTGATGCCCCAGTGACACCCAGAGTCGGGCCGTTTCGATCAGCACCTTTAACCCGCATTCCTTCTCCACGGACTGGTCACCGGTCACGGTGCGGTAGCGTTCGAACGCCATCGCGATGTCGGCGTTGATGTGCCAGGCCGCCGTGCCGGCGGGCCAATAGCTTGAGCACGACTCGCCGTGAATCGTTCGCCACGGGAATCTTGCGCCGTTAAGTCCGAGTTGGGCTGCGCGTTGTTGAGCAAGCTTCAGGGTCGAGGCCCGCCATCGCAACACATCCGCGACTGCCTGTGGTGCAGTGTAGGTGAGCACCGGAAGTACGAACATCTCGGTGTCCCAGAAAGTATGCCCATCGTAGCCAGATCCGGTGAGCCCCTTTGCAGGGATGGGGCGGCGTTCGGCGCGCGCGCTGGCTTGCAGTACGTGAAACATTCCAAACCGCACCGCTTGCTGGCACTCGGCACCACCCTCGACCTCGACATCCGCGGCGTCCCAAAACTCTTCGAGGTAGACCCGCTGGGCGTCAAGTAACCCTTGCCATCCGCTATAGCGCGCGCCGGTTAGTGCCGCAGCGACCTGGTCGTGTAGTGCTGGCCGCGAACGCAGACTCGACCATCCATATGCCAGATACTTGACGATGCGCAGTTTCTGCCCCGGGCGAAGCCCACAGATCACCGTAGTCCGGGCCAGATCGGCGCGCGCATCGGTGGAGACTTCAACCCGACCGGGTACCTCGACCTCATGGTCCATTGCCGCGGCCATCATCAGTCCACTGGCCTTAGTGCGGTGAATCAGCAGCGCTCCTCGCCCGATCTGTTCGTGTTCGACAGCCTCCAGTGGATGTTCTAACACGGCCGCCACTCGCGGATCACCCGTGGACTGCGGAATATCCTCGTTGGCGACGAGTTCAGATTGCACCGTAATCCGAACAAATTTGTTGAGCGCTTCTACCAGGTATTCGATAGCCGCGACACTGCGCTGGGCCAGTGACACTAGTCGGGTCGAGCACACTTTGACCTGCTTACCCGCAGGAGAACACCACTGTGTACGACGAGTCAGCTTCCCAGTCCGAAAGTCGAGAACCCTCTCGTGGTACAGCACTTCGCCATAGCGAACGTCGAAGGGCTCGTCATCGACCAGCAAGCGTATCACCTTGCCGTTGGTGACATTGACCACCGTTTGACCGGCCTCGGGATATCCGTAGCCGGCCTCCGCATACGGCAGCGGGCGGACTTCGTAAAAACCATTCAAGTAGGTACCCGGCAGACCGTAGGGTTCACCCTCATCGAGGTTGCCGCGCAACCCGATATGTCCGTTTGACAATGCGAACAGCGACTCGGTTTGGGCCAACAGGCTCAGGTCGAGCCGGGTCTCGCGCACCTGCCAGGGTTCGACGGGGAAAACGTCTTCGTTGATCATTGCTAAGGTTTCGGCAATCGAAGAGATCAGTCCTTAAGCAGCCGCAGACTGCACATTCAGGACGCTGGAGGTGGATTACAGCCACGAAAGCGCGAGCAGGATCAGCTCGAAAAGATATCCTCAGGTATCGCGGTGATGGCCAGTATTGCTTCATCACTGTCGCCGACGCTGCGATAGCCCCAGCTTTGGACTGTGGCGGCTGCAACATCAAGCGTGCTTACATCCAGGGGTGCACTTAGTCTGGCGTATGTATTAGCCGCGCAGCGCGATGGTGAGTGCATGTTGATGAGATTCCTCTCGTGGATTTCTCTCTTGTGGTCCCTGACGTGGCGGACGTTACGTGAATTTCCTTGTTGTCTTATGGTGTTCTCCGAGTTGACGGGTTTTGCGGCCGTTCACGTCGCCATGCGCGGCGTGCGGTCCTAGCAGTGCGGATTCCTTCCATCGGCTCAACGGTGGAGGTGACGGGAACCGTTCTGTCGAGCAGTCGCACCGACCTAATAATGTCGGTGGCCAACTCAAGAGGAGCGCCGCACGTTAGACACCTCGGGCGTTGCCCCCGCGAGTTGAGCCGCGCGACATGCCGGTTGATCGATAGCCGCAACGCGGCCAGGCACGTTCCGCACAAAATCTCCGTCACGTTGCCCGCCGGATTGGTCGCGTCACCTAAACAGTGGTCCACGGCGTGGAGTTCCACGACATATGCGGCTGTGCGGGAACAGCCCTGTTCGTTCTGGCAGGTGATCGAAGTCCAGTCCAAAGCCGCGAGTTCAGATGGAAAAGCGTCGAGTTGGTCGGAAACAGCGTGCGAAAGCATATGGGGGGGTTTACTCGACGGCTGCGGTGACGGAGACATCCTGTCTTCCGAGCTGAGTTTTGGCACCGCATGCGGTGTTTGACCTCTGATGAGCATGGTGTGTTGATGAGTAGACGCCTCAGCATCCGGTCGTGGTGGCCGAAGAGAGCGATGCTCTCCTGTGTAGCTGTCGGATGCCTTGTGGAGCAGTTTGATCAACTCAATCTTGGCGATGGTGAGGTATGCGATAGCAACGGCCAGCGAAATGTTGACCCATTTTTCGGCAGCGAGCCAGTTCACACAGCAGCCGAAGATCTGCAGTGAATGCAATTTCCGTCCTCCGTACCTGATCCTTCTGGTGATCGAGACCTATCGTCAAATCTCCACGCTGCAACAGAGTTGAGCTAGACGGTTAACGTTGTGGAAGCACAAAGAACCTTTGTCTAGCGTAGCTAAACTAATTCGTCGCTGGTCTACTCGTCGTGGGCATCGATTCTTGTCCCACGCCACGCCACTGGCTGTTTGAGCGGCCAGATAATTAAGGTACAGCGCTTAAACCGACACCGGCTGAACTGCATTCAGACCGCGAAGGAGCCGCGCACCGCCGCTAGCGAAGGAGTGCTGACGGTGTGCAGATCAGTTCATCACCCACGATGTTCCGTTTGGACAACGAATTCTGCGCGCTGACCGGTGAACTCAACGAAGTTTTGTGACTTCACCACATCAACACCTCTAGCCGAAGGATTCTCAGTCAGGGAATCATTGACGGCATCGAGATCTCAACCGAGGAGTGACCTGCAATGGTAGCATTATCTGCACAGCTCCATTGGTCGACCGGCTACTGTGAGTCGTGGGCGGTGTTTAGTCCCTGCCACACATGGCGGTATCGACTGGTGCGCGTGTGGGACTCAGACAAGCCGCGGTTGGCCTGGGTAATCCGCAACGGTTCTGAGGCCGATGAGCGACGCAGCGATGCGACTATCCGTCGTTGCATGAGCTTCGCCCGTGCATGGGGTTACGGTGGTGTCGATATCGGTCACCTTTACGGGCTCGTGTCGAAAAAGCCTGACGCCTTTACGAAGGCCCATTCCGATCCTGTAGGCCCTGACAACGATATCCACCTTGGTGCGGTGTGTTCTCAGAACGACCTCACCGTGCTGGCATGGGGCCCCAACGCTGATACCGAGCGCGTCCACGCGGTTGTCCAGATGCTATCGCGGCACGCTAACCGCCGCGGCGGATCTTTGGCTGTGCTGGACTGGACCCGTGGGGCCCAGCCGCTCCATCCCTTGCTGGCACCCCAAGATGCCACCCTGAAATGTTTGACCTTAAGCGGACCCGACTGCTGTTTCCACGAGACCGAGGATCCGCGTTGGGGTCATCTGGTGGCGGGTGCGGCATGAGTGCCTCTATGACAACGACAGCACGGGATGGCCTGCACCCTAAATTCGGCATCGGATCGATATCGCGCTCAGCTGCCTCGAAATCTGTCGATCGACGCTCACGTGTCATGTTCGTCATGCTGTCCCGCAGGGGATTTCGGCGGGCCTTCATGGTACACGACCGCAATATTCGCCTTTCCGTCTGGCTGGCTGGCTTCCACATCGAGATCTACGACGAATTGATCCCGATTTCTTCGTATTTGGGGTAACGATGGGCAATGGTTCAGGGATTCTGTCTACCGGCATCACACGGACTGTGACGACACGCGATGGCGTGTTGCTGTCATTGGACGAGTACGGTTCGCGCGATGCGGTCCATACCGTCGTTCTGCTTCATGGGTTCTGTTTGACCAAAGAATCCTGGGCCCTCCAAACTGACCACCTGCTCCATCGATACGGCTCCGATATCCGGATCATCAGCTACGACCAGCGCGGCCACGGCGATTCGGCGAGCGCGCCGATGCACACCTACCAGATAGATCAGCTCGCCGACGATCTCACTGACGTACTCGTAGCTACCCGCGCCAGAAGCCCTTTGACGTTAGTCGGGCATTCCATGGGCGGTATGGCGGCTTTGGCCTACTTCGGTCGCCTCGAGCAGCGACCGGTTCGGCCCCATGGGCTTGTCCTCGTCGCCACCGCAGCAGGCAAACTCACCCAGCGCGGTATGGGCCGGTTGCTGGCTAACCCTGGCGCGGACATTCTGTACCAGCTGGTACAGCATGTGCCTCATGCGGCAGCAGAGCACGCCGCCCGAGCATTTACCCGACCGATATGCAGCGCCCTAATCAGATATGGCGGATACGGCTCAGTTGACCGCGACGCACTTATTGCCGCTTCAGTGGCGAAAGTTATCGCTACCCCAGTGACGACGAAAGCTGGTTTTTTGCGGGCTTTGCGGCATCACGACCAATACCGGGCTCTGAGTTCCATCACCGCCACGACAGCGGTCGTCAGCGGTGGCGCCGACAAGCTTACGCCCCCTATTCATGCCCGCGAACTCGCCGGTCAAATCGCCGAGGCTAGGCATGTGCACCTGCCCACCGCTGGGCATATGCTCCTCGATGAGGTGCCGCACGTGATCAGCACCGCCATCATCGACGTCATCGAAGCGTGGAAGACCCCTGAAATCACCCGCGGCGCTGGGCTTCATCGCGAAAACCAGATACCGGACCAACCGCTCGCGTTCCGGGAAGCCAGCTGAAATGTATGGACCTGCACTCAGTTCATGCCACGCCGTGGCCGGTGGTTCTGATCCGTTGGAAGCCAGCGCCGCGCCGTCGCTGAATGTCCGTACGGGTAGAGCGATCATAACCACCAACGACTTGGCGGCTGGCAGTCCCTACAGGTACGTCATCGGTCAGACCAAGCGTGGTTCAACTGGAGTGATCGGCGCCAACAAAAAGCATTCATCAGACGTCGACGCTGCGACTCCGATTGAGCAAATACGCGGCACTGCTCATCTCGATACCAGAAAGGATAACGAAACGGTGCCTGAACACAGCTGTTCGGAAGTCGCGTCATGGTCCGTCTCTAATGCGCCGGTTGGAGGCGCACGGAGGACGTTGCGCGCTAAGTGCGAACGCAACGGGCAGGTGGTCATCGTGCGCGTGTGCGGTGAAGTGGACGCCAGCAACGAAGACACCTGGCGCACCTTGCTGAGCAAGACGGCTGCGACCGTCATTGCACCGGGACCATTCGTATTCGACGTTCGCCACATGCGTTTTATGGGATGCGGTGCGCTCTTCATATTGGCTTGTGAGGCGCGACGGTGTCAGAGGCGCGGCATTTTCTTACGTCTGGTGAGCGACCAGCCGGCCGTCGCGCGGGTTCTTGCTGCCGGGGGACTACGTCCGTTGCTGTCGATTGATCCGACGGTTGAAATGGCGTTATCACGGGTATTCCGATGGCCGGTGGGCTGGTGAATCCACCTGTGGGGGGACGGCTGGCGTCAGTTGTAGTGAGATGGATCAGCGGGAGGTGCTGACTATGAAGTGCACGCGACCGAGAAATCGTGGCAAAACAGCCGATAATCATTACATCGCCAGAACCTGAGGCGCGAGAGCAGATCCTGAAACGGGCCAGTGCGTACCACTGGAATCGATTTGTGTATGCCGTCGGCGAATTGGTGATGTGGTCAAGATGGTGCTCAGTGCTCGAATGCCTGAACTCGCTTCGTTGGAGACTTTTCTGGCCGTCGCCCGGACCGGAAGTCTCGGCGGTGCCGCGCGAGAACTTGGGTTAACCCAGCAAGCTGTATCAGCACGGCTAGCGGCGCTGGAAGCCCAGATTGGGGTGGTTTTAGCGGTTCGCAGCACCCGCGGCTCACAACTCACGCCCGCCGGTGTTCGCGTCGCAGAGTGGGCGGCCCGTGTGATCGAGGTCGCCCATGAGTTCGACGCCGAGCTGGCATCGTTGCGCGCCGAGAGTCGCCAGCGGATCAAGGTGGTGGCTAGCCAAACGGTCGCCGAGCAGCTGATGCCCAACTGGCTGGTCACCTTGAAAACTGCCAGGCCGCACGACGCTCCTGAGGTGATTTTAACCGCCACCAACAGCGAGCGTGCCATCGCGGCGGTTCGCGGCGGCGCCGCCGATCTCGGATTCATCGAAAACCCGGGACCGCCGAAGGGATTGGGCAGCTGTGTAGTCGCCCGTGATGAGCTGGTGATTGTTGTGCGGCCAGATCACAAGTGGGCTCGACGCTCTGCCGGAGTCACTGCAGCTGAGCTCGCACAAACACCGCTAGTTACCCGCGAACCTCACTCGGGTATTCGGGATTCACTGACCGCCGCGCTGCGCGACGTGCTGGGCGACGAAATGCAGCAAGCACCACCCATCCTCGAACTGTCCACGGCGGCCGCGATGCGGGCTGCGGTCCTAGCGGGCGCGGGACCCGCGGTCATGAGCAAGCTCGCGGCGGCGGACGATCTGGCGGTCGGGCGACTCCGCGCCGTTGCCGTCCCCGAGCTGAACCTGCGACGCAAGCTTCGGGCGATCTGGGTTGGGGGCCGCACCCCACCTCCCGGCGCGGTCCGCGACCTGCTCAGCCACATCCTCAGTGGTCGCGTGCGAGGCGCAGTGCGCCGGTCGCATTCGCGCCAGCCGGTGTACTCATCGAGTACCTCGTCGGGGTTGACGGCGCACCAATAGGCGACCTCTGACCCGACGAGCTCCTGACGACCTCGTTGTGGTCGCGCGCATTGGTTTGCTTTCTGGTCGCCCATGATCTCGATGGAGACGTCAAGGGCCCGCGCCGACCGGAGATCAGCAATTCCTCCATACCAGACTGGCGCAGCGTCGCCAGCGCCGACAAAGTGTGGGATTCACCGGTATCGGCGCCGACAGCACCCGCGCCGGTCAAGACGAGCTTGTTGTCGGCTGAACGTGGATCCCGCACTCGGTTTTGTTGAAACCTGCCCAGCGTCCGCTGCGCGGGTCGGCGCCTTCGGCCGGTTTGCTCGTCATCGGCTGGCAGCCAATCGACGGGTAGCCTTCGGCGACCAGTGGATTGACCAGCACCTGGTTTTCGGCAATGTAGTCGGCCATGTCCTGATCGGACCAGGCGGCCAGCGGATTGACCTTGACCAGTTTGAACAACTCGTCGAAGCTGATCAACGGGGCGTTGGCGCGAGTGGGTGCGTCGACGCGACGCAGCCCGGTTACCCACGCGGAGAAACGCTGCAGCGCTTTGGACAATGGGACAACCTTGCGCAGCCGGCAGCACTCGTCGGGGTCGGTGTAGCACAGGCTGGTGCCCAACTCCAGCACCGAGGGTTCGGGGTGGATAGTGAGCAGCCGGATGTCGTAGGTGGCCTCCACCGCATCCCTCATGCCGAGGGTTTCGGCGAATTCGTTGCCGGTGTCGATGTAGAGCACCTGAACTCCCGGGCGCACCTTGGCGGCCAGATCCACCAGCACCGCATCTTGCATGTTGCAGGCCACCACGTAGCTCTCACCGAAGGTTTCATCGGTCCAGCGCAGCAAGTCAGTGGCGCTGGCGCCGTCCAACTCGGCGGCGCCGCGCGCGGCCAGCTTGCGCAGCTCGGCTTCGGGTAAACGGTTCACCTGGTCGTTCATCGGTGTTCCTCTCCTCGTCGTGCTGGGATCTCAGCGCAGGTCGGCTTCGTCGGCTCGCAGCGCCCACGCCGCGAAGCTCTCGCCGTCGTGGCGTTGGTTGACGTAGTTATGCACGACCCGCTCGATGTAGTCGCCGAGTTCGGTGCCGAGCACCTTATGCTGGCGCAGTTTGCGCCCAAACCCGCTTTCGGCGCCCAGGCTGCCGCCCAGATGCACCTGGAAGCCCTCAACCGAGTTGCCCGCACCGTCGTCAACCATTTGGCCTTTGAACCCGATATCGGCAACCTGGACCCGTGCGCAGGAGTTGGGGCATCCGTTGAGATGGACGGTGATCGGTGCATCGAGTTGGGCGTTGAGGTCGGCGAGGCGGCGTTCGAGTTCGGGCACCAACGTTTGCGCACGTACCCGGGTCTCGGTGAACGAGAGCTTGCAGAATTCGATACCGGTACAGGCCATCAGGCTCCGGCGCCAGTGTGACGGCTGCGAGGGGAGTCCCAGCGCGTCCAGGCCAGCCACCAGATTTTCGACCTTGTCGTCGGGAACATCGAGGATGACCAGCTTTTGGTAGGGCGTCAACCGGGCCCGGTCCGAGCCGGCCTGCTCCATCAGGTCAGCGACCGCGGACAAGGTCGTGCCGGACACCCGCCCCGCGATAGCGGCTACTCCGACCGCGTTGAGCCCGTTTTTGAGGCGCTGCACCCCGACGTGGTCGATGGTATGCGCGACCGGCTCGGGGGCCGGGCCGTCGATCAGGCGCCGTTTGAGGTATTCGGTTTCAAGGACATGCCGAAACTTCTCCACGCCCCAGTCCTTGACCAAAAACTTGAGCCGGGCTTTCGACCGCAGCCGCCGGTAGCCGTAGTCGCGGAACAGGGCAGTCACTGCCTCCCACACCTCCGGCACCTCGTCGAGCGGCACCCAGGCGCCGAGGCGCTGAGCCATCATCGGGTTGGTGGACAACCCGCCACCCACCCAAACATCCAGCCCCGGACCGTGCTCGGGGTGGTTGACGCCGATAAACGCCACATCGTGGGTTTCGTGGGAGACGTCTTGCAGACCCGATACCGCGGTCTTGTACTTGCGGGGCAGGTTCGCAAACTCAGGATTGTTCAGAAAACGCTGCCGGATTCCTTCGATCGCCGGGGACGCGTCGAGCACTTCATCGAGGGAATCACCGGCTAGTGGCGAACCGTGAATACCGCGCGGGCAGTCACCACAGGCCTCGATCGTCGTCAAGTCGACCTCGGCCAGCCGCCGCCAGATCTCGGGAACGTTTTCGATCTCGATCCAATGGATCTGCAGGTTTTCCCGGTCACCGATATCGGCGGTGTCGCGACCGAACTCAGTCGAGATCTGGCCCAGCGTGCGCATCGCGGCGACCGACAACGGCCTGCCGTCAGTACGCACCCGCATCATGAAGTAGCGGGCCTCAATGGTGTCGATGTGCTCATCGCCGGTCCAGGTGCCGTCATAACCTTGCTCGCGCTGGGTATACAGGCCCATCCAGCGGAACCGGTCACGCAGATCTGTCTTGTCGATGCTGTCGAAACCTTGCTTGGCGTAAATGTTTTCAATACGCGACCGCACATTGAGCGGTGCATCGTCCTGCTTCAGCTGTTCTTTGTGGTTGAGCGGCGTACGCTCGCCCAGGGCCCACTGCCCCTCACTTCGAGCTTTAGCCGGACCAGGTTTGGTCATGTGCGCGTTCTCCTTCCTCGGCGAAGGCGTCCTGGACCCCACAGGTCACCGGCAGGTTCTACTCGGCGACGACAATCCGGTGGCCAGACCGCGAGACGGGCGCACAGCCTGGCTGACAGCCGCACCACTCAAACGGGTGACTCCATAGCACAGACGGAAAACGTCGTCATGTCCTGCTCCTAGCTGAGTTGGCTTGTCATACGTGCACCGAATCGCCCCGTCCAGAGGCCTTGCGCGGACCTCGGTCATGCAACCCCAGTGCCGCTCGCCGCTACCGCACGGAAACGTGAGCCGATGCGGTTATGATTCCAGCTTTACCACGCGCCACCCCCTGCGGCTGTGATTTCACTGGATGTCCGCTGCGATTTCGCTGCTCGCGGGTCTGCAGCGGCTCCCCGCTGTGGGGGTCTCAGCACGTAATCGGCCCGCCCGGGGCAGCGGATGCGGGACGCCGTCGCGCAGCCGCGCCGCAGTTTCGATGGTTCCGGTCAACCGGCGGGGCAACCACCACCGCACGGCGCAACCACACCGTCCCGATCATCCGCAACGCCTATGACCCGTCACCTGCTTTCGGATTCGACTGGGGACGGTCGGCCCGGAGGGCGGAGGCAACGGTTCGCTTTGACGGTCCTCTGCCGATCAGAATGGGCCCGTAGCCGTTGGCGCGCAAACTACATCGCAGTTCAGCAGAGGGCGTGTTTTCGGCAAGCCACTCGCTGATGGCAAGCCACTGCTCGGTCACTGGTCGGTCACTCACTCCCAGTAGCCGCAGCAGCGCCGGCACCGTTCTCGGCTGAAACTCTGCGCCGCTGCAATCGCTGTTCAACGGCATTGCCATGGTGGCAACCTCCCACTAGCCCCAGTAGCCGAGGCCGTCACCTCACAAGGCGGTATACCTGCGGCGGGACTCAGGTCTGCGTGCTCGCGGTCCGTCACGAGCCGCAGCATCCTGTTAGCTAGCCTTACCCCGATTTGCGGTTGTCGAAACATCCAGCGCCGGGGAAGTCGCGACACTGTTGCGCCCATTGTGGCATCGGCGGGAATCCCGCAACAAGGATCAGCATTGAGCCCAGCTGCGCTCAGAGCGGTCAATCTGCCTGCGGTGCAGACATTGCCGGTCTGAGCGCTGGCGGGCAAGCCCGAAACAAAGGTGTGGGGCCGTCGGGTGACCGGCCGTCGGCCCTCTCAGTTGCCCGCAGCTCTGACCCCACGGGTTAGCTGTGCCGCGAACTGTCGGTCGCCGGCTTTTCCAGGGTGAGTAGCGCGTGATCGATACGGCTGGTTGTGTCACCGGACATGTTGCCGCCGATTGCATTGAGGAAGCGGCCGGCAAGCTCACGCACCTTGATATTGGTCTCCTGTGAACGCCACACCAGGATGTCGAACGCTCGCTCTGCGCTGATGCCGTAGGCCGCCATGAGCACACCCTTGGCTTGTTCGATGCGGGCGCGCGAGTCGGCGACTTGAGACACCGCGGCGCTGACGTCGGACTGGAGCGACTCGGTGACGTCGACGTAGAACCCCGACGTGCCGATCACCGCGCCACTGTCGTCGAGCATCCGGTCGCCGACGACGACCACCCAGCGGGTATGCCCGGCCGCATCGACGATGCGGTGCCGGCTGCTGAACGGCTCGCCTCGAAGGACTCCTTCCAAAGCTGCTGTGACTTGCTGGTGGTCGTCAGGATGTTTGTGGTGCAGCAACAATTCGGTGGTGGGCACCACTGATCCCGGCTGGTAGCCGTGCATGCGGGCAACTGCATCCGACCACTCCCAGCGCTGGCCGTCGAGGAAAAATCGGAACCGGCCCACGCGCTGTGGTTCGCCCAGACCGATGACCAGGTCGATATCACGGAGTTCGTCATCGGGATCCGGCCGTTGGCCGGCTGCTAGTTTGACGGGTTGCGCCGCGGAAACGTGACCGGGCGAAGCGTCGGAGTCTCCGGCCATCACCACAAGCACCTTCCTGCTCGGTTGCCACATCGACGTGCGGACCGGCGCCATCCGCGAGCGAATCGCGCTCGGGCCAGAACCGCTGCCCGTTCGCTACGCATTACCTGGTTAAGGGGATGAGACGCCGCCCGGCCGGCGATGTCTGCGGAACGTGTGAGATCGCCTTATCACTATCGCCCGGCCAGGGCAAAGCCACAACTACTCCTTTCGCTCCCGTACCGGAAAGACCCGCAGCGCTGCTCATCCGCCGGAGTGCCTGGTTACGGCGCCATGGGCCGGGTGGTGTTTTGACAACAGCATCGCAGGGTAGCCGCCGATTAAGTGCGAGTGATGTGTCCACCTTGACGGGCAGTTCGCGCTTCAACGACACACTCGCATGACGTACCCGAGAAAGGAGTAAGCGCGTGAGGTGTATCACCACGGCAGTGAAAACGGCGACCGGAGCCGCTGCCCTTGCGGCCGCAGGTGTTTTCACCGCCGCAACAGCTGCGGCGCAGCCCGCTATCCAAAAGTTCGGCACCGCCGAACAGCTCTTTGACGGTCCGATGGTGACGGCGTACACAGTGAGCCATCTCCAGCCCAGCACTGCAGTGCTGCCGGGCTATACCCCGGCGGGTAAACTGTACCAGGCCGATGTCACAGCCCGCTCCGATGGCGGCACCGTCACCCCGCTGATCTCCGACTTCAACGCCCGGGCGGCCAACGGTCAGACCTATCGGGTCATCGACACGGTGCCGGCACCCGATGGGATCAGTCCAGCGCCCCTGGTCCAGGGGGAGCAGAGCAGCGGGAAGATCTACTTTGACGTCACCGGCGCACCGCCGGACGGTGTCGTCTACAACGATGGGGTCCAAGACGTCCTCATCTGGACCACCTAGTCGTCCGGGTCACTCACCGGCTCTACGTGTCCAGCAGCCGAGGTGGCTGACCTCCCCGCGCCGACTAGCGGTGCGGGGAGGTCGTTTTCGCCGGCAACGGATGCGGTAGACCAGGCGGTTGTGGACCGGCTGCGGGCAGGGCTGGAAACGGGAAAGCCGGGCGGCCGTGCCCTGGCCGGGTGGTCCTGGCCGTGCGGCCATGATCCGGCGGTGGTGCGTAGCGCTGGGCTCCATAGTCGTTCCCGATGCTGCTCCGCCTGCCGCGCGATCATCCGATGTAGTCGGACACGACTCGTGAAAACGTAGTATCCAATCGTTCGTTGAAGCTCTCATATCAACTGTTGCAACGCCTTTTGTACCGACTTGTGCATCGACCACGGTGACAAAAGGCGCGCCGCGGGCTGAACGGCGAAGGGGCCCGGTCCGTTGACGGACCGGGCCCCTTCTCTCCGGCAAGCTAGTGCTGCTCGAACTTTTGGCGCATTTCCGACGCAGCAGCGGCGGCGCGGGCCGATTCGGCTTCGGCCTCCTTCTTGGCGGCATCCCGCTGCGCTTGGGCCTTGTCCTGCTGGGCTTTACCCTCACGCGCGAGGTCGTCTCTACCGGTGATATTTCCCACCGCTTCTTTAGCTTTGCCCTTAACGTCCTCGACGACGCCGTGTACAGCCTCTTCGGGTCCGCTCTTTTTCTGCTCGGCCATGAGCCCTCCTTGTCGGTGCCTGTGCTCTGAGCGCTTTCGGCTCGGCACCGATTAACGTGATCGCTTCCTCGGCGTGGCCGAGCCGCCTGCTTGGCCCGTAGAACTCCGCGCCGTGCCCGGCGGGATTCCCCTTGTGTCGTGTGCTCAAACATCGGCTATCGTGCAGGCATTCGTGAGCCGCCGTCCCACACCGCGCGCCGGCGGGCATTCGCCAGCATCGGTGCGTGTCGGGGAGAACCACAGTGCGTGGCGCGCCGCCCAATGCCTTGGCGATAAAACGAAAACTGGCCGGCAACAGGGGACTACGACAACGTTGACTGACAAGCGTCCCGCACGGCCGGACGACGGTCGGCGCCGTCACCGCCGGGCACCGAATGACGGGTTCGTCACTGGTGCAGTGTCCACACGATAAAACGTGATGTCGAAACGGATTTCGTCAATCCCCGTCGTTCTGGCCTGAGCTGTTGTCGCCCCGAGGGGGATCGCCTCCCGGTCGTCGGTATCTCGGCGCCCACCCGGTCGGATGCACTCGGTAACCGCTCGCACCACCGATGATGCATCCCCTGAGGCATCCCCCGATGCCGCGGGGCCACTGCTCGGCGCGGTGCTGGCCGTGGCGTGGGCATCGGGACGTCCATCCCGCGCGGGTGGGCTCTGGTGAGACCGCACCGGTGCTGGCCGCAGTGCCGGGCGAACACGGGACCGGGTAGGGCTCACCACGCGCCGATATCCGGGAACGGATCGGCGCCGACCACAGCCGACCGTCGGCGGCGGTTCCCCCACGCCGCCCCGCTCAACGGGTCGTGGAAGGGAAACTCATCGGCTATCCGCGGCCCGCGCGAGTTAAGCTCGATCGTCTCTATCGGCGGCGGCGCGAATGCGGCCCCTCGCCAGGTGGCTGGTGCAGTCAAGCAGAGGGCTCCCAGCGGAACCCCAGGAGGACGAGCGATGGAATTGCTGACGGTCCGGCACGAACTGGAAGGCAACGCCGCCGTCGTGCGGGCACGGGGTGAAATCGATTCCAGCACCGTCGGTGAGCTCGGCTCCCATCTGACGGCCGCGCTGGATCTTGCCGCGACAGGTCAGGCGCAGCTGATCATCATCGACTTGCAGGCCGTGACCTTCTTCGGCAGCGCGGGTATGAATGCGGTACTGGATTGTCACAAGAAAGGCAAGGCCAGTGGTACGCCGGTTCGGCTGGTGGCCAGCGACGCCCATGTGGTGCGGCCGATCGAAGTGACAAAGCTCGACAGTATCCTCGACATCTACCCCACTTTCGAGCAGGCGTTGCGGGGCCGGTGACCGCGGGCAGTCCGCGGTCACGATGCTGTGCCGCACCGGGGGCGCGCCGATCGCCGTGGGCTTCGTCGACCGAGTCGCCTGCACCGCGACCGCGCCGCCCCGCCGATGACATAACCCCCACACAACCTTCCCGCGCAGTTCCCGCGCAGCATGGTGGGCGCAGCCGCCGTGTGGAGCAAAGCAGACCCATCCCGTGCGACGGCGCGGCGATGAGGCAGGATGGAACATGCCGTCCTGGGTGGTGATCACCGAGGGCGTTCTGCCATGCGAGGAGTCTGATGACGGAGCCGACCAGCCCCGACGGGGGACGAGCGTTCCCGCCGGATGACGGATGCCTCGCCGGCCAGCCGGCGAGCCGGCCCAAGTACTCGCGAGTGTTGCTCAAACTCGGCGGCGAAATGTTCGGCGGCGGACAGGTGGGGCTTGACCCGGATGTGGTGTCACTCGTTGCCCGCCAGATCGCCGAAGTGGTGCGCAGCGGCGTGCAGGTGGCGGTTGTGATCGGCGGCGGCAACTTCTTCCGCGGTGCGCAGCTGGAGCAGCGCGGAATGGAGCGCGCCCGATCGGACTATATGGGAATGTTAGGCACTGTCATGAACAGTCTTGCGCTGCAAGACTTCCTTGAGCGCGAAGGCATTGTCACCCGCGTCCAGACAGCCATCACCATGGGCCAAGTGGCCGAACCGTACCTTCCTTTGCGCGCGCGCCGACACCTCGAAAAAGG
Organism: Mycobacterium botniense; assembly: GCF_010723305.1. NCBI lineage: Bacteria > Bacillati > Actinomycetota > Actinomycetes > Mycobacteriales > Mycobacteriaceae > Mycobacterium > Mycobacterium botniense. Next base: position 1,918,351 of record NZ_BLKW01000004.1, on the reverse strand, counting down.
ACGGGTGGTCATCTTTGGGGCCGGTATCGGGCTGCCGTACTTCTCCACCGACACCACGGCCGCGCAGCGGGCGCTGGAGATCGGCGCAGAAGTGGTTTTGCTGGCCAAAGCGGTCGACGGGGTGTTCGCCGAGGATCCGCGGCAAAATCCCGACGCCGAACTGCTCAGCGTGATCAGCCATCGTGAGGTCATCGACCGTGGTCTGCGAGTGGCCGACGCCACCGCGTTCAGCCTGTGCATGGACAACGGTATGCCAATCCTGGTGTTCAACCTGTTGACCGACGGCAATATTGCCAGGGCGGTCGCCGGTGAGAAGATCGGAACGCTGGTCACCACCTGAAGGGAGAATGCCGTGATCCGCGTCGGCGACGATGCAGAGCACAGCGATGAGGAGGAGCGGCGCCATGATTGAGGAGACTCTCTTCGACGCCGAGGAGAAAATGGAAAAGGCGGTGGCGGTGGCCCGTGACGAACTGGCAACTATCCGCACCGGTCGGGCCAATCCCGGCATGTTCTCGCGGATCACCATCGACTACTACGGCGCGCCCACCCCGATCACCCAGCTGGCCAGCATCAACGTGCCCGAGCCGCGGCTGGTCGTCATCAAGCCGTACGAATCGGCGCAGCTGGGTGCCATCGAAAAAGCCATCCGCAACTCTGACCTGGGGGTCAATCCCACCAATGACGGCGCCCTCATCCGGGTAGCCGTCCCGCAGCTGACCGAAGAACGCCGCCGTGAGCTGGTCAAACAGGCCAGACACAAAGGTGAGGAAGCGCGGGTGTCGGTGCGCAACATCCGCCGCAAGGCGATGGAGGAACTGCACCGCATCCGCAGGGACGGCGAGGCCGGTGAGGACGAGGTTGGCCGGGCGGAAAAAGACCTGGACAAGACGACCCACCAGTACGTCACCCAGATCGACGAACTGGTCAAACACAAAGAAGGCGAGCTGCTGGAGGTCTAAGGCCGTCCAGCACATCAGGTCCGTGGCAGGCACCGATACCGGCGCAGGCGTCCCGCCCAAAAAGCCGGCGCAGCGCATCAAGAAAGCATCGCGAGCCGGCCGCAATCTGCCGGTGGCGATTGCGGTGGGGGTGCTCTTGGGTGGGGCTGTTATCGCGAGTCTGCTCTACGCAAAGCCATACGGCTGGATTGCGGTAGTGGCTGTCGGGGTCTTACTGGGCACCCTCGAGGTGACGCGGCGGTTGCGTGCCGCCGGGTTTGTGATTCCCGTGATTCCGCTCGTGCTCGGTGGTCAGGCCACCGTGTGGCTGACCTGGCCGTTCCGGGCGGGCGGCGCGCTGGCCGGGTTCGGGGGCACCGTCCTCGTGTGCATGATGTGGCGGCTGCTGAGCCGCCACGGTCACGGTGCCGCACGCGGTGACGACACCGTCGGCCCGACGAACTACCTCCGGGACGTCTCCGCGACCGTGTTCCTCGCGGCCTGGGTGCCGCTCTTCGCGTCCTTCGCCGCGTTGCTGATCTATCCCCCCGACGGGGCCGGAAGGGCATTTTCCCTCGCGTTGGGCGTCGTGTGCTCCGATGTCGGCGGCTACGCGATGGGCGTCCTGTTCGGTAAGCACCCGATGGTGCCGGCGATCAGCCCGAAAAAGTCGTGGGAGGGTCTTGCGGGTTCTTTGGTGTTTGGGATCACCGCGACCACGCTCAGCGTGACTTACCTGACGGGCAAACCGGTATGGGTGGGTGTCGTGCTCGGCGTGGTGCTGGTGATCACCGCAACCCTGGGCGACCTGGTGGAATCGCAGTTCAAGCGGGATCTCGGGATCAAGGACATGGGCAGCTTGTTACCCGGACACGGGGGTGTGCTAGACCGGTTCGACGGGTTTTTGCCGGCGGGAGTGGCGGCCTGGATAGTCTTGACGCTGGTGGCCTGAGCTGGGCCATGGACGGCAGATACTAGATACGTCATGGTCCGACAGCTGGGGTTTGAGGCGCGACACCGTACACGGTTGGACGGCGTCCCGCCGCGGCATTTTGCCGACCTGGACGCGGCCGGCCGGGAATCGGCCGTCGCGGAGCTGGGTCTGCCCGCGTTCCGCGCCAAACAACTCGCCTATCAGTACTACGGTCGGTTGATCGCCGACCCGCGGCTGATGACCGACCTGCCGGCGGGGGTTCGTGATCGGCTTGCTGCGGCGCTGTTCCCGAATTTGCTCACCGCGGTCCGGGAAGTCGCCTGTGATTCCGGCCAGACCCGCAAGACGTTGTGGCGTGCGGTTGACGGCACCATGGTCGAGTCGGTGCTGATGCGCTATCCGCAGCGCGCCACGGTGTGCGTCTCCTCGCAGGCGGGTTGTGGGATGGCGTGTCCCTTCTGCGCCACCGGGCAGGCCGGCCTGAGCCGAAATCTGTCGGCCGCCGAGATCCTTGAGCAGGTGCGGGCCGCCGCGGCGACGCTGCGCGATGATTTCGGGGACCGGTTGTCCAACGTGGTTTTTATGGGCATGGGGGAGCCGCTGGCCAATTACGCCAGAGTGGTGGCGGCCGTGCGCCGCATCACCGAACCGGCCGGCTTCGGGGTTTCGGCGCGCGCGGTGACGGTATCGACCGTGGGTTTGGCTCCAGCCATCCGCAAGCTCGCCGACGAGCGGCTCGCGCTGACGTTGGCGCTGTCGCTGCACGCGCCCGACGACGAGCTGCGTGACACCCTGGTTCCGGCCAACACGCGCTGGAACATCAGCGACGTGTTGGACGCCGCCCGCCACTACGCTGACACCACCGGTCGGCGCGTCTCTGTCGAATATGCGCTGATCCGCGATGTCAACGATCAACCGTGGCGAGCCGAGCTGTTAGCCAAGCGGTTGCGTCGGGTCCTCGGCCCGTTAGCGCATGTCAACGTGATTCCGCTCAATCCCACCCCGGGCAGCAATTGGAAGGCCAGCCCCAAAGCCGTGCGGCGCGAGTTTGTCCGCCGGGTCCGCGCTCACGGGGTGCCGTGCACGGTACGCGACACCCGCGGACGCGAGATCAGCGCCGCTTGCGGGCAATTGGCCGCCGACACCGCCTCCCGGCGTCAGCGCACCCGATTGGTGCCAATGGTATCGCTTTAGGCGGCGAATTGCGTCACTCTGGGCATAGGCCTAGCAAAAGAGGTTCCGATGAAAATCTGCCTGCTCTCTGTGGTCAAAATGGGCGTCCCGGCTGTGCTCACCGCAGCGCTGCTGTTCGCTGCGAGCAGCCCGCCGCGGTCACTGGCGACCGACGACCGCCTGAATTTCACCGGCACGACCCTCACCGGTGCGCCGTTCAACGGCGCAAGTCTGCAGGGTAAGCCGGCTGTGCTGTGGTTCTGGACGCCGTGGTGCCCGATCTGCAACGCTGAGGCTCCGGGGGTCAGCCAGGTGGCCGCCGCGAATCCGGCGGTCACCTTCGTGGGGATCGCCGCCCGCTCCGATCTCGCGGCGATGCAGAACTTCGTCTCGAAGTACAACCTGAACTTCACCAATCTCAATGACGCCGATGGGGCGATCTGGGCCCGGTACAACGTGCCGTGGCAGCCGGCTTATGTGTTTTATCGCCGCGACGGATCATCGACATTTGTCAACAACCCCACTACCGCGATGCCGCAGCAGGAGCTGGCCGACCGGGTAGCCGCGCTTACCGCCTGAACCCGTTGTGGACCGCGGACTGGTCGGGTTGGCGTTCGCTGCCGGGCTGGTCGCCGCCCTGAACCCGTGCGGTTTCGCCATGCTGCCCGCATACCTGGTGCTGGTGGTCCGCGGAGCGGGCGCCGGGGAAGATCGGGCGGACGCCGCCGGGCCGGGCAGGCTGGCCGCTCTTGCCCGCGCGCTGGCGGCCACTGTGGGGATGGCGCTGGGGTTCGTGACCGTGTTCGGGGTGTTCGGTGCCCTCACCATACCGGCGGCCGCGACCGTGCAGCGGTATCTGCCGTATCTGACCGTTTTGGTCGGCATTGCGCTTGTGGCCCTGGGGGTTTGGCTGCTGCTCGGCCGGGAGCTGACGGCACTGACCCTCAGGTTTTCCCGACGCACTTGGGCCCCGACGGCTCGGCTCGGCTCGATGTATGGCTACGGGCTCAGTTACGCGATCGCCTCCCTGTCATGCACGATCGCGCCATTCTTAGCGGTCACCGCGGCCGGTTTCCGGGGTGGCTCTCTGCTTGGCATCGTCGCGGTCTATCTGTCTTACGTTGCCGGCCTCACGCTGGTGGTCGGTGTGCTGGCGGTCGCCGCGGTGTCCGCCAGCTCGGCACTGGCCGGGCGGCTGCGGCAGGCATTGCCGTTGGTCAACCGGCTCGGCGGGGCGTTGCTGGTACTGGTCGGACTGTACGTGGGCTACTACGGAGTCTACGAAGTGCGGGTGGTGGCCGATACCCGCGTGAACTCTCCGGATGTGGTCATCAGCGCGGCTGAGCGCATCCAGGCAACACTGGCCGGCTGGGTCCACCAGCATGGTGGATGGCCGTGGGGGGCGGCGCTGGGTGTGCTGGTGCTCGGGGCGCTTGCCGGCCGCCGGCGCCGGCGGGTCCAGCGCTCACCGCCGGGCCTGAACCGGGGCCGGGTACCGGACCAACGCCGCTGACTGGGCAGCCGGCTGCCGGAGAGGCCGTAAGCTGGCCTCCGATCGGTGGGGATCCGGTTGCGCGGCCGCGGGCCGGGGTCCCACCACGCCACCAGCGCGGTGCGCTGCCGAAGGAGACTCCGATGCCCATCTTCGCCACTCCCCAGCCGATCACGGCGACCATCCAAGCCGGCGGTGGTTCGGTCCGGCTCGTCGCGACCGACCGGGCGGACACGGTCGTCGAGATCTGCCCGCGCGACGCGTCCCGCCGGACCGACGTTCGGTCCGCTGAACAAGCGTGGGTCTCCTACGCGAGCGGCAGATTGGCCGTCGCGCCCGCGAAATGCGGCTTTCTCGGTCGGCGCACCGGTGCGGTCGATATTCACATCGCGCTGCCCACACGCTCGCGCGTGCAGGCAGCCGTGGCCTCCGCCGACCTGCATGCCGAGGGCCGATTCGCCGACATCCGCTTTGCCTCGACCAGCGGCAACCTGGTGGTGCAGTCGGTCAGCGGCCGGCTGCAGGCGGCCACCGCGTCAGGCGGTGTCGACGTCGGCGTGCTCGACGGTGAGCTGACGTTTCAGGCCGCCAGCGGATCGCTTGTGCTCTCGCGGCTGTGCGGCACGGTCAGGTCCGAGATCTCGTCCGGTTCGGTCGCCATCGCCTGCGCGGTCAGCGGCGCGGTGCTGGTGCGCACCGGCAGCGGTGAGGTGGAGATCGGCGTACCCGAAGGCACCGCCGCTCAGCTCGACATCATGACCGGCACCGGCGTGGTCACCAACCGTGTGCCGCGGTCAGCGGGCTCCGAGCATAATGACCACACTCTGGCGGTGCGGGTGCGCACGGGCTCCGGAAGCGTCACCATCGGCCGGGCAGCCTGACGGCCCCGCGGGTCAGGTTATCGGATCCAGCCGCGCCGGCGTCCCCAAAAGTCGCGAACGAGGATCGCGAGCGCTAGCGCGGCGAACCCGATGAGGTACCCGTCTTCGACGTGGCCGACGTGATTGCCCCGCAACAGGCACAGCAAAAAGACGACGATGAAAAAACCGGTGATATGCCAGGTGCGGTGATTGATCCGGCTCCAGCCCCACTCGGCGGAGGGCACCTCGGCGATGTCGACCCCGGTGTCACGCTGCACCTCAGTACTGGCCACGGTGATTCCTCCGCTTCGAGCCGCTCCGGACCGGCGATATGTCCACATTCTGACATACACCACAGGTCTCCAGATCGGTGCCGCTGCGCGGCACAATGAGTGGATGACACAGCCTGCTGGCGAGCACGCCGAGCGCCGCTTGCGTGTGCTCGTGCTGGGCAGTACCGGCTCGATCGGCACCCAGGCGCTGGAGGTCATCGCCGCCCACCCGGAGCGTTTTCAGCTGGTGGGGCTGGCCGCGGGTGGCGGGCACCCGCAGCTGCTGGCCCGGCAGCGTGCCGAGACCGGGGTGACCACTATCGCCGTCGTCAACGAGCACGCGGCCGAGAAGATCGGTGACGTCACCTACCGCGGACCCGATGCCGTCAGCCGCCTGGTCGAGGATGTCCAGGCCGACGTCGTCCTCAACGCGCTGGTGGGGGCGCGGGGCCTGCGCCCGACACTGGTTGCGTTGGCGTCCGGCGCACGGCTGGCCCTCGCCAATAAGGAATCGCTGGTTGCCGGAGGTCCGCTGGTGCTGCGGGCCGCGCGGCCCGGCCAGATCGTGCCAGTCGACTCCGAGCACTCCGCGCTGGCGCAATGCCTGCGGGCCGGCGCCGCCGATGAAGTGTCCAAGCTGGTGCTCACCGCCTCGGGCGGGCCGTTCCGCGGCTGGTCGGCCGCCGAACTCGAGCACGTGACCCCGGACCAGGCCGGGGCCCATCCGACCTGGTCGATGGGCCCGATGAACACGCTGAACTCGGCGTCGCTGGTCAACAAGGGGCTCGAGCTGATCGAAACTCACCTGCTGTTCGGGGTTCCCTACGAACGGATCGACGTCGTGGTACACCCGCAGTCGGTTGTGCATTCCATGGTCACCTTCGCCGATGGCTCGACGATCGCGCAGGCCAGCCCGCCGGATATGAAGCTGCCGATCGCTTTGGCGCTGGGCTGGCCGGCGCGGATCCCCGGCGCGGCCGCGGCCTGTGATTTTTCCAGCGCGTCGCGCTGGGAGTTCGAGCCGCTGGACACCGAGGTGTTCCCGGCGGTAGAGCTCGCCCGGCACGCCGGCCGGACCGGTGGGTGCTTGCCGGCGGTGTACAACGCGGCCAACGAAGAGGCGGCCGCGGCGTTTCTGGCCGGCCGGATCCGTTTCCCGGCGATCGTGCGCACCATCGCCGAGGTGCTGCACGCCGCCGACCACTGGGCGTCGGAGCCCGCTACCGTGGATGACGTACTCGACGCGCAGCGCTGGGCCCGCGAACGTGCGCGCCGCGCGGTCACACAGGAGGTTATGCCCACCCGATGATGTTCGCGCTCGGCATTGTGCTGTTCGCCCTTGCCATCTTGGTGTCGGTTGCGCTGCACGAGTGCGGCCACATGTGGGTGGCCCGCGCCGCCGGCATGAAGGTGCGCCGCTATTTCGTCGGTTTCGGCCCCACGCTGTGGTCAACGCGGCGCGGCGAAACCGAATACGGCGTCAAGGCGATTCCCGCGGGCGGCTTCTGTGATATCGCCGGGATGACCGCCGTCGAAGAGCTCGCGCCCGATGAACGTGACCGCGCCATGTTCCGGCAAGCAACCTGGAAACGTGCCGCAGTGCTGTTGGCCGGGCCCGGGATGAACTTCCTTATCGGGCTGGTGCTGGTCTACACCATCGCAGTGCTGTGGGGTCTGCCCAACCTGCACCCGCCCACCGCCGCTGTGATCGGTGAAACATCTTGTGTCGCACCGGAAGTTGCGAAGGGTCAATTCAGATCCTGTACCGGCCCCGGTCCGGCGGCGACCGCGGGAATCCGCCCCGGTGATGTGATCGTCAAAGTCGGCGACACCCCGGTGGCTAACTTTGCCGAGATGGCCGCCGCGATCCGCAAGCACACCGGGCCCACCCCGGTCGTCGTCGAACGCGACGGTAGCCGGATGACGGTGTCGGTGGATGTCACACCCGTTCAGCGCTGGATCGACGGCAGCACCACGCCGTCGCGAGTGGGGATGATCGGCGTGGCGCCGAAGACCTACCCGCCCACACGCTACGGTGTGTTCTCCGCCGTTCCGGCCACCTTTGTCTTCACTGGCGACTTGAGTGTGGAGCTGGGCAAGGCGCTGGCCGCCATTCCCACCAAGGTCGGTGCGCTGGTGCACGCCATCGGCGGCGGACCTCGCGACCCGGAGACGCCGATCAGCGTGGTCGGCGCGTCCATCATCGGCGGCGACACTGTCGATCACGGCCTGTGGGTGGCGTTTTGGTTCTTTTTGGCGCAGCTGAACTTCATCCTGGCGGCCCTCAACTTGTTGCCGCTGCTGCCCTTCGACGGCGGTCACATCGCCATCGCGGTGTTTGAAAAGATCCGCAACACAGTGCGCTCAGCACGCGGCATGGTCGCTGCGGCGCCGGTGAACTACCTCAAACTCATGCCCGCCACCTACGTAGTGTTGGTGCTGGTGATCGGCTACATGGTGTTGACCGTGACCGCTGACCTGGTCAACCCGATCAGGCTGTTTCAGTAGTCGAGCCGAAAAGGGGACGATGATGAGCGTCGGCTTAGGAATGCCGGCATCGCCCGCGCCCACCCTCGCGCCGCGGCGCAAGACGCGCCAGTTGATGCTGCGCGACGTCGGGGTGGGCAGCGACTATCCGATTTCGGTGCAGTCGATGTGCACGACCAAAACCCACGACGTCGACGCGACGTTGCAGCAGATCGCCGAGCTGACCGCCGCCGGCTGCGATATCGTGCGGGTGGCTTGCCCGCGCCAAGAGGACGCCGACGCGCTGGCCGACATTGTCCGCCACAGCCCGATCCCGGTGATCGCCGACATCCACTTCCAGCCCCGCTACATCTTCGCGGCCATCGACGCCGGCTGCGCGGCAGTGCGGGTCAACCCGGGCAACATCAAGGAATTCGACGGGCGGGTCGCCGACGTCGCCAAGGCCGCCGGCGAGGCCGGCGTCCCGATCCGCATCGGCGTCAACGCCGGCTCGCTGGACAAACGGATCCTGGCTAAATACGGCAAGGCCACCCCCGAAGCCCTGGTGGAGTCGGCGCTGTGGGAGGCATCGCTGTTCGAAGAACATGGTTTCGGCGACATCAAGATCAGCGTCAAACACACCGACCCGGTCGTCATGGTGAGGGCCTACGAGCTGCTGGCCGCCCAGTGCGACTACCCACTACACCTGGGGGTCACCGAAGCAGGCCCGGCGTTTCAGGGCACCATCAAATCCGCGGTCGCGTTCGGTGCACTGCTGGCCCAGGGTATCGGCGACACCATCCGGGTGTCGCTGTCGGCGCCACCGGTCGAGGAGGTCAAGGTCGGCAACCAGATCCTGGAGTCGTTGAACCTGCGGCCGCGTTCGCTGGAGATCGTGTCCTGCCCGTCGTGCGGGCGCGCGCAGGTCGACGTGTACACCCTGGCTAATGAGGTCAGCGCCGGGCTGGATGGGCTCGAGGTGCCGTTGCGGGTGGCCGTGATGGGCTGTGTCGTCAACGGTCCGGGCGAAGCGCGCGAGGCCGACCTTGGGGTCGCGTCGGGCAACGGCAAGGGCCAGATCTTTGTTCGGGGCGAAGTGGTCAAAACAGTGCCGGAGTCGCAGATCGTCGAGACGCTGATCGAGGAGGCGATGCGGCTGGCCGCCGAACGGGGCACGGACGGTCCGGACCCAAGTGTCTGCGGTTCGCCTGCAGGGACCGTAAGCTGAAAGAGCCGAGGCTGGCCGTCAGCTCGCAGAAAGACACACCATGTCGGCTCCACCCATCTTTCGCCTGGTCGGCGAGCGACGGGTGTCTGTGGTGCGTGATGTCGCAGCGGTGTGCCGTGTTTTCGACCAAGACCCCGTGGGGTCGTGCATGGTGGCCGCACGAATCGCCGACCACGGCACCACCGATCCGAATTCGATTGGCGGTGAACTGTGGACGTACCGCGGCGTTGACGAATCACTCTGCTACGCCGGCGCCAACCTGATCCCGTTGCGGGGCGGTCCTGCCGATTTGACCGCCTTCGCCGACGAAGCGATGCGCGTGTCGCGGCGGTGTTCGTCGCTGGTGGGCCGGGCCGAACTGGTCCTGCCGATGTGGCGACGGCTCGAACCAGTCTGGGGCCCGGCTCGTGACGTGCGGGAGAACCAACCGCTGATGGCGCTGAGCTCCATGCCCGCCTGCGCGATCGACCCCGGGGTCCGTCAGGTGCGGCCAGACGAGCTGGAGGCTTACCTAGTGGCGGCCGTGGACATGTTCATCAGCGAGGTGGGGGTGGACCCGCGGCTGGGTGACGGCGGACGCGGCTACCGGCGCCGGGTGGCCAGCCTGATCTCAGCCGGGCGCGCCTGGGCGCGTTTCGAGCACGGCGAGGTGGTGTTCAAAGCCGAGGTGGGTTCGCAGTCGCCGGCGGTCGGCCAGATTCAGGGGGTCTGGGTGCATCCTGAGCGGCGCGGACAAGGCCTGGGCACCGCGGGCACCGCGACCCTGGCAGCGGTCATTGTGGGTACCGGGCGTATCGCCAGCCTGTATGTGAACAGTTTCAACACCGTCGCCCGCGCCGCCTACGCCCGGGTGGGATTCGTCGAAGTTGGCACGTTCGCGACGGTGCTGCTGGACTGAAGCGCACGCCGTTAGTGGGCTGCTCAATCGTGCGGTGCTGGATTCGTAGCCGTTGTGCTGTATAAGGTTTCCGGCTATGGACACTCTGGAACCGAAGCAGAAACAACGACATGCGCCCGCTGCATGCCACCGCCGCCCAGGGTGGGCGCCCGAAAATAGTCGTTTGAAAAAGCGTCTGCATGGGCATTTTCTGCGGCATGAGTGCACGTAACATGGTCCGGTTCTTTGGCCCTGCGGTTGTTGCAGCGTGGGGCCTCGGCGCGTCAGCCCTCCCTGGCTCAGCCCTCCCAGCCGCGTCGGCCCAGGGCTGCCCCGACGTCGAGGTGGTGTTTGCCCGTGGCACCGGTGAGCCACCTGGTGTCGGTCCCACGGGCGAGGCCTTCGTTGATGCCTTGCGCTCGCGGGTCGGCAACAGGTCGCTGAGTGTGTATCCGGTCAACTACCCCGCCAGCGACCAGTGGAATACCGGCCTGGACGGTATCAGAGACGCGGGCGCTCACATCGTCTCGACGGCCCAGGGCTGCCCGCAGACCAAAATGGTGCTGGGAGGCTACTCCCAGGGTGCGGCGGTGATGGGCTTCGTCACCTCGGCCGCGGTACCGGATGGGGTCGACCCGGCGACCGTTCCCAAACCGCTGCAGTCCGAAGTGGCGGACCACGTCGCCGCGGTCGTGCTTTTCGGGATGCCCAATGCCCGGGCCATGAATTTTCTCGGTGAGCCGCCGGTCGCTATCGGGCCCCGCTTTCAGGCCAAGACCATCAAGGTATGCGCTCCTGAGGATCCGGTCTGCTCCGATGGGCTTAATTTCGCTGCGCACAACACCTACGCCGACGACGGAAGCATGATCAGCCAGGGCGCGGATTTCGCCGCCAGCCGCCTCGGCGCAGGTCCCGGGGCACCGGTGACGGTGGTCGCTCCATCGCAAGGTTTTGGAACCTGACGCGTGCGTGACCGCCGCCACGGGCGGCCGGGTGATCGCCGATGCGGCCGGCCCGCGCGGCTCGCCTGAGGCCCGACGATACTGACCCGTGAATGGCGCGCCGTCGACTGCCCAGCGGGCGGTATGGGGTCCATCGCGGGCCGGCGGTGAGGGATAAGAGTGGACGCCGGAGCCGTCGTGAGGAAGCGCCGATGCGGTACATCGCAATCGAAGAAGCGTTTTTCATCGCCGAGCTGGCCGAGCGGCAACCCATGCCGGCGCTACCGCTCGCGTTCAAGCCCGAATGCGCCAAGCAGATTCTGCCTCGGCTCACCGATTTCACCGAATACCGGCTGCCCGAGATGGACGATGCCGGCATCGACATCCAAGTGTTGTCGCTGACGGTGCCCGGTCTGCAGGTCGACATCGAACCGGGGTTGGCCCGCGACAACGCTTGTTTCGCCAATAACTATTTAGCCCAAGTGATTTCGGAGCACCCCGACAGGTTCCGCGGTTTCGCCGCTCTGCCGTTGCAGGATCCGGGGCCGCGGCCGCTGAGCTGGAGCGCGCGGTGACCGAATTGGGGTTGTGCGGGGCGCTGGTCAACGATTGTGTGCACGGGCCCGGCGGGCGCTACCTTGATGCACCCGAATACGACGAGATCTGGTCGGCACTGGAATCCCTTGGCGTGCCGTTGTATCTGCACCCGGGCGCACCGCCGGTCGATCATTGGAGAGTGCTCGACGGGCATCCGGAACTGTACGGGGCGACGTGGAGTTGGGCCGCCGAAACGGGCGGTCATGCCCTGCGGATCCTGTTCAGCGGGCTATTCGACCGCCACCCCGGCGCGACGCTGATTTTGGGCCATATGGGCGAGTTCCTGCCGTTTCAGCGCAGCCGGCTCGATTCCCGTTCTCGCCTTATCGAAACCAACGTGCCGCTGCGTCACCCCCCGTCGGGCTACCTTGGCACCAACGTCGTCTTCACCAACAGCGGCGTATTCTCGCCCGCGGTCATGCTCGGCGCCGTACTGGAAGTCGGCGCCGACGCGGTGATGTTCTCCGTCGACTACCCCTACGAATCGTCGCGGGAAGCCGTCGCCGGATTCGAACGCACCACCCTGCCCGGCGGCGACCGGGAGAAGATCGCCCACGGCAACGCCGAACGCCTGCTGCGCATCTGACCGCCGGGCGTGCGGCGCCCGCATGACGGTTCACGACACCTACGGGCCGATGCCGGGGAGACGATAACCCAGGGCGACGAACCGGCCGACCATGACCGCGGATCGCGCATCAATCGCTGGAAACCAAATCTGACATCGGTCGATGGCGGCGTCCGCCCCGGCGGGCATCGATCGCGGCACCGTGCTCACCACCCGACCCCACCAGCGCCTGACCCGCCCCTTCGGTGCGCCTCCGTCGGTCCCCCATCACAATTTCCTAACATCAGCCTCAATGACAACAACAGCAACAAAAACCACACTGGTATCAGTGGTCACTGTCCTGCTGGTAGCGCTCCCCGCCGCGGTGACGTCGTGCACCGCGCGTCCCGAGGGTCCGGCGCGGGCGGCCGAAAGGTTTTTCGCAGCGCTGGCCACCGGGGACACCGCACAAGGCGCCGAGCTCACCGATGACCCGCCCGCCGCCCGCGAAGCGCTCGATGCCGCCTGGGCTGGGCTGCAGGCCACACATCTGGACGCACACGTGCTCGGGGTGAAGTACACCGACGACACCGGCAGCGTGGCCTATCGCTACACGTGGCATCTGCCCAAAAACCGAACCTGGACGTACGACGGCCAGCTGAAGATGGCCCGCAACGAGGGGCGCTGGCAGGTCCGCTGGAGCACCACCGGATTGCATCCCCGGTTGGGAGAGCACCAGACGTTCGCGTTGCGGGCCGATCCTCCGCGGCGCGCGTCGGTGAACGAAATCGGTGGTACCGACGTGTTGGTGCCCGGCTATCGCTACCACTACGCGCTCGACGCCAGCCGTGCCGGCGGGTACCTGATCAGGACGGCCAGCGCGGTGGTCGAGGCACTGCGACCATTCGACGACACGCTGGACCCGCAGCGGCTCGCCGAACAGGCCAGCTCGTCGGCCCAGCCGTTAGATCTGATCACGCTGCGGGCCGACGACAACAACCGGATCGCCCCGGCGATCGGCAACCTGCCCGGTGTGCTGATCACCCCCCAGGCCGATCTGCTGCCGACTGACGAGCACTTCGCGCCGGCCGTCATCAGCGAGGTGAAAAAAGCAGTGATCGGCCAGCTCGATGGCCAACCGGGCTGGCGGGTGGTCAGCGTCAATCAAAACGGCGTGGATGTCGCTGTGCTGCACGAGGTTCCACCCTCACCAGCGCCGTCGATCACGATCAGTTTGGACCGGGCCGTGCAAGATGCCGCCCAGCATGCGGTGGACGGCCAGCGCGGTCAGGCAATGATCGTGGTGATCAAACCGTCGACCGGGGAAATCCTTGCTATCGCCCAAAACGGCGCCGCTGACGCTGACGGCCCGATCGCGACCACCGGCCTGTACCCGCCGGGGTCGACGTTCAAGATGGTTACCGTGGGGGCGGTCGTCGAGCGGGATATGGCGACCCCCAACACCATGCTGGGCTGCCCCGGCACAATCGGCATTGGGCACCGGGTCATTACCAACTACGGCGGATTCGACCTGGGTGTGGTGCCGATGTCGCGCGCCTTCGCCAGTTCGTGTAACACCACCTTCGCCGAACTGGCCAGCCGGATGCCACCTCGGGGCTTGACCCAGGCCGCCGCTCAGTACGGCCTCGGGCTCGACTATGAGGTCGATGGCATCCCCACGGTCACCGGGTCGGTGCCGCCCACAGTCGACCAGGCCGAGCGCACCGAGGACGGATTCGGTCAGGGCAAGGTGTTGGCCAGTCCGTTCGGGATGGCGTTGGTGGCCGCCACGGTGGCCGCGGGCAAAACCCCGTTACCGCGGCTGATCGAGGGCCGGCCGACCACAGTCGTCGGCAACAGCACGCCGATCAGCCCGAAGATGCTCGATGCACTGCGGCCGATGATGCGGCTGGTGGTGACCAATGGCACCGCCAAGGACATCGCCGATTGCGGCGCGGTATTCGGTAAGACCGGTGAGGCCGAATTCGCGGGTGGATCGCATTCCTGGTTCGCCGGGTACCGCGGTGACATGGCTTTCGCCGCGTTGATCGTCGGAGGGGGAAGCTCGGAGGCCGCGGTGCGGATGACCAAGGCGATGTTCAACTCGCTGCCGGCGGACTATCTGACCTGATTTTCCGGCCGGAACCCGTATGCCCGGCGGCGGTAGATTGATACCGCTATGCCGCGGCCTGACGAATTGGCGGAACTCCGGGTCTCAGACGCCGACCGCAATGGCACACTGCGTCGATTACATAGCGCCGTCGCACTTGGCTTGATCGATATCGACGAGTTCGAGGAGCGCGCGTCGCAGGTGTCCTGCGCTCGCACCCGCGGTGAGCTGGACAGCCTGGTTGGTGATCTGCCCCGACCGGGGGCGATTGTCAGTTCCGCGGCCGACCGGGTGGAGCTGCGGGGGTGGGCCGGTTCGCTCAAGCGGCACGGCGAATGGATCGTGCCGACCCGGCTGGCGCTGGTGCGCCGGCTGGGCTCCTGCAAGCTCGACCTGGTGCGGGCCCGCTTCGCCGGGCCGGTGGTGGTCATCGAGCTGGACATGAAGTTCGGTTCGGTGGAGATTCGTTTGCCCGCCGGGGCCAGCGCCTCGATCGACGACGTCGAAGTCTATGTCGGCAGCGCCCGCGACCGGCGCAAAAGTCCGCCTGCGGAAGGCGCGCCACATGTCGTGCTGACCGGACGCGTGGTGTGTGGTTCGGTGGATATCAAGGGCCCCCGCCGATCCTGGTTCCGCCGGCGCCGGTAACGGCGCGACGTTCGGCGCTTCTCCCGCGTCATCGCTGACGCAGGCGTGACTAAGCTGACGTCATGCCTGTTCGTGCTGCCCTGTCGCCTGGCGTGCTGTCGCCGCCCCTGCCCGTGCCGAAGTGGATTCCGCGTCCGGAGTACGTGGGTAAGCCGACCGCGCGCGAGGGCAGCGAGCCCTGGGTGCAGACGCCCGAGGTCATCGACAAGATGCGCATCGCCGGGCGGATCGCGGCGGGAGCGCTGGCCGAGGCGGGCAAAGCCGTCGCACCGGGGGTGACAACCGACGAGCTGGACCGGATCGCGCATGCCTACATGGTCGATCACGGGGCCTACCCGTCGACGCTGGGCTACAAGGGCTACCCGAAGTCGTGCTGCACCTCGCTGAACGAGGTGATCTGTCACGGCATCCCGGATTCGACCGTGATCGAGGACGGCGACATCGTCAATATTGATGTCACCGCCTATATCCACGGGGTGCATGGCGACACCAATGCGACATTTCTGGCCGGCAATGTCTCCGAAGAGCATCGGCTGCTCGTCGAACGCACCCGCGAGGCCCTGATGCGCGCGATCAACGCAGTCAAACCGGGCCGTTCGCTGTCGGTCATCGGCCGCGTCATCGAATCTTACGCGAACCGGTTCGGCTACAACGTGGTTCGTGATTTCACCGGCCATGGCATCGGTACCACTTTTCACAACGGCCTGGTCGTGCTGCACTACGATCAGCCGGCCGTGCAAACCGTGCTTGAGCCGGGGATGACGTTAACCATTGAGCCGATGATCAACCTCGGTGCCCTAGACTACGAAATCTGGGACGACGGGTGGACGGTGGTCACCAAGGACCGCAAGTGGAGCGCACAGTTCGAGCACACGCTGCTGGTCACCGAAACTGGTGCCGAAATCCTAACCCTGCCATGACGTTTTGCATTCGCTCAAGCGCGCCGTCGCTGTGCTGTTACACCGCATGGGGGTTATGGCGTTCGCGCAACGCGGCAAGGTGAAAGGAGCGTTGCTGGTAGCGGGCACCAGTTCCGATGCCGGCAAGTCCGTGATCGTTGCCGGCCTGTGCCGGTTGCTGGCCCGCAACGGAGTACGGGTTGCGCCGTTCAAAGCGCAGAACATGTCCAACAATTCCGCGGTCACTGTGGAGGGCGGCGAGATCGGCCGAGCTCAGGCGGTGCAGGCACGCGCGGCGGGACTCGAACCCAGCATCAGGTTCAACCCGATCCTGCTCAAACCAGGCAGTGACGGTACCTCACAGCTGGTGATCCGTGGGCAGGTCAGTGATTCGGTCACAGCGGCAGACTACATGACCCATCGTCACCAGTTAGCCAAAGTTGTTGCCGACGAATTATCAAATCTGCGTGCTGAATTCGAGGCGGTAATCTGCGAGGGCGCTGGCTCACCGGCCGAGATCAACCTGCGAGCAACCGATCTGGCCAACATGGGGTTAGCCCGGGCCGCGCATCTGCCGGTGATCCTGGTCGGCGACATCGACCGCGGAGGCCTTTTGGCTCACCTGTTCGGCACTGTTGCGGTGCTGGACGCCCAAGACCAAGCGCTCGTCGCCGGGTTCATCGTCAACAAGTTTCGCGGGGATCCCGCACTGCTGAAACCCGGGCTGCGGCAACTGGCCGAGTTGACCGGCCGCCCCACCTACGGGGTGCTGCCGTACACCGAGGAGCTATGGCTCGACGCCGAGGACTCGGTGTCGGTGCTGGCTCATCGCGTGTTGGGTGCACCGCAGCCACCCCGCGGCCACCAGTGGTTACGGGTTGGGGCGCTGCGACTGCCGCGGATTTCCAACTCGACCGACGTGGAGGCGCTGGCGTGCGAACCGGGGGTGCTGGTGCGCTGGGTCAGCGATCAGGGCGACCTCACTGACGTGGACGTGATCGTGGTGCCCGGCAGCAAGGCCACGGTCGCCGACCTGGGCTGGTTGCGCGAACGCGGTCTGGCCCGGGCTGTTGTTGCGCACGCCGAATCGGGTGGTGTCGTGCTGGGTATCTGCGGTGGCTTCCAAATGCTGTGTCGCTCCATCGATGATCCGGTCGAGACTCGTTCGGGTCGAGTTGACGGCCTGGGGCTATTGGATGCAGACATCGTGTTCGAGTCTCGAAAAGTGCTGCGCCGCTGGACCGCTCCGCTCGCCGGTTATGAGATCCACCATGGTCGAGTGGCTCGCTGCGCGGCCGCCGAGTGGTTCGGTGTGAATGGATCCCCCCAGGGCTATCGGCACGCCGGGGTGTTCGGAACCCATTGGCACGGCCTGTTTGACAACGACGTTTTCCGCCGGCAGTGGTTGGCTGAGGCCGCAAATACGGCGGGCCGCGACGGTTTCGTGGTAGCCGACGACACCGACGTCGCCGCGCGCCGCGACTCCCAGTTGGGCCTGTTAGCAGACTTGTTGGCTACCCATGTGGATATTGATGCGGTTATCGACGTGCTTGAGACCGGACCCCCGCCACGGCCGCTCATTGTCGCCAAACTGCACTACTAGGCTATGGCGCCGATTCTTGAGGTTTGGCAAGGCCTTACAGCGATCAGGCGACTACGTCGCGGCCAATGAGCGGTGCGCATAGCTGACAACGGCCTGAGAGACCGGCGAAACAGCCCCCACACCCGCCAGCCGCCTAGTAACTTTGCGCGAGTGCCTTCAACGATGATGACGACCCTCGACGGGTTTCCCGTACCCGTCAGCATCACCGGTCCGGAGAAGGGTTCCGTCGTCACCATACTCAGCGCCGCCCAGCGCCCGGTTGCCGCGTATGACGTGGTCTGCGAGCGCCTGCACAACGCGTCGCTGCGGACCGTCGTCATCGGCTTCGATCCCCGGCTGACCCCCAAGTCGGTGGTCGGCATTCTCGACGTGCTGGGCATCCGCTGGGCGGTGGTGGTCGGTGACCGCAGCGGTGGTGACCTGGCCTGGGAACTGGCGGCGACCAGGCTGGACCGGTTTACTGGCTTGGTGGCGATCGACCGCGGACATCCCCGGGTGGCCGACCTGGCCGGTGTCGTCCGCGACGAGCACTGCCCACCTGTGGAGGTCAACACCACCGCACTGGTGAGCGCCCCGGCCATGCGGGCGGTGGCCCGCGCCAGCCAGCGCTACGTGCTCGCCGACTACCGGATAGTCGACCTCGTCGGGCGCCGCAATGCCCAGCAGTCGACCGCGCAACTGACCGCGGAGATCGTGCTGCGCACCCATACTTGGTGATGCCCGCTGTTGTGCCCCTGGTTGCCCGTGTCGCCAGCGGGCACCGCCGCGGCCTGCCACGCGGGCGGTGTGGCGCGCGGGCTTCGCGGCCGACCCTATTTCGCCGCGGCAGATCTAAGGGGTCCGCCGTTCGAAGGGCAGGCGCGCGCCGTCGCCCACGACCGATCGGGAGGATGATCTGAGCGCCTCGAGTTCGAAACCGGTGGTGGGTATGACCACCTATCTGGACCAGGCGCACAGCGGGATCTGGGATGTGCGCGCCAGTTTCCTTCCCGCCGCCTACTTGTCGGGTGTCAGCCTGGTCGGCGGGATCGCGATGCTGCTGCCGCCGCAGCCGGCCGACCCCGGTGCCATCGAGCAGGTGCTGCACCGTCTGGATGCGCTGGTGATCACCGGAGGCAAGGACATCGACCCGGCCCGCTATGGCCAGCACCCGCACCCGGCCACCGACGATCCCGGCCGTGACCGCGACACCTGGGAATTCGCGTTGCTCGACGGGGCGCTCAAGCGGGGCCTGCCGGTGCTGGGAATCTGTCGTGGCGCCCAGGTGCTCAACGTCGCGTTCGGCGGCACCTTGCACCAACACCTGCCCGACCTGATCGGCCACGAGGGGCATCGGCCCGGCAACGCTGTGTATGCCACGCTGCGGGTGCGCACGGTTCCGGGCACCCGGCTGGCCGCGCTGATCGGGGAGTCAGCCCAGGTGCAGTGCTATCACCACCAGGCGATCGCGCAGCTCGGCGAGGGGCTGGTGGTCAGCGCGTGGGACGCCGACGGCGTGGTCGAGGCAATCGAGCTGCCCGGCGATCAGTTCGTGCTCGCCGTGCAGTGGCATCCCGAGGAATCGTTGGAGGATGCACGGCTGTTCGCCGCGGTCGTCGATGCTGCACGGCGGTATGCGGGTCAACGGATGGTCACTTGATTACGCCGCGTGCAGAGCGGAAAGCAAAGCAAAAGCCGGCTCGTGACGGCGGTAACCGCCGCCCGCACAAGCCGGCGAACGGAGCAGACGAGGTGTGTCGATGAACGCCAGGCTGGCGCGCTCGGCCGTTTCCACCGTCGGTATCCCCCCGCGATGTCGGGCATAGACTTCTCGGTCGGGTCGGCGACGCCGTCAACCGGAGGGAGGCCAGCACGGATCTGAGGCGCCGTGATGTG
This sequence comes from Mycobacterium botniense, assembly GCF_010723305.1. Classification (NCBI taxonomy): domain Bacteria; kingdom Bacillati; phylum Actinomycetota; class Actinomycetes; order Mycobacteriales; family Mycobacteriaceae; genus Mycobacterium; species Mycobacterium botniense. The sequence continues at coordinate 1,898,891 of NZ_BLKW01000004.1, read as the reverse complement.
GTGCGGGGGTTGGGTGTGCTCGCCGTCGCCGGCGCAGTGTCGTGTGCTCGCCCACCGCAGCCGCCGAGGCTAAAAGGCAAAGCCGACTACACGGTGCGTATCGGCGCAGGGAACGTCGAGTTGGCCCCGGGCCGCACGGTGTCAACCACCCTCTACGGCGGGCAATTTCCGGGTCCGCTGTTGCGCTTCACCGAAGGCAAGCCGACAGTGGTCGACATCTACAACGACACTGACACCCCCGAACAGCTGCACTGGCACGGACAAACGCTGGCCGCTGAGGTGGACGGCGCCGCCGAAGAGGGGACCCCCTACATTGCCGCCCATGGCAGGCGACGACTGTCGTTCACGCCCGGACCGGCGGGTTTTCGCTTCTACCACAGCCATCTGACCCCGGGCGGCGACCTGTCCGGGGGCCAATACTCGGGCCAAGTCGGGCCGGTCTACGTCGAGCCCCGGCACCATCCGGGAGCCTACGACCAGGAGGTGTTCCTGACGCTCAAGGAGTTCGAGCCCAGCCTGACCCGCGGCCAAGAAACGGACGCCGACTTCCTGGCCGGCGCCCACGACCCGGCGTTGCGCGCCCTCGCCGACACGGCGAGGGCGCAAGCGCTGAGCCGCGGCACCCCACCGGGCTACGAAGTGAGCTACCGCGCGTTTACCATCAACGGCCGCATGCTCGGGGCGGGTGATCCGATTAGGGTCAAAACCGGCGAGCGTGTGCTGTTTCATGTGCTCAACGGCAGCGCCACCGAGGAACGCAGCCTGGCGCTGCCGGGGCACATGTTCACCGTGGTGGAACTTGACGGTAATCCGGTGCCCAAACCCGTTGCGGTGCCTGTGCTGTGGCTCGGCACAGCTGAACGGATCTCGGCGTTGGTGGAAATGAACCAGCCCGGTGTGTGGATACTGGGCGACCTGTCCGATGAAGCCCGCCGCCACGGCATGGGGATCGTCGTCGAATACGCCGGCCGCAGCGGACAACCCCTCTGGGTGCCGCCACCGTTGTTCCGGTGGGATTATCGAGTGTTCGCTCACACCGATGCCACCCCTGCCGCTCCTGATTACGTGATCGATTTGCTCATCGAAAAACAGAACGCCGCCGACAACGGCTTCAACGTGTGGACCATCAATGGCCAACGCTTCTCGATGCAATCAAAGCAGCCGCTGATCCAGCTGCACCGGGGCGGGCGTTACCGCTTACGCCTACGCAACGCCAGCGACGACGTTCACTCGATTCACCTGCACCGGCACACCTTCGAAATCACTCGTTTCGCGGGAACACCGACCGCGGGTGTACGTAAAGACGTTGCCATGATTGGCGATTACCAGGTCATGGAGATCGACTTCGTTGCCGATCAGCCGGGGTTGTCGCTATTCCACTGCCACCAGCAGCTGCACATGGACTTCGGGTTCATGGCGTTGTTTCACTGTAGCTGAACCTTGACGGCGGGTGTGCAAACCGCGAAATCTGCTCATGCGGTTGGTATTTCGAATGTTGCGTACAGGGAAGCACCGTTCGTGCACGCGATTTAGGCACCGCGGCGGGCCGGCAGGCGCCACTTGTCCTCGATGTGTGCGAAACGCCACACCAGGAGCGCGACAACCCAGGTCAGCGCGAACAGCGCGACGATGACAACGCCGATAGCGTTGAGGTCGATACCGGCGATCCAGTTCCAGATTCCGCCGGTCCAGCCCAGCTGACCGGCAAGCAGCCCGAGCAGTTCGACGGTGCCGATCACCATGGCGACGGCGACCGACAACCCGGTGATGGTGATGTTGTAGTAGACCTTGCGGACCGGGTTGGAAAACGCCCAGCCGTAGGCGAAGTTCATGAACGACCCGTCGATGGTGTCCAGCAGGCACATGCCGGCGGTGAACAACACGGGCAGACACATGATGGCGTACCAGGGCAGGCCGGACACCGCACCGGTGCCCGCCAGTGCCAGCAGCGCGACCTCGGTGGCGGTGTCGAAGCCCAGCCCGAACAAGACACCGACCGGATACATGTGCCAGGAGGTGGTGATCGATGTGGTGGTGCGGCCGAGAATCCGGTTGAGCAATCCCCGCTTGTGCAACTGCGCTTCCAACTCGTCCTCGTCGTAAACGCCGCGGCGCATCCGGACGAAGACGCCCAAAATACCGGCCAGAATGGCAACGTTGATGAGGGCAATCAGATAAAGGAACACCCCTGAGACGGTGGCGCCGATCAGCCCGGTGTAGTAGTGCAGTTGCGAGGACTGGTTTTCCACCGGCCCGACGATCGTCTTCAAACCCACCGCCAGCAGCACCGCCAGCCCGAATACCACCGAAGAGTGGCCCAGCGAGAAAAAGAAGCCGACCGCCAGCGGACGCTGCCCGTCGTTCATCAGTTTGCGGGTGGTGTTGTCGATCGCGGCGATATGGTCGGCGTCGACTGCGTGCCGCAGCCCCAGCGTGTAGCCCGTAACGCCGACACCCAGGCCGAACGTGGTGCCGCCGACGCTGAAGTGTGCGGGCGCGACGACGCACACCAGAGCGACCCAGCCGATCACGTGCAGCGCCACGATCACTGCGGCCATCGATCCCAGACGCGCCCACTCCGCCGCAGTCAGGGCGCGCCGCAGCCGCGACCACAGCCCCGTCCGCCGGTGGCCAGTACCGGGCATCTCGTTACCCCTCAGCGCCGGAAATCGGCTGAACACACGCTAAACCACCCGGCACATTCGGTGCCGGCGCTCCGCAAGGATATTGCGACTATTTCGCAAAAGCACAACTACCCGCGGAAGGTGATCAGCGGGATCTCCGTCTCGGCCGGCGTGCTCCCGCCGTGGAAGCCGACGAGGCGCGCAGTTTGCGGTGGCTCGTGACCGGTGGCCAGCACCACCGTGTCGCCTGTGCAGGTGACGACGACGTCGCCGATGCGGCTCAGGTGGCGCGGGTGCACGGGCCCGAACACACCGGCGGCCACCGCCTGCTCGCGGCTGCACACCTCGGCGCGGTTGCCGAGCAGCTCGCGCCAGGTGGCCAGCACATCGGCTGCTGCGCCGGCTCGGGTGTACAGGTAGCGCACCCGCGGTTCGCCGGCGACCACTCGGACCCCCGACGTCAGTCGCGGGTCGGCGTCAAGGTCGACGCGGGTCTGGGCATTCACACCGCCGTGGTCGGCGGTGACCAGCAGCGCCGCGTCCGGCGGCAATGCCTCCACCAGGCGGGTCACCAGCGCGTCGACCTGGGCGGCTGCTTGCTGCCACTGCCGCGACCCGATGCCGAACAGATGCGCCGCGGTGTCCAGTTCGGCGGTATAGGCATAGACCAGTCCCGGCGCCGCGTCGAGCTCGTCGAGCACCTGCTGGGCGTAGTCGGTGTGGGGGCCGGCGGGGCGCAGCCGCGCGCCGCGGTACGCGGCCTCGGTCAAGCCGCTGCCGAGGAACGCCGCCGGCAACACCGCCCGGGCGCTGATCCCGGCCTCGGTGAGCCGTTCGAACCATGTCGGGACCGGCTGCCACTGGGCGGGCGGGGGGTCGTCACGCCACATGATGTGATGCAACACCCGGTCGGTGTCGGGGAGCTTGACGGTGAAGCCCAGGATGCCGTGCTCGCCCGCTGACGTACCGGTGGCCAGCGACACCAAGCTGGTCGGTGTCGTCGACGGGAAGGTGCAGACCAGGTTGTCCAGTCGTCCGGCACCGCCGGCCATCACCGAGGCCAGCAGGGGCGCATGGGCGCACATCTGCGGCAGCAGATGTGCGCCCATGCCGTCGACCAGCAGGAGACCCACCCGAGCGACAGCACCGACGCTCTCGGTCAACCCGAGCGCATCCACCGCGACGGGGTGTCCGAGCAGCGCCGCCGCCGACGGCAGCACATCACAGATTGACCCGGCCACGCAGGCCAGTCTGGCAGCCAAACAGAAATCCCTTTCATAAGAATCGCCGCGGTGCGTTGGCAATCCCGGACAGGGGCGCGACACTGAAGGGGTGACGACGAAGCCGTCGGCTCTCGATCCGGCCGTCACCGAGCGGATCGGCGCGTTCCTGCGTGCCCATGGGCTGCGGCGGATGGCTTCCCGCATCGCGGTGCTGGCGGTACTGGAGCCGGTCAACGGGCACCTATCGGTGGCCGAGATCTCTCAGCGACTGCGCGAGTGCCTGCCCGCCGGGACCCCGCCGCCGGACCTGGCGACGATTTACCGGACAGTGACGACACTGGTCGAGCAGGGGGTGCTGCACGCGTTGACCCTGGAGAACGGGGTCACCACGTACGGGCTGGCCACTGACCCGCACCATCACGCGGTATGCACCCGATGCGGCTCGATCATCGAGGTGCCCGCACAACAGCTGACATCAGCGTTGGAGCATGCGATGGCGGGCAGTTCCTTCAGCCTGTCCGAGCGGGCTGGCCTGACGTTGCACGGGCTGTGCCCGCAATGCCAGGCTGAGGGGCAGGAACCCAGAATCCAACCGCGGCAGCGTTAAACCGCATAGAGCGGGCCCCAGTACCGCTCCAGGACCGCGGTCTTGACCACCTCGGGCGGACCGGGCGAGTCTCATCCGCGCCGCGGGCTGTCTCGGCGGCGGTCAGCCCGAAGCTCATCGCCTGGATCAGCGATGCCGGTGGTGTCCGTCATCGTCCAGCCGTAGGCGACGTCGCTATGGTGCTGAACGACGCATACATCGAATCCCTGTGCGAAAGCCCTGTTTTCGGTCAGTCCTACCGTGGTTATCGGCGGATCGGTCAACACCGCGGACGGGACGTCGCGGTGGTCGGTGGCGACCAGCGGGGCCCGCGGCGCCGCCGTTTGATGGCCCGGCACGCGTTTGCGTCCACAGCGGCCGGGATAACCTGAGGGGTCGGGAACGTCGCACAGCCCAGAAACCAGAAGGACTTCGGTGCCAGACCTCGTCACAACCGCGAAGACTGACGTCGTGTTGGTGGGTGCGGGCATCATGAGCGCCACGCTGGGCGCGTTACTGTGCCGACTGCAGCCGGACTGGTCGATCACGCTGGTGGAACGGCTGGACGCGGTGGCCGCTGAGAGCAGCGACCCGTGGCACAACGCCGGTACCGGGCATTCGGCGCTCTGCGAGTTGTACTACACGCCGCAGCGCGACGGCGCCATCGACATCGCCAAAGCCGTACACGTCAACGAACAGTTCCAGGTCACCCGCCAGTTCTGGGCATACGCCGCCGAAAACGGCATGGTGAGCGACGTACGCAGCTTCCTCAACCCGGTCCCGCATGTCGGCTTCGTGCACGGCGCCGGGTGCGTCGACTATCTACGCCGCCGCTGGCAGGCGCTGGTAACCAATCCACTGTTTGCCGACACCGAATTCATCGATGATGCTGACGAATTCGCGCGCCGGTTGCCGTTCATGGCTGCCGGGCGCGACTTCTCCGAGCCGATTGCGCTCACGTGGGCCCCACACGGGACCGACGTCGACTTCGGTGCGCTGGCTACACAGCTCATCGGCTACTGCACCGGTCGCGGCATGACCGCGCTTTTCGGATATGAAGTGCGGGGACTGTCACGTCAGCCCGGTGGCTGGGCGCTGCGGCTCCGCAACCGGCGCACCGGTGAGAATCGCAAACTGATCGCCAGATTCGTCTTCGTCGGCGCCGGCGGGGCCGCGCTGCCGCTGCTGCAGAAGTCCGGCATCGACGAGGTGAAGGGATTCGCCGGTTTCCCGGTGGCCGGCAAGTTCCTGCGCAGTCGCCGCCCTTCACTCACCCGTGCGCACCGGGCCAAGGTGTACGGTCTTCCCGCCGCGGGCGCTCCGGCGATGACGGCGCCGCACCTGGACCTGCGGATCATCAACGGCCAACCCTGGTTGCTGTTCGGCCCGTTCGCCGGGTGGTCGCCGAAATTCCTCAGACAGGGTCATGTCACCGACCTGCTGCGGTCGATCAAGCCCGACAACCTGATCGCGGTGCTCGGTGCCGGCGTTAGCGAAAGGAAACTGGCCGGTTACCTGATCGGGCAGCTGCGGCTGTCCAAACCGGCATATGTGAACGCGCTGCGGGAGTTCGCCCCGAGCGCGGTGGCATCGGATTGGGAGACGATGCCGGCGGGGCAGCGTGTCCAGGTCATCCGGCAAAACAAATGCAGTGGGGTGCTCGAGTTCGACACCACGGTGCTGGCCGCCGCCGACGGCAGCATCGCCGGGGTGTTGGGTGCCTCGCCGGGGGCCTCCACCGCCGTATCGTCCATGCTCGAGGTGCTGCAACGCTGTTTTGCCGACCGCTATCCCTCGTGGCTGCCCACGCTCACGGAGATGGTCCCGTCGCTGGGCACCCAACTGTCCCGCGAGCCGGCATTGTTCGAGCAGGTGTGGTCATGGGGCACCAAGGCGTTGGGGCTGGAATCCGGTGCGGAGGCGGGGGTTTCCCCATCGGCACAGCCGACCGCGGCGGCGCGGTGGGCCTCGTGACGGCCGCGCTCCGTCGCGCCTGGGCGAAAGACCTTGACGCGCCGACACTGTACCAACTGCTCCGGCTGCGGATCGAGGTCTTCGTGGTCGAGCCGGCTTGCCCGTATCCGGAGCTGGACGGGCACGACCTGCTCGCCGAAACCCGGCATTTCTGGCTGGAAGCGCCCGACGGTGCGGTGATCGGTACGCTGCGGCTGATGGAGGAGCATGCCGGAGGTGAGAAGGTGTTCCGTATCGGCCGGCTGTGCACCACGCACAGCGCACGCGGCCAGGGCCACGCCACTCGGCTGCTGCGCGCCGCGCTGGCCGAGGTCGGCGATTACCCGTGCCGGGTCGACGCGCAACACTATCTCGCGGACATGTACGCCCGGCACGGGTTCGCCCGGGACGGTGACGAATTCCTCGACAACGGTGTTCCGCACGTGCCGATGCTGCGATCCGGTTCCGCGGTGGGGACCCCGCCGTGAAGCCCTACCCGTTCAGCGCACTTGTCGGCCACGACCAGCTGCGGCTCGCGCTGTTGTTGTGTGCGGTGCGCCCGGAAATCGGCGGGGTGCTCATCCGCGGCGAGAAGGGCACCGCCAAATCGACGGCCGTCCGGGGGCTGGCCGCGTTGTTGTCAGCCGCCTCCGACGGCGGCGCCGCCCTGGTGGAGTTGCCGTTGGGAGCCACCGAGGACCGTGTGATCGGTTCACTGGACCTGCAACGGGTGCTGCGCGACGGCGAGCACGCCTTCTCGCCGGGGCTGCTGGCCCGCGCCCACGGCGGCGTGCTTTACGTCGATGAGGTCAACTTGCTGCACGACCACCTGGTGGACCTGCTGCTCGACGCCGCCGCGATGGGACGGGTGCACATCGAGCGCGACGGTATCTCGCATTCTCACGAGGCCCGGTTCGTCCTGATTGGCACCATGAATCCCGAAGAGGGCGAACTACGTCCGCAGCTGCTCGACCGGTTCGGGCTCACCGTCGACGTGCGCGCATCGCGCGATATCGAGGTGCGCGCGCAGGTCATCCGGCGGCGGATGGCCTACGAAGCCGACCCGGACACCTTCGCGGCCCGCTACGCCGACGCTGACGCGGAGCTGGCCCGCCGGATCGCCAACGCCCGCGCGCTAGTCGACGAGGTGATGTTGCCCGACAGCGAGTTACGCCGCATCGCGGCGCTGTGCGCGGCGTTCGACGTCGACGGCATGCGCGCCGACCTGGTGATGGCCCGCACCGCCGTCGCCCACGCCGCCTGGCGCGGCTGCCGCAGGGTCGACGAGCAAGACATCCGGGCGGCGGCTGAGCTGGTGCTGCCGCATCGGCGCCGCCGCGACCCGTTCGACGACCCCGGTATCGACCGCGACCAGCTGGATGCGGCGCTGCGGCACGCCGGTGGCTCCGGTACGGGCGGCGATCCCGAACCCGACCCCGACCCACCCGGCGGCGGGCAGTCTGCCGGCACGGACGACACGCCGGTACGACACCATTCGTCGTCAGGCCCGCATCCCACCAGACCCAGCGCGCCGCCCTCGGCGACCTACCGCACCCGGGCGCTGAGCGTCCCCGGAGTCGGGGCGGGTGCGCCGGGACGGCGGTCGCGGGCCCGCAATGTTTCCGGTGCCGTCATCGCGGCCACCGACGACGGCGTTGCCGGTCATGGTGTGCATCTGTTCGCCACGGTGCTGGCCGCTGCGCAGCATGCCGCGGGGCCGGGCCCGCTGCGGCTGCAGCCCGGTGACGTGCACCGAGCCATACGCGAAGGCCGCGAAGGCAATCTGGTCATCTTCCTTGTCGACGCCTCGGGTTCGATGGCCGCCCGCGATCGCATGGCGGCGGTCAGCGGCGCCGCCCTGTCGCTGCTGCGTGACGCCTATCAGCGCCGCGACAAAGTGGCGGTGATCACCTTCCGTGACCACGGGGCCCAGCTGCTACTGCCGCCCACGTCGTCGGCTCATATCGCCGGACGCCGGCTCGCGCGCTTTGACACCGGCGGCAAAACCCCCCTCGCCGAGGGTCTGCTGGCCGCCTGCCAACTGGTCGTCCGGGAGAAGGTGCGTGACCGGGCACGCCGGCCGCTGGTGGTGGTTCTCACCGACGGCCGGGCCACGGCGGGGCCGGACCCACTGCGGCGCGCACGGTCCGCGGCCGCCCGGTTGGTCGCCGCGGGAGCGGCGGCAGTGGTCATCGACTGCGAAATGTCTTATGTGCGATTGGGTTTGGCTGAGCAGCTGGCCGCTCAGCTCGGCGCGCCGGCGCTGCGGTTGGAGCAGTTGCGCGCCGATTTCCTCACCCGGGCCGTGCGCGGCGCGGCCTGAGCCCGCCGGAGGTGATAGTCCATGCCGCACGGTCGCCCGCTTCAGGTTCCTGACGACGGCATGACCACCCGGGCGCGCCGCAACACCCCGGTGCTGGCGGTGCACACCGGCGCGGGTAAGGGCAAATCGACGGCGGCGTTCGGCATGGCGCTGCGGGCCTGGAACGCCGGCCTGAACATCGCCGTGTTCCAGTTCGTCAAAAGCGCCAAGTGGAAGGTCGGTGAGGAGGCCGTGTTCCGTCACCTCGGGCGCCTCCACGACGAACACGGGGTCGGCGGGCCAGTCGAATGGCACAAGATGGGGGCCGGCTGGTCGTGGTCGCGCAAGCGTGGTGACGAGCACGACCACGCCGCGGCCGCCGCCGACGGCTGGGCCGAGATCGCGCGTCGCCTCGCCGCGCAGCGGCACGACTTTTATGTCCTCGACGAGTTCACCTATCCGCTCAAGTGGGGCTGGGTCGACGTCGACGACGTGCTCGCCAGGCTGCGTAACCGCCCTGGCCGCCAGCATGTGGTGATCACCGGCCGCGACGCTCCGCCGGCGCTGGTCCAGGCCGCCGACCTGGTGACCGAAATGGCCAAAATCAAGCACCCCATGGACGCCGGGCGCAAGGGTCAAAAGGGTATCGAGTGGTGAGCATTCCCGCCGTCATCCCCCCCGAGCGTGCGTGTCGGTACACCGACACGCCGCCCAGCGCGGCATTTTATGCACGCTCGCGACGGGTGGGCGCCGCGTGAGCGCCCCGGCTATCGTGCTGGCCGCCCCCGCGTCGGGCAGCGGGAAGACCACCGTCACCACCGGTGTGATCGGTGCCCTGCGACACGCCGGCCAGCGGGTCGCCCCGTTCAAGGTGGGACCGGATTTCATCGATCCCGGCTACCACGCGCTGGCCGCCGCGCGGCCTGGCCGCAACCTCGATCCCGTGCTGGTGGGCGAGCAGCTCATCGGCCCGCTGTACGCCCATGGCGCCGCCGGAGCGGATATCGCCGTGGTCGAGGGGGTCATGGGCCTGTTCGACGGGCGCATCGGTGCCGACGCAGCGCTGCCGGCGGTGGGGTCCACCGCGCACGTCGCCGCCTTGTTGGGGGCCCCGGTGGTGCTGGTCATCGACGCGCGCGGCCAAAGTCACAGCATCGCCGCACTGCTGCACGGGTTTTCGACGTTCGACCCCGCTACCCGGGTGGTCGGCGTCATCCTCAACCGGGTCGGATCGGCCAGACACGAACAGGTGCTGCGTCAGGCGTGCGAGCAGGCCGGTGTACCGGTGCTGGGGGCGATTCCGCGTAACGATGAACTAGCTGTGCCCACAAGGCATCTGGGTCTAGTCACCGCGGTGGAGTATGGGCGGCGGGCCCGCTTGGCGGTCGAGGCGATGACCACGCTGATCGCTCACCACGTCGATCTGGCCGCTGTGGCCGCGGCGGCCGCAAGCCGTGTCACCGACGCGCCGTGGGATCCGGCGGTTGCGGTGGGCCAGAACCGAAATCGGGCCATGGTCGCGTTGGCCGCCGGAAAGGCGTTCAGCTTCGCCTACCCGGAACATGCCGAGCTGTTACGCGCCGCCGGCGCGGACGTGGTCGAATTCGACCCGCTCGCCGACCCGCTGCCCGCCGGTTGCGACGCGGTGCTGCTACCCGGCGGATTCCCCGAGCAGTATTGCGTTGAGCTGTCCGCCAACGACATTGCGCGCCGGCAGATCAACATGCTGGCCGCAGCGGGCAGACCGGTACACGCCGAATGCGCCGGGCTGACCTATCTGGTCTCCGACCTTGACGGTCACCCGATGTGCGGGGTGCTGGCCGGATCGGCGCAGTTCACCCCGCACCTCACCTTGGGATATCGCGAAGCTGCCGCTGTGGCCGATTCGCCGCTGTACGCCGCGGGAGAGTGTGTGGTCGGCCACGAATTCCACCGCACCACAGTCACATTCACAGGCAGTTACCAGCCTGCTTGGAGGTATCGGAGCGGCGGTACGGACATTGCGCACGAGGGCGCCGTGGAGGCCGGCGTCCACGCGTCCTATCTGCACACCCACCCGGCGGCGACACCGCATGCGGTGGCACGCTTCGTCGCACACGCCGCCCGCGCCCGCACTACACTCACCCGGTGACTGAGAATCCCTATCTGGTCGGTTTGCGCCTCGCCGGTAAGAAGGTCGTCGTAGTCGGCGGCGGCACTGTTGCGCAGCGCCGCCTGCCGCTGCTCATCGCCAGCGGTGCGGACGTGCACGTGATCACCCGCTCCGCCACCCGTGCTGTCGAGGCGATGGACCGGATTACGTTGTCGCTGCGTGCTTATCGAGACGGAGATCTCGACGGCGCCTGGTATGCGATCGCCGCCACCGATGACCCGGAGGTGAACGCTGCCGTGGTGGCCGAGGCCGAACGGCGCCGGATTTTCTGTGTGCGCGCTGACATGGCTGTCGAGGGCACCGCGGTCACCCCGGCGTCGTTCGCCTATGCGGGGCTGTCGGTGGGGGTGCTCGCGGGAGGTGAGCACCGCCGCTCGGCGGCGATCCGCTCAGCTATCCGGGAGGCCTTGCAGCAGGGCATCATCACCGCGGCCAGCGATGACGTCGTACCCGGCGGAGTCGCCCTGGTGGGCGGCGGGCCGGGCGATCCGGAACTGATCACCGTGCGCGGGCGCCGGCTGCTCGCCCAGGCTGACGTCGTGGTCGCCGACCGGTTGGCGCCCGCCGAACTGCTCGCCGAGCTGCCGCCGCAGGTGGAGGTGATCGACGCGGCCAAGATCCCCTACGGGCGGGCCATGGCGCAGGACGCCATTCACGCGGTGATGATCGAGCGGGCCAGAGCCGGCAAATTCGTGGTGCGGCTCAAAGGTGGTGACCCGTTCGTGTTCGCCCGCGGCTACGAGGAGGTTCAGGCCTGCGCCGAAGCCGGAATTCCGGTCACGGTGGTGCCCGGTGTGACCAGTGCCATAGCTGTGCCGGCGCTGGCCGGCGTCCCGGTTACCCACCGGGCCGTTTGTCATGAGTTTGTCGTGGTCAGCGGGCATGTCGAGCCTGGTCACCCCGAATCGTTAGTGAATTGGGACGCACTCGCAGCCATGTCGGGCACCATCGTTTTGCTGATGGCGGTTGAACGCATCGAGCTTTTCGCTGAAGTCCTGCTGGCAGGCGGTCGACCTGCGCAGACGCCGGTTCTCGTGGTCCAGCACGGAACGACGGCCGCCCAGCGGACTTTGCGGACGACCCTGGCCGACGCGCCCGCAGAGATCCGCGCAGAAGGTATCCGGCCTCCTGCGATCATCGTGATCGGCGCGGTCGCGGCCTTTGGCGCTTAAACGATTTTTAAGAGTACGGTAAGGTAGCCCGCTATGACGGCTCTCAACGATGGGGAGCGGGTAGTACCTCACTGGACGACACCACGCGCGGAACGAGCAACCCTAATGCCCGTCGACTCCACCTCGTTAGACAGGACGAGCAGGTATTTCCCGACTTGGCTGCCGTCTCGCCGGTTTGTCGCCGCGGTCATCGCCATCGGCGGCATGCAGCTGATGGCGACGATGGACGGCACCATCGCGATTGTCGCGCTTCCTAAGATCCAAAACGACCTGGGCTTATCTGACGCCGGGCGGAGCTGGGTGATCACCGCCTACGTGCTGACGTTTGGCGGTTTGATGCTGCTCGGCGGCCGTCTCGGTGACACCATCGGCCGCAAACGCACTTTCATCGTCGGTGTGGCGCTGTTCACCATCGCCTCGGCGATGTGCGGTATCGCCTGGGATGCGGGCACGCTGGTGCTGGCCCGGTTGTTGCAGGGTGTGGGCGCCGCGATCGCCTCGCCGACCGGTCTGGCACTGGTAGCGACCACGTTCCCGAAGGGGCCGGCGCGTAACGCCGCGACCGCGGTGTTCGGTGCCATGACCGGCGTCGGGTCGGTGATGGGTTTGGTGGTCGGCGGTGCGCTCACCGAGGTCTCGTGGCGGCTGGCGTTCATGGTCAACGTGCCGATTGGGCTGCTGATGATCTCCCTGTCGCGCACTACCCTGCGGGAAACGCAGCGGGAGCGGATGAAACTCGACGCCACCGGCGCGGTGCTGGCCACCCTGGTGTGCACCGCCGCGGTTTTTGCCGTCTCGATGGGCCCGGAGAAAGGCTGGGTGTCGGTGACGACGATCGGCTCGGGGATGGTGGCCCTGGGCGCTTTTGTGGCGTTCGCCATCATCGAGCGCACCGCGGAGAACCCCGTCGTGCCGTTCAGTTTGTTCTTCGACCGCAACCGGTTGGCGACCTTTGCGGCGATCTTCCTGGCCGGTGGCGTGATGTTCACCCTGACCGTGCTGATCGGGCTGTATGTGCAAGACATCATGGGTTACAGCGCGCTGCGGGCCGGTGTCGGCTTCATCCCGTTCGCCATCGCCATGGGCATCGGTCTGGGCGCCTCGTCACAGCTGGTGTCGTGGTTTCCGCCGCGGGTGGTGGTGATCGGCGGTGGAATCCTGGTGCTGGGCGCGATGCTCTATGGTTCGACGCTCAACGCCGGAATCCCGTATTTCCCGAACCTGGTCATGCCGGTCGTTGTCGGCGGTATCGGTATCGGCATGATCATCGTCCCCCTGGCGTTGTCGGCAATCGCGGGCGTCGGGTTCGACCGGATCGGGCCCACCTCGGCAATCGCGCTGATGCTGCAGAACCTCGGTGGACCGGTGGTACTGGCGGTCATCCAGGCCGTGATCACATCGCGGACGTTGTATCTGGGCGGCACCAACGGGCCGGTGAAGTTCATGAATGCTGCTCAGTTGCATGCCCTGGACCACGGTTACACCTACGGTCTGCTGTGGGTGGCCGGGGTGGCGGTCATTGTCGGTGGCGTGGCGTTGCTGATCGGCTACACCGCAGAGCAGGTGGCTCACGCGCAGGAAGTCAAGGGTGCCCTCGACGCCGGAGAACTTTAGGCCGGCGCGCCCGCCGCGGCCGCGTCACAGGAGCGGGGGCCGCGATTCGGCCCCAACCACAGCCGTGGCTTCTGCCGTGAGATGCACGACAGCGCTGCGCCCGGTTTCGCTGTGCACCGCTTTCGTCATTAGGCTTGCCCGCTGTGATCACCCGGATGTCCGAGCTGTTCGTGCGCACACTGCGCGACGACCCCGCCGACGCCGAAGTGCCGAGCCACAAGCTGCTGATTCGCGCCGGCTATGTCCGTCCGGTCGCGCCCGGCTTGTATAGCTGGTTACCGCTTGGGTTGCGGGTGCTGCGCAAGATCGAGCGGATCGTCCGCGAGGAGATGAATGCTATTGGTGGGCAGGAGATTTTATTGCCCGCGCTGCTACCGCGGGCGCCGTTCGAGGCGACCAACCGCTGGACCGAATACGGCGAGAGCGTGTTTCGTCTGCAGGATCGCCGCGGTAACGACTACCTGCTCGGGCCCACGCACGAAGAGTTGTTCACCCTCATGGTCAAGGGGGAGTACAGCTCCTACAAAGACTTTCCGTTGGTGCTCTACCAGATCCAGAACAAGTACCGTGACGAAGTGCGGCCACGGGCCGGCATCCTGCGGGTGCGGGAGTTTTTGATGAAGGACTCTTACTCCTTCGACATCGACGACGCCGGGCTCGCGGCCTCCTACCACGCACACCGGGAGGCCTACCAACGCATTTTCGACCGGCTGCAGGTGCGGTATGTCATCGTGTCCGCGGTCTCCGGCGCGATGGGCGGCAGCGCTTCTGAGGAGTTCTTGGCCGAGAGTCCGGTCGGCGAGGACACGTTCGTACGGTGCCGGGAGTCTGGATACGCGGCCAATGTCGAGGCGGTCACCACCGCACGTCCCGCACCGCTGCCCATCGATGGCCTGCCCGAGCCGGTGGTCTACGACACCGGCGATACCCCGACGATCGCCAGCCTGGTGGAGTGGGCCAACAGTGTGGACCTGGGCCGCACCATCACCGCTGCGGACACGCTCAAGAACGTCATGCTTAAGATCCGTGAGCCCGGTGGAGACTGGGAATTGCTGGCCATCGGGCTGCCGGGCGACCGCGAGATCGACGAGCGGCGGCTGGCGGTGGCGCTCGCCCCGGCCGATTATGTGCTGCTCGGCGACGACGATTTCGCCAAGTACCCGTTTCTGGTGAAGGGCTATATCGGTCCGAAGTCATTGCGGGAAAACAACGTTCGCTACCTTGTCGATCCACGGGTGGTCGAGGGCAGCAGCTGGATCACCGGAGCCGACGCGCCCGGCCAGCATGTGGTGGGGCTAGTGGCCGGCCGGGATTTCAGCGCCGACGGCACCATCGAGGCCGCGGAGGTGCGTGACGGTGACCCTTCTCCGGACGGCGCGGGTCCGCTGATCTCGGCCCGCGGCATTGAGATCGGCCATATTTTCCAGCTCGGCCGCAAATACACCGACGCCTTTGCCGCCGACGTGCTGGGGGAGGACGGCAAGCCGGTGCGGCTGACCATGGGCTCCTACGGGATCGGGGTCTCACGGCTGGTGGCCGTCATCGCCGAACAGCACCATGATGAGCTGGGCCTGCGCTGGCCGTCGTCGGTGGCGCCGTTCGACGTGCATCTGGTGATCGCCAACAAAGACGCTGAGGCTCGGGCCGGGGCCGCTGAGCTGGCCGGGAACCTGGACCGGCTCAGTGTCGACGTACTGCTCGATGACCGCCAGGCGTCTCCGGGTGTGAAGTTCACCGACGCCGAATTGCTGGGCGTGCCCTGGATCGTGGTGGTGGGCCGCGGCTGGGCGGACGGGGTGGTGGAGCTGCGTAACCGGTTCAGCGGCCAGACCCGTGAGGTTTCCGTGGGTGGCTCGCTGGCTCCCGAGATCGCAGCGGCGGTCGCCGGTTAGGTCGACCCGGAGTCGCCCGCATAACTTCCCGACCCAAGACGGCCCCGCAGAATCTGCACCCTCATTCACTGCCGCCGGGAAACGCAGTGGTGATCGGCCATGCCCCCAACACCTGGTTCCAGCGTGCGGCCAAAACCGCGCTCTGCGTCAGGGCGGTCACTCCGAATGCGCGGTCCGGGGGTGTCTGCGCCTGTTCGATGACCGCGCGCCAGGCCACCGCGCAATCATTTTCCATCCGCACAGCCAACCGCGCCGCGTCGCGCTCGGTGTTGACCGGTATCGGCAGTTGGTAGCCTGCCGCGGCGATCGGCGCCGGCACCGAACGGGCCGCCAGCAGCTCGATGACGTGGTCGCGGCGTTGGCGGTGCTGCTCCAGCGCGGTCGCGACCAGGTCGTTGACACCCGGCTGGGCGTGCGCGGACACGATGCCGTAACCGTAGATAGTGGCGTGTTCGGTGGCCAAAGCGTCACGAAGGGCCGCGTTGGCCGCAGCGCTCTTATCACTCCCGCCCGGGCGTCGTGATCCCGACGACGGCGCGCTGGGGGTGGACTGCGGGGAGGTCACGGCTTGACCCCTCCGGGCGCCAGCGCCACCGAGTACGCGGCGGTGCATGCCGCGGCGATGGAGCCAAGCAAACCGGCCCGGTAACCCGACAGGGTGGCCGCCAGTCGAGTGGCGCTGTCAGCGGAGGTGCGCAGCGAGTCGACGACATCGGAGAGCGTCGGCGCGGGAGCGGCCGGTGTGGTGGTGGTGGTGGTCGCGCTGGTCGCAGCCTTGGTGGTATGTGTCGAGCGTCCGGCGATGCGGTCGATTTCAGTGGCCAGCGCCTGGGCATGTCGTGCGCGTTCCGCCGAGACCTCTTTCAGGGCGGCAGCGGTGTGCGCCAACTCGGCGGCGGCAACTGCTGCGGCGAGCTCACTGTCGTGGCGGGCCAGCTCCAACTGCGATTGCAGGTCGTCGACCGCAGGCGGTGGGGGCGGTGAGCCACACGCGGGCGCGACCACGCCGCACAGGGCGAGGGCGGCACCCCCGGCGAGCAGTCGTCGCCGGCTGACGGCGGGCATAGTGCCTGACACAGGCCACATCCTGCCATCGCGAGCGCAGCGCCATGAAGCGGTCACCGGTGTTCGCCACACCGGCCGATCGCTAAATCTGGCGTATCGTTGGTAGCTGGTTCGCGTGGAACGCCGGCTCAGGCGGACCGCAAGGCCGCCGACGCCGCCCTCCCGGCGACACTGTGCTGACCCGACAACTCAAGATGAGGAGCTCGCTGTGGCCACCGGGCTACCGTCGCAAACGCAGGTGATCGAGCTACTCGGTGGGGAGTTTGCGCGCGCCGGGTACGACATCGAAGAGGTCGTCATCGACACCCGCGCTCGCCCACCGCGGATTACGGTGATCGCCGACGGTGACACCGCGCTCGACGTGGACACCATCGCAGCGTTGTCGCGCTCTGCATCAGAGTTGCTGGACAGCCTGGGCAGCATCCGGCGGCATTACATCCTCGAGGTCAGCTCGCCGGGTGTGCAGCGGCCGTTGACGACCGGGAAGCACTTCCGCCGGGCCCGTGGCCGCAAAGTCGAACTGTCGTTGTCGGATGGATCACAGCTGAGCGGCCGAGTCGGTGAGACGCGGGGCGACACGGTGGCGCTGGTGGTCCGAGCTGGCCGGGACTGGACGATTCGGCATATCCCGCTTGACACAATCACCAAGGCCGTTGTGCAAGTTGAGTTTTCACCGCCCGCCGCACGAGAATTGGAGCTGGCGCGGCAGGCAGCGGGCACGGAGGCCGGGATATGAACATCGACATGGCCGCGCTGCACGCGATCGCTGTGGATCGGGGCATTTCATTCGATGAGCTGCTCGAGGACGTCAAGGCCGCGGTGCTCAGCGCCTACCGACACACCGAAGGACACCAGGCCGAGGCGCGTATCGAGATCGACCGCAAAACCGGTGTCGCCCGGGTCATCGCCCGCGAGACCGACGCCGACGGCAATGTCATCAGCGAATGGGACGACACTCCCGAAGGGTTCGGCAGAATCGCGGCCACCACTGCACGGCAGGTGATGTTGCAGCGATTCCGCGACGCGGAAAACGAGCGCACCTACGGCGAGTTTTCCACCCGGGAGGGAGAGATCGTCGCGGGCGTGATCCAACGTGACAGCCGCGCCAATGCCCGTGGTCTTGTCGTTGTCAGGATCGGCAGCGAAACCAAGCCGTCCGAGGGCGTCATTCCGGTGGCCGAGCAGGTTCCCGGTGAGAGCTATGAACACGGCAACCGGTTGCGCTGCTATGTGGTGGGTGTGAGCCGCGGTGCCCGAGAGCCGCTGATCACGTTGTCGCGTACCCACCCCAACCTGGTCCGCAAGCTGTTCTCGCTGGAAGTCCCCGAGATCGCGGACGGGTCGGTGGAAATCGTCGCCGTCGCCCGGGAAGCAGGTCACCGGTCCAAGATCGCGGTGGCGTCACGGGTGCCAGGTTTGAATGCCAAAGGTGCGTGCATCGGTCCCATGGGACAGCGGGTCCGTAATGTGATGAGCGAGCTGTCCGGCGAGAAAATCGACATCATCGACTATGACGAGGATCCCGCCCGCTTTGTCGCCAACGCGCTGTCACCGGCGAAGGTCGTCTCGGTGACGATCATCGACCCCGTGGCCCGGGCTGCTCGGGTGGTGGTGCCTGATTTCCAGCTGTCGCTGGCTATCGGCAAGGAGGGCCAGAACGCGCGGCTGGCCGCCCGGCTCACCGGATGGCGTATCGACATTCGCGGCGATTCGCCCGGACCCGGGGCAGACCAGCACGACCAGGATGCCAGTCACGGCGTGGCCCACGGCCATTAGCGTTCCGGTGCTGTGAGGGCCACCCGGCACCGCGAATCGGCCGGGGTTGCGGTCACCTCAACGCCACCGGCGCGTGCAGCTCACCGTGTCAGGTAACAACACCCAGGCAGATCTCTCCGGCGACGACGCGGGCGGGTTCCGCTGGGTCACAGCGGAATCGACCGTGCTGAGATCCCGCCAGTCTGCCGTTCCGTCAAGCAGCGGTTCTCCGGCGTACATCCTCGCGCGCGTGACCTGCCGCTGCTGCGGGTGCGGCCGGCGCACCGGTGACGCGCTGTCGCCCTGCGGCACGTGCCGGAGCCACTGGTCCTGTCCGATGCCGGACCCGATCGCCGGGTGGTTCTGAGTCACGGCGAGGTGAAGGTAGACTAAGCCGTGACCCAGCGCGAGATTTCGACCCCGACGCGTCGGCATACCAGAGGACCGGTGCGCACGTGCGTCGGGTGCCGGAAGCGAGAGCTGGCCGTCGGACTGCTTCGCGTGGTGGCTGTATCGAGCGGGAACGGCGCATATGCCGTGATCGTTGATCCAGCGAGGAGCCTGCCGGGGCGGGGTGCGTGGCTGCATCCGGTACCGGAGTGTGCGAAGTCGGCGATCCGGCGGCGAGCTTTCACACGAGCGCTGCGTATCGCCGGTTTACCGGACACATCGGCGGTAGTCGAGTACGTCAGTTCGCTCGACGCACCGGCCAACAGAATAGGTAGCAAAGGACATGAGCACACCGTGAAGTCCCGATGACCATGCGTCATAGCTAAACCGAGGCGCGGCCCACCACCGCTGTCGCCTCATGGACAGGAGATCGAGTGGCAGGTAAGGCCCGCGTACACGAGTTGGCCAAGGAACTCGGTGTTACGAGCAAGGAAGTTCTCGCCCGGCTAAGCGAGCAGGGTGAATTCGTCAAGTCGGCGTCCTCGACGGTGGAGGCACCCGTCGCGCGCCGGCTGCGTGAATCGTTTGGCGGCGGTAAGGCGGCCGAGCAGAAGGCCGTGGACAAAGCGTCCGGCAACGGGGAGGCCGGCGCTGCGCCAAGCACACCCGTGGACACAGGTGTGGCTGAGGTTCCGGCCAAAACCACTGATCGCACGCCATCCGCCCCTGCCGCATCCAGGCCGGCCACATCGCCGGCGGCGCCTGCAGCGCCGACCGCTGGAGGCCTCTCGGCCGCACCGCCCAGCCATCCGGCGGCCCCGTCCGGCGCCACACCCGGCCCCCGTCCGAGTCCGGCGCCGAAGCCCGGGATCCGCACACCGCGCGTCGGTAACAACCCGTTCTCGTCGTCGCAGCCCATTGATCGGCCCATCCCGCGGCCGCAGGCACCTCGGCCGGGTGTTGGCCGCCCCGGGGCGCCACGTCCGGGCATCTCCCCGGGCAGTATGCCGCCCCGGCCCGGGGCTCCCGGTGGTCAAGCCCGTCCGCCGCGTCCGGGCGGGCCGCGACCCGCGCCGGGGGGCCGTCCCGGTATTCCAGCCGGCGGGCGTCCCGCAGGAGGTGGCGGCACCTACCGCGGCGGCGGGGTCGGCGCCCCGCCGGGTGTCGGTTACCGCGGCCGTCCCGGCGCCGCCGGTCGTCCCGGTCAGCGCGGTGGGGCCGCTGGGGCGTTCGGCCGTCCCGGCGGTGCACCCAAACGTGGACGCAAGTCCAAGCGGCAGAAGCGCCAGGAATACGACTCGATGCAGGCCCCGGTCGTCGGCGGTGTGCGGCTTCCCCACGGCAACGGTGAGACCATCCGGCTGGCCCGCGGGGCGTCACTGGCGGATTTCGCGGAGAAGATCGACGCTAATCCGGCCGCACTGGTGCAGGCGCTGTTCAACCTCGGTGAGATGGTCACCGCGACCCAGTCGGTGGGTGACGAGACCCTTGAGTTGCTGGGCAGCGAGATGAACTACAACGTGCAGGTCGTCAGCCCCGAAGACGAGGACCGCGAGCTGCTGGAGTCCTTCGATCTGACCTATGGCGAGGATGAGGGCGGTGAGGAGGATCTGCAAGTCCGCCCGCCGGTGGTGACTGTGATGGGCCACGTCGACCACGGGAAAACCCGGCTGCTGGACACCATCCGCAAAACCAATGTCCGCGAGGCCGAGGCCGGCGGTATCACCCAGCACATCGGCGCCTACCAGGTCGCTGTCGAGCATGACGGCACCGAGCGGCTCATCACATTCATCGACACCCCGGGCCATGAGGCATTCACCGCGATGCGTGCCCGCGGTGCGCAGGCTACCGACATCGCGATCCTGGTGGTGGCCGCCGATGACGGCGTGATGCCGCAGACAGTGGAGGCCATCAACCACGCGCAAGCTGCGGACGTGCCAATCGTGGTGGCGGTCAACAAGATCGACAAGGAAGGGGCCGACCCGGCCAAGATTCGTGGGCAGCTCACCGAATACGGTTTGGTGCCTGAGGAATTCGGCGGCGACACCATGTTCGTCGATATCTCCGCCAAGCAGGGCACCAACATCGACCAGCTGCTTGAGGCGGTGCTGCTGACCGCTGACGCGGCCCTTGACCTGCGGGCCAACCCTAATATGGAAGCCCAGGGTGTGGTGATCGAGGCGCAACTGGACCGCGGTCGCGGTCCGGTGGCCACGGTGCTGGTGCAGCG
The DNA here is from genome assembly GCF_010723305.1 of Mycobacterium botniense. Lineage (NCBI taxonomy): Bacteria > Bacillati > Actinomycetota > Actinomycetes > Mycobacteriales > Mycobacteriaceae > Mycobacterium > Mycobacterium botniense. Next base: position 1,877,933 of record NZ_BLKW01000004.1, on the reverse strand, counting down.
CGGCACGCTGCATGTGGGTGATTCGGTGGTCGCCGGCGATGCCTATGGCAGGGTGCGCCGCATGGTCGACGAGCACGGTGCGGATGTCGAGGCGGCGCTGCCGTCGCGGCCGGTTCAGGTGATCGGATTCACGTCGGTGCCGGGCGCGGGTGACAACTTCCTCGTCGTCGACGAAGACCGCATCGCCCGCCAGATCGCCGACCGCCGGAGCGCGCGCAAGCGCAATGCGATGGCGGCTCGCGCCCGCAAGCGGATCAGCTTGGAAGATCTGGATTCGGCGCTGAAGGAAACCAGCCAGCTGAACCTGATCCTCAAAGGTGACAACGCCGGGACCGTGGAGGCACTGGAAGAGGCCCTGATGGGCATCCAGGTCGACGACGAGGTGGCGTTGCGGGTCATCGACCGCGGGGTCGGTGCGATCACCGAAACCAACGTCAATCTGGCGTCGGCGTCGGATGCGATCATTATCGGGTTCAATGTGCGCGCCGAGGGCAAAGCCACCGAGCTGGCCAATCGCGAAGGTGTCGAGATCCGCTACTACTCGGTGATCTACCAGGCCATCGATGAGATCGAGAAGGCGCTGCGCGGCCTGCTCAAGCCGGTGTACGAAGAGGTTCAGCTGGGCCGCGCCGAGGTTCGCGCGCTGTTTCGGTCCAGCAAGTTCGGCGTCATCGGCGGGTGTCTGGTCACCTCCGGAGTGGTGCGCCGCAACGCCAAGGCCCGGCTGCTGCGGGACAACATCGTGGTCGCCGACAACCTCACGGTGGCCTCGCTGCGCCGGGAGAAGGATGATGTCGCCGAAGTCCGTGAGGGCTACGAGTGCGGTTTGACACTCGGCTACTCCGATATCAAAGAAGGGGACGTCGTCGAAACGTACGAGCTGGTCCAGAAAGAACGGGCCTGACGACCGAGGGAACCCAAGGCCGCGAGGCGCGGCGGAACGAAGCGAACATGGCCCATGAGGCTAGGAGTGTCCGTGATGGCTGACCCGGCTCGAGCGCGGCGGCTGGCCAAGCGGATCTCGGCGATCGTTGCGTCGGCGATCGAGTACGAGATCAAAGATCCGCGGCTGGACGGCGTCACGATCACCGATGTGAAAGTGACCGCTGATCTGCATGACGCGACGCTGTACTACACGGTGATGGGCCGCACCCTGGACGACGAACCGAACTACGATGGCGCGGCCGCCGCGCTGGAACGGGCCAAAGGGGTGCTGCGCTCCAAGGTCGGGGCTGGCACCGGTGTGAGGTTCACCCCCACCCTGACGTTCGTGCGCGATCCGGTGCCCGACTCGGTGCACCGGATGGAGCAGTTGCTGGCTCGTGCCCGTGCCGCTGATGCCGATCTGGAGCGGGTTCGTTCCGGTGCCAAGCCGGCGGGGGAGGCCGATCCGTATCGAGGGGGCGGGGAACTGTCTCCCCCGGCTATGCGGGGTGAGCAGCCCGACGGGTGGACGACCACAAAGGACACCGGTGACGACGGTCGACGCGACTGATCCGGCCGCAAACGCTAGACGGGTCAACGCCGTCGGTGCTGCCGAGCTGCTGGCGGCCGCGACGAGAATCGCCGTGGTGTGTCATGTCTACCCGGACGCCGACACGATGGGCGCCGGCCTGGCCCTGGCGTTGGTCCTGGACCGGTGCGGAAAGAAGGTCGAGGTCAGCTTTGCCGCGCCGGCGACGCTGCCGGAGTCGCTGCAGTCGCTGCCCGGCGCGCAGCTGCTGGTCAGCCCCGACGCCATGAGCCGTGACGTCGATTTGGTTGTCACGGTGGACATTCCAAGTGTCAGCCGACTCGGCGCGCTCGGGGATCTGGCTGCGCCAGGCCAAGAAGTACTGGTCATCGATCATCACGCCTCCAACCAGCTGTTCGGCACCGCGAACTTCGTCGACGCCTCGGCAGACTCCACCACAATGCTGGTCGCCGATCTGCTCGACGCGTGGGACAAGCCCATCGACGCAGACGTGGCGTACTGCATCTACGCCGGGCTGACGACCGATACCGGTTCATTCCGTTGGGCCAGTCCGCGCGGATACCGGCTGGCGGCACGGCTGGTCGAGATCGGCGTGGACAATGCTGCGGTCACCCGTTCGCTGCTGGACACCCATCCGTTCGTGTGGTTGGCGATGCTGGCGCGGGTGCTGGGATCGGCGCAACTGGTGCCCGACGCGGCCGGCGGTCGTGGGCTGGTCTATGTCATCGTGGGGCATCAGGAGTGGGTTGCCGCCCGGCCGGAAGAAGTCGAAAGCATCGTCGACATCGTGCGCACAACCCGGGAAGCCGAAGT